>NZ_JBTJER020000015.1:0-57476 GCF_054456695.2 Leucobacter faecis
GGAGTGAGAATCAACGGCCAGTGCCTAGCCTGCCAGCCAGTCCCAGACCAGCCAACTTAATACTCACAGCGACTCCTCCGTCGCGCAGAATGACAAGGGCCCTACCGACGCGACAGAATGACAAAAACCCTACCAGCGCGGCAACGCGGCAACGCGACTACGACAGTGAGTGCTTCTCGCCCGCCGCGCCGGGCAGCCCCTCGACGTCTTCGTCGATCTCGTCTTGCGCCTGCGCACCCAAGTGCCCGCGGGTCAGCTTGTGCATGATCATCGCGATCGCGCCGTCACCCGTCACGTTCGTCGCGGTGCCAAAGCTGTCGAGCGCAATGTACGCCGCAAACATGAGGCCGATCTCGACCTCGCCGAACCCGAGCATCTGCACGAGCAGCCCGGCCGCCGCCGCGATCGCACCGCCGGGCACACCGGGCGCCGCGATCATCATCACACCGAGCATCAGAATAAACGGCAGGTACGACCCAAATGACACGTCGCCGCCGGTCAAAAGCAGCACCGCAATCGAGAAGCAGGTGATCTTCACCATTGAACCCGACAGGTGAATCGTCGCGCACAGCGGCACCACAAAGCCGGCGACCGAGTCGGCCACACCGTTCTTCTTCGTCGACTCGAGCGTCACCGGAATCGTGGCCGCCGACGACGACGTACCGAGCGCCGTGAAGTAGGCGTCGCGCATGTTCCACAGCGCTTTCACCGGGTTCTTGCCGTTGATCGCTCCGGCCACAGTGAACTGCGCGAGCAGCACCACGAGCGTGAGCGCGAATGACACGACCACCACGAGCAAGAACTTCGAGACGACCGTCATCGCCGCTCCGCTCGCCGACAGATCCATGAAAATGCCGAAGATGAACAGCGGCAACGCGGGCACAATGATGCGCTTGATCAGCGACTCAATGATGGTGCGAAACTCGACCGCACCCCGAAAGATGACGCGGCTGTGAAACGCGGTGAGCCCAATGCCCACCACAAACGCCAACACGAGAGCGCTCATCACGTCGATCACGGGAGGCAACACGATCTCGGTCGCCGAGCCCGCGGCACTCGAAGTGACGGTCAGGTAGGGGGTAAACCCTGATCCGGAGCCGTCTTCGAGGGACTCGAGCCCGCCGCCACCCAGCGCCGGAGTGAACAGCCAGCGGCTCACAACGTACGCGAGCAGACCCGCGACGATCGTGGAGCCGTACGCGAGGCCCGCGGTGAGGCCGAGCCACTTGCCGGCGCCCTTGCCGAGCTCGGCGATCGCGGGCGTGACGAGGCCCAGAATGATGAGCGGCACCGCGAAGCCCAAGAAGCCCGAGAAGATCGAGTTGTACGTCAGAAACACGCTGCCGAGCCACGCGGGCATGACGGGGCCGGTGAGAATTCCGAGGACGATCGCGATGACGATCCAGGCGAGCAGCGGCAGGGCGCGCAAGAGTTTCATGAGGTTCCTTGTGTCGAGCGACTCGCGTGACCGCGGGGTCTGGTCGTTGCAGCCGCACGAAAACGCACTCCCTTGTGGAGAGTCTCACGCCATAGTAGGCGATGCTGCGCGGGCCCGGGGCATGCGCGGCATAGGCTGGAGCGGTGAGCGAGAATCTGGGCGAGAATCTGGGCAAAGATCTGGGCGAGAATCTGAGCAGAGACCTGGGCAGAGACCTGAGCAAGGCGCGCATTCGTTACGTCGCGATAGGCGACAGCTTTACCGAGGGCGTCGGCGACGAGCAGCCCGGAGGCCTCGTGCGCGGCTGGGCCGACCTCGTCGCGCAGGGCATCGCCGACTCGGTGGGCGAGCCGATCGCGTACGCCAACCTGGCCATTCGCGGGCGCCTCCTCGCCCCGATCATCGCCCAGCAGCTCGAACCCGCGCTCGCGCTCGGCCCCACGCTCGTGAGCTTCAACGGCGGCGGCAACGACATGCTACGCCCAGGCACTGACATGCCCTGGATCATCGCTGAATCAGAGCGCGCGCTGCGCCGGATCGCCGCCTCGGGGGCATCCCCGCTCTTGATTGCGGGCGCCAACCCGACCGCGGGGCTGCCGCGCGGCGAGGGCGTGCGCGCGAAGGGCAACCAGCTGACAGCAGCGGCGGGCGAGCTCGCGGCGTCGCTCGGCATCGACTTCTGTGACAACTGGAGTGACCCGGTGCTCGCACGCCGCGAATACTGGTCACCGGATCGGCTACACCTTGCGCCCGTGGGCCACCACCGCGTGGCCGCCAACGTGCTGCGGTCGCTCGGGTATGCGGTGCCCGCAGACTGGGTGCTCGATGCGGCGCCGGTCGCTGCACCGTCGCGGCGCGAGCAGGCGCGCTACGTGCGACAGCACGTGCTGCCGTGGATCGGGCGCAGACTCACGGGCCGCTCGAGCGGCGACGGCCGCACCGCCAAGCACCCCGCATGGGTAGAGGTCGCACCGCGGTAGTGCGTGTGCGTGGTGGCACGCGAGTAGTACCCAAATCTCATCCTGCGGGATGACGGCGGCGGTACCTGGGGACGACGCGCGGCGGCGAGCGCGCGGCCAAGCTTGAAAGCAGACCCCCGTACGCCCTGACGGGGCCGGTATTCGCTGCCCGAAAGGCCCCATGTCCTTCCTCACCCACGCCAGCCTCAAGAATCGACTCATTGTCGGCCTCGCCACCCTGGCGGTCGCCGTCATCGGCCTGTTCTCGATGGGCGCTTTGAAGCAAGAGCTCATGCCCACCATGCGTGCACCGATCGCGATGGTGACCGTGCAGTCGCAGGGGCTCGCGCCCGAGGAGATGGCGCGCCTGGTGACCGAGCCCGTCGAGCAGGCGCTGAGCGCCGTCACCGGGGTCACCACAGTCACTTCGAACACCGCTGGCGGCTACGCCTCGGTCATCGTGGAGTGGCCGTTTACCGCGGGTGAAGACGAAACCATGCGCGCGATTCGTGCCGCCGCCGATGGCGTGAAGCCGCTCTTGCCGAGCGGCTCGGAGCTCGCGTTTGTGGCGGGTGGCTCTGAAGGCGTCCCCTCCATGGTGTTGAGCGCTGGCACCACGGGCGACGAAGCCGCCTTCGGCGACAAGCTGCAACAGACGGTCGTGCCCGCGCTGCAGTCCATCGCAGGCGTGCAAACCGTCGAGCTCGCCGGGCGCGAGGACGAGCGCATCATGGTTGATCTGCGCGACGCCGACGTGAAACGACTCGGGGTCGATGCTGCGCAGATCGCGCTCGTGCTTGAGGCTCACGGTGCCGCGCTTCCCGCCGGTCAGGCCCGCCAGGGCGGCGCTCCGGTTCCCGTGACGGTGGGCTCGGCCCTCGGTGCGGCCACCCCAGAAAAGGCGATTGAAGCGGTCGGCGGCTTGCCTGTCACGGGCAAGGACGGGGTTGTGCGAGTCTCAGACTTCGCCGACGTCACCCTCGAGCAGGTGCCCACCGACTCGATCTCACGCGTCAACGGTAAACCCGCCTTCACGCTGCAGATCATGCCCGCGCAGGGCGCCAACGTGGTCGATATTTCACACGCCGTGAACGCTGAACTCGACCGGGTCGCCCCCACGCTCAAGGCCGAGTTCGTGGCCCTGTTTGATCAGGCGCCCTTCATTGAGCAGTCGATCCATGACCTGTCGGTTGAGGGTGGTCTCGGGCTGCTGTTTGCGGTGCTCGTCATTCTGGCGTTTCTGGGGTCGTGGCGGTCAACGCTCATCGCGGCGGTCTCGATTCCGCTGTCTCTACTCATCACCTTGATCGGGCTGTGGGTGAGCGAGAACACGCTCAACATTTTGACGCTCGGTGCGCTCACCATCGCGATCGGCCGCGTGGTCGACGACTCGATCGTGGTGATCGAGAACATTAGTCGGCGCCGCGGCGCAGGCCCACTCACCATCTCGGGTGTTGTCGCGTCGGTGCGGCAGGTGGCGGGCGCGATCACCGCGTCGACGCTCACCACCGTCGCCGTGTTTGCGCCGATCGCGTTTGTTTCGGGCGTTGCGGGTCAGCTGTTTCGTCCGTTCGCCGTCACCGTATCGATTGCGCTGCTCGCGTCGCTCGCAGTAGCGCTCACGATCGTGCCGGTGCTCGCGTTCTGGTTTATGCGCGGCGGCAAACCGCACCCCGCCCCCACGCACCCCGCACCCACGCACACCGCTTCCACTCACCCAGCCCCCACGCACGGCGGCCCCGAAGCCACCCTTGATCCGGAATCAGATCTTGCCGAGATTCACACCCAGCCTGACCGGCTGCAGCGGGCGATCATGCCGGCGCTCGGGGCGACCCGCAGGCACCCCGTCGTCACGATCGTCACGTCGACGCTGATTCTCGTGGGCACCCTCGCGATGAGCGCGTTCATTCCGACCGACTTTCTCGGGTCATCGGGCCAAGAGAGCCTGCAGGTCACGCAGATACCCGGCGATGACGCCCCTGGCAGTGACGCGCTCGTCGCGGCCGCCGAGCCAGTCGAGCAGGCCCTCGCGAAGGTGCCGGGTGTGCTTGACGTGATGACGTCGATTCCGTTGGGCGCCAGCACCGGCGGGCCCACCGAGATCAGCTACACCGTACAGCTGGCAGACGATGCCGCAGTGGCGACGGTCGAGCCAGCCGTGCAGCGAGCGCTCGACAAGCTCAGTGATGCGGGCGAACTACGGTTGGCCTCGCAAGACGCGTTTGTCGACGGGGCGGGCGGCGGCATTTCGGTGCAGATCAGGGGCAGCGACCCGGCCGCACTGCGTGCCGCGAGCGACCTGCTCGAGAAGCAGCTCGCCGAGGCCGCGGGCGTGCAGTCGGTGAAGAGTGAACTGTCGGGTGAGCAGCCCGTCGTGCACGTGGAGCTCGACGAGGCGAAAGCGATGAAGCTCGGTTTCGACCGCGCGCAGGTCGCGGCCGCCGTCGCCGATGCGCTCGACGGAAAGACTGTCGGGCAGCTGATGTTCGAGGGCCAAGAGCGCATGATCGTAGTGCGCAACCCGGGCGCTGAGCGCAGCGCCGACAAGCTCGGCGAGATCCTGCTGCCCGTCACCCCGCAGCAGACCGCCGAGGCGCAAAAGCACGCGGGAGACCTGCTGCAAGAGCAGGCCGAGGCTGAGGCCGAGAACGCACGCCTCGAGGCGAACGCCACCCTCACTACCCAGTTGAACGAGGCTGCGACGGCACGCTCAGAACTCGTCACCCAGCTTGCGACGCTCACCGCGCAGCTCGACGCGCTCAGCAAGGCTCCCATTACGCCCGAGAAGCCGCGCACCCCTGAGGAGGATTCTGCGGTGCGCGCCGCCACCGAGCGCGCCGAGCAGCTCGCGGCTCTGCAGGGCGCGATAGCGGCTGCACAGGGCGGCATCGAGGGGCTCGACGAGCAGATGACGGCGTTGCGCGAGGCGCAGGGCGAGGCCGCGAGTCAGCTCGCCAAGCAGCAGCAGGCCGAGGCCGAGCAGCGGGCCGCGGTCGAGGTCACGGGCTCCCCCATTGCGCTCTCTGACATCGCGACGGTGAGCGAGCAGCTCACCCCGCCGAGCATTTCGCGGGCCGACGGCGAGCGGCAGATCGCGCTCACGGTGACACCCCGGGCCGGGCAGCTCAGCGCGGCATCGGCCGCCGTCGACAAGGCGATCGCCACGACCACGCTGCCCGCCGGTGTCACGTTTGAGCTCGGCGGCGTCTCGTCTGAACAAGACGAGGCCTTCGCCCAGCTGGGCTTCGCGATGCTCGCCGCGATCATGCTCGTGCTGCTCGTGATGGTGGCAACCTTTCGCAGCTTTCGCGGCCCGCTCGTGCTGCTCATCTCGATCCCGTTTGCGGCGACCGGCGCAATCTTAGGGCTGCTCATCACGGGCACCCCGCTCGGCCTCCCTGCGCTCATCGGCCTGCTGATGCTTATCGGCATCGTCGTGACCAACGCGATCGTGCTGATGGACCTGATCAACCGGCTGCGCGCGAGCGGCGCGACCCTCGACGCCGCGGTCGAACACGGAACGCGCCTGCGGCTGCGGCCGATTCTGATGACCGCCGCGGCGACAATCTTCGCGCTGGTTCCCATGTCGCTGGGGCTCACAGGCGGCGGTGTGTTTATCTCCAAGCCACTCGCGATCGTCGTGATCGGCGGCCTCATCTCATCGACGCTGCTCACGCTCGTGCTCGTGCCTGTGCTGTACACGCTCGTCGAGCGGCGCCGCGATCGCAAGCTCATCAAGCGGCGCGCACGCTCTGTGCGCCGGATCGCGCGCCGCGAGGAGCAGACGGCCGCGAGGCGGGGCGAGGTACTCGGCGGGGAGCTGGGCGAGCTCGGTGACCTCGGGGGTCTCGGTGGCCTCGGTGAGGAGCAGAGCGACGCTCAGAGCGAGGAGCAGGCGGCCCTCACGTAAGCACCGCGCGCACGCGCGACTTGCATGCGTGCCTTGCACGCACACAGGAGATCAGCGCTCCTGCATGTGCGCACACCAGGCCCGCACCCCAAACACACACCGCGTGCACGTTGCGTTGCTGGCCTACTCCAGCGCAACTCGCGCGCGCGTAGACCAATTACCGAGCCTGAGCTATTCTCTTAATTGGTAGCGATTCCTGAGACACGGTTGGCGCACCACTTCGAAGAACCCACGCATAGTCGTGGGTTCTTGCGTTTTAGGGAGTGCTTGTGCTGACTGCGTACATAGACGAGTTCGGGCACGACGCACCACGCGCGCTATTGCTGCGCGCGGCAGTCGGCGCACACTCCGAACAGGTCGATGACGTGCTCGATCTCTGAGAATCCGTGCTCGGCGCCCACGAGGCGCGCCCACTCCTCGACCACGGTCGCTTCAAGCTCGCGTGCCGAGCCGCAACGGCGGCAGATCAGGTGATGGTGATGTCCCTTTGAGGTGCACGACAGAAACAGGTTCTCGCCCTCGGGCGCCTGAATCGAGTCGGCCTCGCCGTCTTCGGTGAGGCTCGCGAGCGCCCGATACACCGTCGCAAGCCCAATCGTGGAGCCCGCGTCGCGCAGCGTCTGGTGCAGCTGCTGCGCGCTCACAAACCCGTGTGCACTCGCGAGCGCGGCGCGCACCGCCTCCCGCTGCCACGTGTTGCGCCTCGGCTTCACGCGCTACCTCCCACTGTTGTACCCATCTGGTCTGTCGTACCCATTTGACTGGCCCGCTGCCGTTCTTGCCGCGGCCCTGACGCCACCATACCCGCGTGGGGGCGCGGCCCCGTGATCCGGATCAAAGCACCCCACCCCGCCCGCACCGCGAGCGCGAGCAAAAAGAGGCCCGCCATGGTGAGGCCGATCGCACCGCCCGCGGCGACCGCGAATTCGCGTGAGAGCCAGAGGCCTAAGAGCCCGCCCGTGACGCCGAAGACGGCGGCGAGCGGCGGGATCCAGGTGGTGCGGGGGGCGAGCACGCGCGCCGCGGCGGCCGGTCCGATGAGCACCGCGACCCCCAAGATAGCGCCGACCGCGGGCATCGCGACGACGACCGCGGCCGTGATGATCGCGGTGACCGCGAGCTCGACGGGCCAGGCGCGAAAGCCCGTCGCCGCGAACCCGGCGGGGTCGAACGTGTGAAACAGGATGCGGCGGCGAAACACTGCCGCCACTGCGAGCGTCGCGAGCAGAACCGCGGCGGTGACCAAAAGATCGGTGACCGTGACGGCGAGCGGTGAACCGACGAGCAGGGCTTCGACCGGCACGCCGAGGCCGGGGTTAAGGCTCGCGAGCAGCGTGCCGAGCGCAAACCCGAAGGCGAGCACGATGCCGCTGGCGACCTGTCGACCCTGGCCGGGTACGCGGGCGAGCGCCGTCATGAGCAGCACAAGCACGACCGCGAAGAGTGCCTGGCCGATGAGCAGGTTGTAGCCGGCGATCGCGAACACGACGCCGCCGGGAAACGTGGCGTGGCTGAGCGCGACCGCGAAGAAGGAGCGGCGACGCAGCACGATGAGCGTGCCCGCGATGCCCGAGAGCAGTCCGAGCAGCGTGAGTTCGAGGGCGGCGAGCGCGAAGTAGCTCATGCGTGCCCCCGCCCTGCTGCGGTGCCCCGCTGAGCCGAGACCTGCTGAGCTGCGGTGACCTGCTGAGCTGCGGTGACCTGCTGAGCTGCGCCCTGCTGTGCGGTACTAGCTCGGCCACGCGGGCGCACCCGACGGCGGGCGCCCGCCGCGAGCCGCCACAGCACGGCGACCGCGTAGAGCGCGACGAGCAGCAGCACGACGACCGCGCCCGGCGACACCGAGGCGTCGAGCCGCACCGACCAGTCGAACGCGAGCGACAGACCCGCGACACCCGCGAGAAGCGGGGTGACGATCGCGAGCGGAATCAGCCACGTGAACCGGCGCGTGATGAGCCGGGCGACCCCCATTGGCACGATCGTCAGCGCGATCACCATGAGTACGCCGAGCGCTTGTACTCCGGCGACGACAAGCAGCGCGACGGCGACCGACAGGGCGAGGTCGGTGCGCAGCACGTGCACACCCGCAGCCTCTGCCCCAACCCGGTCAAACGCGCGAAACAGCTGCGCCCGCCCCGTCACCGCGACCACCGCGACCGCAAACAGTGCGACGAGGGCGATCTGCCACAGCTGCGCCTGCGTTACCGTGAGCAGGCGGCCAAACAAGAGCTCCTGCAGCTGAGACACATAACTTTCTTGCCGTGACACGAGCACAACGCCCAGGCTAAACAGCCCGGTGAGCACGACGGCGATCGCCGAGTCGGCGTCGACTCCCCCGCGGCGTTCAAGCACGGTGAACAGCACGGCCGCCACCACGGCCGCGACGAGCGCGCCGGGCAACACCCCCGCGGTGCCGCCAAGGGCGGTGCCGATGACGAGGCCAGGAAACACAGCGTGTACGAGCCCGTCGCTCACAAACTCCAGGTCGCGAAAGCTCACAAACAAGCCCACGATGCCCGCCGCGATCGACAGGATCACCACGGTGACGAGCGCCCGCCACATGAACGGCAGCGAGAACACCCCCAGCGGGCCGAGCTCGACCAACGGCAAGCCGCCGCCCGGCGAAGCCCCAAGAAGCACGCCCCCGCCCGCGAACACGTCGCCCACAAGCACGCCCCCGCCCGCGAACACCGCCGCCTCCACCATCACTCGGTCTCCCGCGTCGTGGTGACGGTGTGCTGGTCGATCTCGACCGTGACGTCGTGAAACGCGTGCTGCACCGCGCCCAGCGTGAGCGCGTCTTCGACGAGCCCAAACGATGCGGGGTGACCGGGCTGCCCCGGGTGGTGCCCGCTCGAGAGCAACAGCGCGTGCGAGCACACCTGCTGCGCGATCTCGAGATCGTGCGTCGACACGACGACGGTGCGCCCCTCGCTCGTGAGCTCGCGCACGAGCTCGAGCAGGGTGTCACGGTTCTCGCGGTCGAGGCCATTAAACGGCTCGTCGAGCAAGAGCAGCCGCGGGTTCGCGACGAGCGCGCGCGCCAAAATGCCGCGCTGCTGCTGCCCACCCGACAGCTCGCCAAACAGGCGCTGCCCAAAAGCCGCAAGCCCTACCCGCTCGAGCGCGTCGTCGACCGCTCGGCGGCCCGCTCGCCCGATCGGCTTCAGCGGCCCGCGGCCGCGGTACAGGCCCATCGTGACGGCCTGCTTCAGCGAGATCGGCAGGGTCGTGTCGCGCGTATCGGCCTGCGGCAGCGTGCCCACCTGGCTGCGTGCCCGCTCGGGCGTCTGCCCCAACACGAGCGCAGCGCCGGCGGTGCGCTCCGAGAGCCCCAGCAGCCCGCGCAGCAGCGTCGACTTGCCCGATCCGTTGGGCCCGATCAGCGCGACCGCTGCCCCCTCGGGCACCTCGAGCGTGAGGTCTTCGACGCGGCTCACTCCGCCGTAGCCAAACGCTGCGCCCGCGAGCGCGATCGCGGCGCTCATGCGCGCGCCCCGTACGGTGCTCGCTCAGGCTCGGCCGTCTGCTGCGTACCCGGCGCGGCGCCCGGTGCCTCGGCCCCCTCGGCCCGCGGGGCTTTGGCAGCCTGCGGGGCAAGCTCGGTGGGTAAGGGATCCGGATCAAAACCCCACGCCTCAAGCAACACGCGCGTATTGTGGGCGGTCGCGTGCAGATAGGTGCTCGCGCCCGAGCCCTGGGCGCCGAGCGCGTCGGCGTAGAGCGACTCGGCGTCGATGACGCGCACGCCAGCCTCGCGGGCGATGGTGCGGGCGAGCTTGGGACTCATCGACGACTCGACGAAGATCGCGGGCACGCCCTGCGCCTTGATGCGGGCGACGAGCGCGTCGATTTCGGTCGCGCTGGGCTCTGCGTTGTCTTCAAAGCTCGGCAAGATGGCGCCCGCGAAGGCGATGTCGTAGTCGTGTAGGTAGTAGCTGAGCGAGTCGTGCCCGGTGACGAGCACGCGCTTGGCCTCGGGTACGCGCTTGAACTGGGTCGCAGCCCACTCGTCCAGCGCTTTGAGCTCGTCGATGTAGTGCGCGGCACGGTCTTCGTAGCTGGTGGAGTGCGCGGGGTCGGCGGCTTCGAGCCCCGCCGCAATCTCGGCGACCATGCCCTGAGCCTGGCGCACCGAGGTCCAGATGTGCGGGTTGACGGGGCCGTGGTCGTGACCGTCGTGTGCGTCTTGGTCTTCGTGTGCGCTGGCGGCCTGGTCGTCGGTGTGTTCAGCGGCGTGCTCTGCAGTGTCTTCGTCGCTGTGCTCGTCGTGCTCGGTGTGCTCGGTGTGCTCGTCGTGCTCGGCGTGCTCGCCGCCGGCCGCGGCCATCTCTTCGCTGACGTGCGCCGCCTCATCGAGGTCGATGCCGTCGCTCGCGGTCACGATCTCACCTTGAAACCCCGAGGCCTCGATGGCGCTGTCGAGAAACGGCTCGAGACCTAAGCCGTTAGTCACGAGTACATCGGCCTGCGCGAGGGCGAGCAAATCGGCGGGGCTCGGGTCGAAGTGGTGGGCCGATGATCCGGGTTGCATGAGCCCGTGCAGCACGATGTCACGCGCACCGATCTCGTTCGCGAAGTCGGTGAGCTGAGTCGTGGTGGTGACGACGCGCAGCTTGCCGCCCGATCCGGTCGATCCGGTCGAGTCGCTGGTGCCGCCCGCCGCGCCTGCGGTGTCGAGACTCCCGCCCGCGCAGGCCGTGAGCGCGAATGCGGCGGCGAGCGCCGTTACCCCGGCAAGAATCTGGGCTGGGCGAGTCGTTGCACGAGCCGCGGCGCGAGCACCGGCGGTACGCGCGGTGCTGTTGAAGTTGAGCATGAAGTACTTTCTAAATGAGAATGACTCTCACTATATCCAATCATGAGAATCATTCGCAACAAGGTTGTGATGATGCGGCGATAGGCTGAGCACATGAGCGATACTCCCGTACACGCCACCGAACACGAGTCGTCACACGAGTTGCCGGAGTCTGCGTACGAGCTGCGCGAGGCCCTGCGCTACGGCGACGTCTCCTCCCGCGAGCTGGTCGAGCGCTCCCTTGCCCGCATCGAGGCGCACGCAGACCTGGGGGCGTTCATCACCGTCACGGCCGAGAGCGCGCTCGCCGAGGCCGACCGCGCCGACCGCATTCTCGCGGCCGACCGCATCACGAGCGACCCGACCAACCACCACCCGGTGACGGGCACGCTCGAGTTTTCGCCCCTGCGTGGCCTGCCGATCGCCCACAAAGACCTCGTCGACGTCGAGGGGGTGCCGACTACCTGGGGCTCCGCCGCGGTCGCGCACCCCGTCGCGGGCCGCGACTCCCCCGGCGTCGCGGTGCTGCGCAGCGCTGGCGCGATCTCGGTCGGCAAGACCCAGATTCCCGAGTTTGGCCTCAACGCCTACTCAGAGAACCTGATCGCGCCGCCCGCTCGCAACCCGCTCGATCCCACCCGCACCCCGGGCGGCTCGTCGGGCGGCATCGCAGCCGCGGTGGCCGCAGGCCTCGTGCCGGTGGCGCCCGGCAGTGACGGCGGCGGCTCGATCCGGATCCCAGCCCTGGCCTGCGGGCTCGTGGGCCTGAAGCCGGGCCTCGGCGCGATCGAAACCGACGTCGTGCAGGGCGAGGTTGACGAGTTTGGTGCGCCGCGTCTCGCGGTGTCGGGGCCGATCGCGCGCGATGCGCGTGACGCCGCGATGCTGTTTGATGCGATGCGCGGCAAGCGCGCCGAGCCGTCGGTGGCGGCGGTGCACGCGGCCGACGGGCTGCTGGGGCTGCGCATTGGCGTGAGCTTCGCGTCGCCGTTTGAGAGCGCGCACCCCACCCCCATTTCGCCCGAGGAGCAGGCCGCCGTCGAGACCGCGGCCGTCGTGCTCGCGGCCCGCGGCCACGACGTCGAGCTCGCCGAAATCGCGTACGATCCGCGGTATCCCGAGGTGTTTGGGCGCGCGTGGACCGCGAGCATGTCGCTCTTGCGGCTGGGCGCCGAGGGTGAGGAGAAGCTCACGGCGCTGTCGCGCGCGTTTCGCACGCGGGCACTCGAGCGCACGCTCGCCGAGCACCAGGAGGCAGCGGCCGAGCTCACCGAGATCGCGGCGGGCATGCGCGCCGCGTGGGGTGAGTACGACATCATTCTCACCCCGGGTCTCGCGTTCGCGCCGCCCCGGATCGGTGAATTCATGGCCCTCGATGCCGACGCCGACTACCAAATGCAGTGCGAGTGGACGCCGTTCACGTCGATGGTGAACGTCGCGGGGCTGCCCGCGATCGCGGCGCCCGTGCAGACGCTGGCATCTGGCCTATCGGTGGGCGTGCAGATGATCGGCGAGATGGGCCGCGAGCCGCGTCTGCTGCAGCTCGCCGCGCAGATTATGGGGTAGTACGGTCGGCTGGGGTTTGGCCTTCTGGGCGGGCTGCGGTCAGTTGTCGATACGCTGTGGCCGCGTGACCAAATAGGGGCGTGAGCAGAACGTCGGGCAGGTACTCGTGCACGCGCTCGTAGCTGCCAGCGAGGACGAGGCAACGGGTGCAGGTTCCGGCGTGCTGCAGGGCGGCGGAATAGCTTCGCAGCGGCAGCACCCCTTGCACGTGCTGGCCGATGTGCTTTGTGAAGGAGCGGCATTCATCGGGCAAGGCCCCGCCGCCGCCCAAAAGCTTTGACACCCAGGTTCGGCGCAGCAGTGTGCGCGCAGCAGCGATCTTGCTGTCGAGCGCCGACTCGCCAATGCCGGTGAAGAGCGCGCACTCTGCGTGCGACAGTGCATCAACATCGCGATACCAGAGCAGCTCTTGTTGCTGGGGTGACAGGGCGAGGAACGCCGCGCCCAGCGCGGTCGTTGCAGCCTCGGCCATGAGCTGAGTTTCACACCCTGCCACTTCGCTGACGCCCTCTGGTCCGGTCGGTGTTTCGTCGCACACTACCGACTGCGCTACCAGCACGAAGTGGCTGCGCACCGAGATGCAGGGCGTCACACCCGCTTGGAGGAGTTGCCACTGGAGCGCACGTACGCGCCCAAGCGTCTCGCCTGCGTCTGCAACGGCCAGGGTCACTGACACCGCTTCGAGGTGTCGCTGCCACAGTGCATCGAACGCGGGCTCGGCGCCGGCTCGCGCACGCCGCACGAGCCACCGGTCTGCCGCCATATTCAAGCCTGCGGCGGGCAGTGCATTCATTACGAAGTTCATTGCGTACCTCATCTACATGAACACCAGAACTTGAGTGACACCTTAGGTTTGCTTGCCTGGTCAGTTGGAAAAGTGCCGCTTGTCAGAACCCAATCGTGGCGCGAGAAATCAGGGGGGGAGAGTTGATTTCTTGCATTGGGGACAAGCGGCACTCTTGAGATCGGCGGCATAAGAGTGCGCGCCAATCGGGCCACACGGATAGGACCTTCCAGGGGGGGGCGAAGAGTCCTATACCGGTGGCAGCCTAGGTCAGCCTTCGTTGGCTGAGGCCTTTGGTGCCCGGCTTCGAGGGTCGGTGTAGCCTGCGCGCCACACAAATGCGGCCGTGAGGAGCACACCCGCCCCAAATCCAACTGCCCACCAGGGAAGCCCTGGAAGGGTGGATGCGCGGCCGAGGCTCGCGAGGTCTGCGGGCGGAGTCGGCGTGACCCGCTCACCAGTGACGAGGATACGGTGGGTATTGATACCTAGCGGCGTGCAGGTAACGAGGGTAACGAGGTCACGGCCGGGTTCTGCGCGCAGCGAGTCTGTCTCTTCTGGCGCAATCACCCTGGTCTCACGCACCTCGTACGTGAACACTTCACCAAAGGTTTCGATAGTAAACCTGTCGCCATCCTTGACAAGGTCAAGGTGACTAAACATGGTCGATGTTGCGAGCCCGCGATGCGCGGTGATCACCGATCGGGTGCTTTCGCCACCGATGGGCAGGTGGGACCCTTCGAGGTGACCAGCTCCGTTGAGTAGCGTGGCGTCTGAAGTGCCGTGAAAGATCGGCAGGTCTACCTCGGCCGCGGGAAAGCGGATGCGTGCCATCATGCCTTCTCCATTCGCGACGAGGGTTTCGTTGTAGTCAATTTCGGTTGTGGTGTTGCCGGAGCCCGTCGGAACACGGGCACCCGCCAGTAGATCTACTCCGGCAGTGAGTGCTTCGTTGTACATCTGCGCCTGCCCCAGCTGCGTCCCCGCGTCGGGGTTCACGAGATCAACTTCTTCTGCGTAGCTGCGCACGATCTTTGATTGGTTGTATGACGAGAACCACTGCGCGGTGCTCGGGTAGAGCGCCACACCGAGGCCGATAAGTACTACTACGGCGATAAACCAGGTGATGAGCGAAGGCCGCCAGCGTGTGTGACCAGCCTGAGTCGCCGTAGCCGTAGCCACAGCTGGGGCCTCAGGGCGAGTCATAAGGCTGCCGTCGATGCTCACGTGATCTCCGTTGTGATGGGGAAGGGGGCTGGGGGCTGGCCCGGTGCAGGCGGGCGAGTGAGCGTCGAAGAGGCTCACTCGCCCGCCTGCACCAGGGTGCAGCTACTAGACCGAAGCCTTGCGGCGACGGGTTGCAGCTACAGCGATACCGCCTGCTACGAGGGCGAGGCCGCCCATGATCAGTGCCGTCTGGCCTGCACCACCGGTGAGGGGCAGGTTGGGTACGGACTGCTTGGTGTTCTTGACCTCAATGTCGGCACCGGTCGAGGTGCCCGGAGCCACAGCGACTGCCGTGAACGCGTCGTCGCCAGTCGGGGTTACGAAGCCGGTAGGGGCCTGCGTCTCCTTCACGAAGTAGCAGCGCTGTTCTGCCTTGTCGTTGGGGGTGTTGCTGGTGTCGGTGACGTAGAGACCTGCAACGTTGGCGATACCACCGGCGATCGTCGTGAACTCGGTCTTGCCAGCAACGTCGACCGGGCCTGCGCCGGGCGTGGTGGTCGAGCAATCGGCTGCGTACGGGTCGCTTGACTCGTACACCTCGAAGGTTGCGCCCTCGAGACCCTTGGTGGTGTCGTCTGCGTCGACCTTGCTGATGTTCAGGTCGCCCCATGAAGTGGTGACCTCGTTCGAGGGCACGCCTTCGCCGTCCTGGTTCGGATCGTTGACGAACAGGTTAGCCGTGTTCTTGATGACACCGTCGTTGTCGGGAGCGGTGCCGAGGCTTTCAACAACGCCCGAGAAGACTACTTCAATCGTCTTGCCGATGTTTGCGTTGATCTGCGCCACGTCAACGACCGCGGCGAGCGCGTTGCCCGTACCCGTGACAGTGAAAGGAACGTCTACGCCGTCGATCTTCACCGACTCGATCGCTGCGCTGCCGAGGCGCGCGTCGAGCGTATCCGAGATGATGAACGAGGTGTACGGCGCCCCATCGGGCAGCGGGTTGATCGTCGTCGAAACCGGGAACTTCACGGTCGCGCCCAGGCCGTAGCCGTCAGGTGCACTCACGGTCTTCTCAACCTTGTTGAGCGTGTTCTTGGGGAACACATTCACGTCGTACAGCCACTCACCCGCGTACGGTGACGGCACGGTCACAATGAACGGGGCCGAACCAACGGTGGCCCCGTCGGGCAGCGTGGTCTCGCACACCAGGTATGCGCCGATGGTCAGGCCATCGAAGGTGGCGAGGCCGCCGCCTGCGGTGGTCTTCTCGCCGAGTGAGGCACCCAGGGTTTCGCCGGGAACTTCGCAAACACCGCTGGCGTTGACCTGGCCGGCCAGCGCACTGACGTCATCCCAGTCTCCTGCGTCGGTCAGGTCGACGCTGGTGATGGGCCAGGCGGTGAAGCCTGCGCCATCGATTGCAGCGCCGCCGTTGAACGCGCCAGTCTTGGGGTTGCCCTCGTTGGCGGGATCGATGGTTTCGTGCTTGTGGATGATGATCGAACCGTCAGTCACTGACGTGTCGATGTCTCCGGCTGCAGCATCCGTAGCGTTTGCAGTAGTGGTCGCGGCGAGCATTCCGGCGAGGCCGAGTGCAATCGCACCGCCTGCCGCGAGCACTCGTGTGCCGCGATTTTTACGCACAGTCATGGTGTGTTCCTTTCGGTGGTATCCACAGTTCGGGGTGTGGAAATTAGTGGGTAAGTCGTAACTGTTGGGATTTAAGAGATGAGCTCGAAGTCGCCGCGCTTCTTGCGCAGTCGAATCAAGATCAGCGTGGCTGCGATCAACGTCGCGCCGCCTGCGCCGAGCAGGAAGGCATGTTCACCCAGTCCACCCGTTAGGGGGATCGCGGGCACTTCTTGCTGGTCGTTGACGATGGTGCCGAGGTCGACGATGCCGTCCTCGTCCCATTCGGCAGCAGAGATTGTCACGTCGATGGGATCCTCGAGCAGCTTGTAGCCAATCGGAGCCTTAGTCTCGTAGAGCTTGTAGGCCCCGGGCATGAGCTTCTTCACGTGGAGTTCGCCCGCCGCAGGGTTTACGTCTGCGCCGGCCGCATCACAGTCAGTAGCATCGGCTTCGTCACAGTCGACAACGGGGATCTCTTTGTTATTAAGCTCTGCACCGTTCTCATCGAGTGGCACGAGGCGCCACTCTGAACCCGAGAGTGATGCGTCGCTACCGTCTACCTTCTGCCAGGTAAGACCCGGCTTCAGAACTGGAAACTCAACCTCTGCGCAGGTGTCTGAATCGACGTCACACTCGTCAGGAGTGTCACCATCGCCTACAAACGCGACATTTCGCACTTGGCCGTTTCCGCTGACACCCATCGTGACCGAGTAGGTGAGAGTGACTTCTCCATCTTTCGCGAGCGGGCCGGTCCAGCTGAGGCGAGGCTCGGTGTAGTCGAGCGTGCCGCCTGCGACACTTGCGGTCGCATCGTCAGCATAAGTACCGTTGTCAATCACGTCTGAGAGGTCATCGGTGACGACCGCCGGGTTGTCTTCGGTGAAGACGCCCGGGCCTGAGTTCTTTGCTGTCACCGTATAGGTAACGACATCACCGGCGACAACACCTTCGGTCTTGTCAGCACTCTTTGTGACGGTGAGTTTGGGCAGCTCGAACTCGGTACACGATACGTCACCGGTCGTCTTGTCGGGCCCGCTCGCTACACATTCCGGCGTCTCCTCTTCTGGATTCTCGGGATCACCGACAAACGCAACGTTCTTTGCGATGCGGTCTCCACCGCCCTTCACTTTCACCGTGTAAGTGAGCGTGACGGTCTCTCCTACTGCCAACGAGCCTTGCCATGACAAACGGGGGCTAGTGAAGTTCAGCACCCCGTCTGCCGACGCACCATCGGTTGCTGCAACCGCATTGTTCTCGTAGGTAGCGTCATCAAGCACATGAGAGAGGTCGTCCATCACTAAGGCAGGAGAAGTAGCCGTATAGTCCCCAGTACCAGTGTTCTTTGCAGTCACGGTATAGGTGACTTCGTCGCCTATCCGCGTGCTGGGAGTAGCGTCTGATGACTTCTTCACCGTGAGTTCGGGTGTGGAATAGAATTCCACCGTGGCGTCATTCGGGTCATTGATACCTATTTGCCCCGAGATATTACCTGCACCGTTGGTGTAAATCTTTGGTGATGGCTCAGCGCCGCGCGGCGACTCCGAAGTAACATCTATGTTAATTTCGCACGACGCTTCACCGGCATCGAGTACCCCCTTTGTGACTGTAATCGCGCTTCCTCCGGCCGGAGCAGACACTGTTGCATCGCAAGTAGTGTCAAGATCGGGGTTCGCCGCAAGTACAAGCCCGGCAGGCAGAGTATCTGTGAATGCCCAGCCATCCTTCTTCGCGAGCTCAGAAGTGTTGGTGACAGTCAAGGTGAGACGCGATGTTTCACCCACTGGCACTCGCGTCGGAGAGAAGGCCTTATCCAACTGCGGGGACGCATCTAGAATTCGTATGTTGTCAACAGAAGTGTCGTTTCCGTTGCCGCCCGCGGTCTTGTTTTTCATTACAATGCCAATGGATGTCCCCGTGTAAAGGTGCGATCCAGAGGTCGAGAAGTTCCCGCCCCAAAACTCGGACACCATACTAGAATCACTATTCGCTGCTGGCGGGAAGTATTGCTTGGCACCCGAGCCCCCACCGCATGGGTTGATGACTCCACCGTTGTTGGCGTCGAGTTCATTTCCGTCACCGTCTCGGAGGAAGAACTGCATAGCTGGCTGATCAGCACCATTACACGCCGATGCCACGACATCTGCAGAGAACGAGATGAATCGGTTCTGGGCAGAGATAGGCAGTTGCCCGTTTGTGGCGAACATGACTGAATCTGCATAGTGCGGGATGCTTGCCTGCGGATACTGAGGGGTCCAATACGGCATGCTGTACTGCGTATATTCCGAAAGGGAGTGGTTATCCGCTGGGGTTGAAGACGCTGCAACCTGACCTAGCGCATACGCCTGCCTGCGCAGTTCACCAGCTTGTTGCGGGCCGTTCTGGAGCCCACCAAAGCTACCGGGCCTGTCGTAGCACTCTTGTACATCACTTGAGTTAAAGCTGATGACTGCCCCATTGCACGCATACAGGCTCAAGTATTGAGCATCGGCAGTGTAGCTATTCCCCAACGCACCTGTGTAGTTGATAAGCGGAACTGGGGTGTTTCCCATCCCCTCTTCAAAATCCTCCAAGTAGAGCACGACCGGGTCCGACGGTACGCCCGGCTGCCCGGGAACAGCCTCGGCAGAGGGCGCACCACCAAGGCCGGTCATGGTTAAGCCAAACCCGGCAATTGCCACCGCAAGCGCACCCACGCCCAGCCGTCCTGCGAAGACGCGAGCCTTCTGAGCTGACGTATGGTTTGACTGCGTATGGCCAGGACTCCCCGCCCCTGTGACCGCATTGACTAGCTGATGCAACATCGGTACCTCCCTCATTTTCGCGCGCGTGCTCTGGCCCGCGCAGTAGCACGCAGTTCTGGTGAGCTGCAGATAGGACGTAGCCATGAGTGAGAATCTGTCGTTGCGTCGATTCCACCGGCGTGTCGCGATCACGCACGGGTGCGATGCGCTCAGCCGCGGGCCTTGTATAGCCTGGCAATCCGCCGGTTAGCACCTACCAGCACACCACCAAGCAGGAATGCACACACGCTGAGGGGAATGCCTCCCACTCCAACTGAGTGAGGAGTTTCTAGCTCCAGTGTTCTGGCGACAGATACACCTCGGTTCTGCTGTTGCATCGACACAGCCTCCTCGACAAATGGGGCGAGCTCGGCAAGTTCTGGCTCAATCACATTTTTGAGTGCAGCTGTCGCAGGTCTCGTTGCTTCCTTCTCGACAACCGGCGGAGACTCCGGTGCCTCTGTAGGTGGCAGGCCCGGCTCTTCTGGCTTTTGCGGGGCAAGGACTTCGACCGTCATCGTGCTTTCGGCGCTCTGCCCGCTACTGTCACGCACTCGATAGGCGATCACATCGGTTGCCTCAGTTACCCCAGCCGCAGGGGTGAACGCCGCCGATCCGGTTTGCGCGTTGACTTGCCAAACTCCGACGCCGGTATTGACTTCAGTCGTTTCCTGCCCATTCACCACGAACCTGAGCGACTGAGGCATTATTGATGCGCCCTCACCCGCTTGATCGTTCGCAAGTGGAGTGATCGTGACCGGTTCTCCTGGCATCGCCTGAGCGTGGTCTGGCTGCAGCACGACAGAGGGGGTTTCGAGCCGCAGTGACAAATTATCGACGGCGCCATCGTTCACACCAAAAGTCACGATCGTGCTGACCGTGACTTCAACACTGCGTACACCTGGCGCTAGCGCTACGGGTTCATTGAAGCCCACAAACCCAGACACCCCACCACGATCAGCGGCATAGATCGGACCAAACTGTACACTGTGAACGCTGTTTCCGAGCGCATCAAAGAACTCGAAAACGACGGTGGCGTTGTCGTCTTGAGCCGCGAAACCCCCTACAAACGCAGAGATCACTGCCCTCGTCGCGCCGTTATCAATCGCGTCGGCGGCCGGGTTCACATCTACGACCTGCGTTGAGTTAGATGCAGCTCCCGCTCCGACAAACAGGTTGGCACCGCCTTCAAACGTTTCACCGGTGAGCCCGTTCGCATCAACGACGACCGACTCTGGGTAACCGTTGACGCCATGCTGAAACACGTCCAGTCCTGCCGTCCAGCCTGTCGAGCTGCCTGCCTCCGCGCCCCCATTAACGATGAGCTCACCTGAAAGTAACTCTGAGTTCTCGTATACGGCAGCTTGAGCCCCTGTCGCTCCCAGGGCAGGGGCCGCCAACCACACCCCCGAAATTGACGTAGCGAACAACCCCATAGCCAGGGTCGCGGCGTGAGGAGCCAATGTTTTATGCCGCAGAACACGCTTGGCTCGCATTTCTTTGGCTGAACCATTGCTCAAAGCGCTCAACACCAGTCAGTTCCATTCCCCAGTTGCACTGGCGAGAAAAGCGTCGCGGCCAGCACCCCCACTTAACTCCAGCGTTAGCGTGCCCGTATCTGCCGTGTGCAGGTCAAAGACGAGCAGTGTTGCACCCAATGCGCCCGGCGGAACCTTACATTTGACCGCAGTCGACGCAGCACTGCAATCGAGGTGAGAAGGCCAGGTCACTATCTCATTGCCCGCCGACACCTCCAGCCGCACGCTGTCTAAATGCGATTGGCCAGATCCCCCTACATCAAAACTGGCGGTCAAGGTTCTACTGCTCTCACCTGGCCCTCCGCTCAGGTCAGCATTGAACGCTTCACCCAGCGGGCTCTGTTCGAGCTGATTCCCCTGTAACCGCATTGTTTCAGGGCCGCTCGGCTGCGTTAGAAGCGACCCGGCAAGCACTACAGCACCAGTGGCAAGCAGCACGAGCCCGCCCGCCAAGGCTTTCTTCGATCCGAGCTGCCGAATCATGGCACCCGCGACCGGTGCAGTGGCGGCGATACGCGTTGACGGGGTCAACGTATGCGATTGCGCACTGGCATCTGTGACCGGTTGAGGCAGAGCAGCGCTGGCCTCTGGCAGAAGCGCCAAGCCTGCAGACGCCCGCTGGGAAAACTGAGCCACAACAAACAGGGGCACAACGCCGAGCAGCGCGCCGACGGCCGCAAACCTGCGCCAGTTCGACGTGCAGTCGTCGCAATCGTGGGCATGCTCTAACGCAGGACCCTGCCTTTCGTGCTGCTCCAGCGAATCATGGATCTGAGTGGGTAGCTTGTGCGCAAACTCCGCGCACTCCAGGCTGCCGCTCGACAGGTATTCGATGAGCAACGCACGCCGCAACGACACTTTCGCACGTGCAAGGAGGTTTGAGATCGCTGGTGCCGGGCGCCCCAAACGCTCAACCAGATCCGCTGGCTTGGCGCCGTTCACGAGCACCTCTGCGAGCACGACCCTGTGGTCATCACTCAACGTCAGAAAAGCATGCTGCACCGCCTCGCACTCGAAGATCAGATCCGGGCTAAAGGATTCCTCTTGCGCCGGCTCCTGCGGGGTGGCTTCGAGATCGTCTAATGATCGAACCCTGGACCGCGGTGACCGCAACCTGTCAATGTAGGCATGACGGATACTCACGACTACGTAGGCCCTGGCATTGCGGTCGGGGCCCCTGCCAGCCTGCCACAGCTCGACGAGCCGAACAATTGCGTCTTGCACCAGATCTTCTGCGTCAGACTGATGCTGGGTCTGCACAAGTTTTCTCGTCGCAGCCAGCCAGTAGCTTACGCAGCCAGCAATGAACCTGCTTCCAGCTTCGAGATCACCCGAGTTCGCACGCGTTGCGAGTTCTTCAAGTTGTTCCGCTGATTCTCTCGTTGCTCCCAAACTATGCCCCCATGTTGTCCGCAGTATTCGCGCACCGGATGAAGCAGCATCGCCTACCCAAAGGACTACTTACAAAAGTGCGCATGAAGGGGACGAGTCGGTGCACCGAATCTGTCGCCGGCGGTCTACACAGGCGAGTCGCGCATTCTCAATGCGCATTTATCAGCGAAGCTCCGCGTACGTATTTCTGCTCCACTCCTCACGAAAGGCACGTTTTGCGCGAGACAAGAGGTTGGAGATGGCCGGGGCGCTGCGTCCCAGCTGCACCACTAAAGATGCTGGCTTCAGCCCGTCCATCAAGACCGCCTCAAGCACGGCCCTGTGGTCGTCACACAACTTGGTGAGTGTGCGTCTCACCTGTTCACGTTCGTACAGGTCATCAATTTCAGCTGGTGCCACTGCCAGTTCTAATCCCGGTTCTTCCGCTTCGTCCAATGACCCCACTCGAGAGCGAGGAGAGCGCAAGAGATCAATGTATGCGTGCCGAACTGTGACCATCACGTACGCACGAACGTTGCGTGCAGGACCGCGCCCACCTTCCCACAGTTCGAGCAGTTTCAAGACTGCGTCTTGTACGAGATCTTCGGCCATGCGCTGATGACACGCGTAGACGAGTTTTCTGGTTGCAGCAATCCAATATGTACTGTTCGCGGCAAGAAATTCTGTCGCAGCTGCGCTGTCCCCTGCGTTAGCAAGCCGCGATAGCTCTTCCAGCCGGTCAATGTACTCGCGCCGCTTCGTTCTCCATGGCATTTTGGCCTCCCCCTGCGACAGCCATACGGCTGATCGCAGGATGACCTTAGGTGGCGGCACCAGCCCTTACACCGAAAACTCACCCCGTGGGGGTGAGTTGTAGACCAAATGAATGAACTTACCGGAAAAGACTCTTTGCTTGTTACTGGCCTATATACTTCGAGCGCACCCGTCGTGCTCTACGGCCATAAGCAAATTTCTCGCGGCCGGCGACAATGGGTGGAAAAGAGATACACACGTTGCCATTCGCGCCTTTTGCGCCCCCAATTGACGATGACTTTGCAGACGAGCAAATTGCTACCGCGCACCTAGCACTGTCGGCAGGTAACTCTAGCGAGGCCGTTCAGGTACTCCTCAGGAATTGGATCGGGTTACTCACCGGCCCTAGGCATCGCGAGCTCGACGCTCTGTGCGCGCGCTTGCCACACGAAGTCGCTGAAGATCCGCGCATTCTCGCGGTCAAGGCCTGTGCACAAGACTCTCTGGGGTCCGATCAGCTCGCCCAGATTCTTCTTGCCCGAGCGCAAACTATGGCTGCAGCGCTTACGTCACCAGCTGAGCTGGGACAGTACCCTGACCTCGAGTGGCATCTCGGTTTTGCCGAGATGGTTCTGCTCGATGACCGCGCTCACGTAATCGCCGTTACCGACAGGGTGTGGAGTCTACTGGGCGAGGGAGTCGAAATCGAGACGCACAGCCGCGCCGCCGCGTTTCACCACATCGGTTGGGCTTACCTGCGGCACAGAGGCTCACCCGAACGCGGCATCCAGGCCCTCACCTTCGCCGTGCGCGAGTCCACCGCACTTGGCGACACAGTGCTGCGCAATCGTGCAACGCGTCACCTTGCCTTCATTCTCGCCTGGGTCGGCAAGATTCGTGCGGCGCAGCAAGCCCTCAGCCGGGTTGACGACCTGCCCGAACCCGTGACCTCCTGGCAGCTCAATAGCGTCGGTGATGTGCAGGCAGCAGAGGCCTATATTGCCTACCTCAACGACGACCTCGAGCTCGCAAAGAAGAGCATCTCGAACATCAAAGGGAGCGACACGCAGGTCGTCTCCTTCACCGGAACGGCCAGGTTCCTCTTCATACTCACGGCGGCCGCGTCTCGGGATCCCTCGCTCATGCGACGCGCGGCCCTCGAGCTGCAACACATTCCGCGGCAAGATTCACGAGGAGTCTCGTGGGAGGCATTCCACAGAATGTGCCAGGCCGTATTGTCGGAGGCGACCGGCGGCCGCGACCGGGCGCTCGCGATCGCCCGAAAATTCTCGGGCACCGAAGATATGCCGCTCGTGATCGTAGTTCTCGCGGGCATTCTGCGACGCGCGGGGCAGGTGAACGAAGCTTTGGGCATGCTTCAGAACCTACGAAACTATCAACAGTTGTCGTATGTGCGCGTGGCCACGCTATCGACAGGTGCCATTAGTTCGTCACTCAGCGGCAACCCCGCTGCCGCGCACGAGCTACTCGAGCTGGCGCTAGAGGCGGCCGAAGAGGAGGGCATCTGCCGCCCGTTCTGCGAGTGGGACCTTGAGCTACGCAAACTCCTTACCGAGCATCTCGCGTGGGGCACCCGGTACTCCGAGTTCATCACCGGCTGCTTCTCGCAAAAGACCGAATCGCACCCGCTGCACGAACTCTCAAAGCGCGAACGTCTCGTTCTCGCGCAGCTACGCACCACTCGCACGCTCGCCGAGATTGCTGAAGCGCTCGGAGTCTCTCCCAACACTGTAAAAACACAGGCTGGATCCATCTACCGCAAACTCGGAGTCAAGTCACGCAAAGAGGCGATCAGCGTCGTCGTCGAGGATGCACTTGGCCCTTAGAGCGTGTCTGGCAAACCTGTCGCTGTAGTGATGTCCCCGGCCGAGCGTGATGAACAGCGTAGGGCGCTCAAGGAGGCTGAACTGCGCATTCTTGCGGTCGCCACCTCGCTGGCTGCCGGCAGGTCACGCATGGTGTCTGCTGACGAGGCCCGGGAGTCGCTTCTTGCAGCAGAATAAGAAGCTACTGCAAGACCACGCGGAGGTAGTTTTGGCGGACCCCTGCGTCGAGTGGTTGGGCAGCAACTTCACGGTAACGGAGCGCGGCGAGTACGGCGAAACACCTCAAAACTACTGGTCGTACGCCCCCGGAACGTTCTGATCCCAGTCGATGATCGATCCGGTCACCACTCCGCTGCGATCACTCAGCAAGAACACGATCGCGTCGGCAATCTCGTCGGGCTGGCCCAGCTTGCCCATCGGCTGCGCGGCCGAAGCCACCGCCAGCCAGTCATCGGCGGCGCCGTGAAAGTTCTTTTGCGTCTGTGCCTCACCGGGCGTCGCGGTCCAGCCGATGTTGAGGCCGTTAATGCGCACCCGGTCGAAGCGGTGCGCAAACGCCGCGTTGCGGGTGAGCCCCGCGAGCCCCGCCTTCGCAGCCACGTAGGGCGCGAGGTACGGCTGCCCGCCGTGCATCGCCATCGACACGACATTCACGATCGTGCCGGGCTCGCCGCGCCGCACCATGTCGGCGACGGCGCCCTGCATCGTCATGAACGGCACCGCGAGGTTCAGGGTGAGGTGTTCGTTCAACAGCTCGCGGCTCGTGTCGAGCAGCGTGCCCCGGCTCGTCGCGCCCGCCGCGTTCACGAGGCTGTCGACGCGGCCAAACCGCGCGATCGTCTCGGCGACCGCGCGCTCGGCCTCGCCGTCGACGCTCAGGTCGGCAATCACCGCGTGAGCTTCAATGCCTGTGCTGGCTGCGGCGCCGGTGCCCGCTGCGGCGCCGGGTGTCGATCCGGATCCCGCCGCACGGATCGCCTCGAGCGCGACCTCGGCCTTCGCGGCGCTGCGGCCCACGATCACGACGCCCGCGGCGCCCTCGCGGGCGGCGGCGCAGGCGACCGCGAGCCCGAGGCCCTGCGTGCCGCCGGTGACGAGTACGATCTTGCCCTGCATGAGTGCCTGCATGACGCTCCCTGTTTTCGCTTCAGTGGTGGTTTCGTGGGTGCCGCACCTCGGTGCGAGTCGTTATGGTCGACGTTAGTCTTCGAGGCGGGCGGGGCGCAGCGGCAGCCCCGTCGCCGTGTAAATCTCGTCGATGAGTGCCATCGTGTTGCGCGAGCGGGCGAGGCGCTCGCTGTCTCGCACCCCCGCGCGCAGCTCGCGGCGCACACGCTCGAGCTGGTACACGTACGAAGAGGTGGTGCCGACGCGCTCGGTGCGTTCGGTTGCCTCTGCGCTGGCCCCTGCAGCGCCAGTGCGCACGATGAGCCGGTCGTCCTCTTGCGGCTTCACAAAGTTGGGTGTGAGGAGCGAGCCCGCGGTGCCCACAAGTTCAAGCGCGAAGTCGAACTCGCTGTGCTGCATGTTGGTGCGCATGGTGACCTGCGCGTCGCCCAGCGTGAACTCGGCGTCGACGGCCGCATCGACTCGCTTGTCGGGTCCGTATGGTGTGGCCTTCGCGCGGGCGAGCGTGAGCGCCCGGCCCGTCGCGTCGCCGATCGTGAGCAGCGCGTGCAGCGCGTAGCAGCCCAGGTCCATCATCGCGCCGCCGGCGAGGTCGTAACTCCACCGCGGGTCATGCGCCCCCGGATCGGGCATGCGCATGTGCACCCGCACCTCGCGCAGTTCGCCGATCTCGCCCGCTTGAAGCAGCTCGAGTATGCGGGCGATGAGTGGGTGGTCGGCGTAGTGAAATGCCTCCCACGCCCAGCCGGGCGAGGCGTCGAGACGCTGCACGACCCGGTCGAATTCTGCGAGGTTTGCGGCGAACGGTTTCTCGACGAGCACCGAGCGGCCCGCCTCAAGCGCGCGCGCCGTCCACTCGGCGTGAAGCCCGTTGGGCAGACCGATGTAAACGATGTCGAGCGAGTCGTCGGCAATGAGGGCCGCATAGTCGTCGTGGGTGGCGGCGAAGCCGTGCTCGGCCGCGTATGCGGTGGCACGCTGCGGGTCGCGCGCGGCGACGGCGGCCCGCACATCGCCCGTGTGCGCGGTCGCCTCGAGGATCGCGAGCTCGGCGATGCGGGAGGCCCCCAGCATGCCGATGCGCAGCGGCTCGGCTGGCTGAGATTGCGGCTGCGAGGTCATGATGCGACCGCCTGTCGAATGAACGCCACGCTCTTGCGCGCGTTCTCGAGCGCGCGGGCGGCGTCGTCTTCGTTCTCGACGACGGTGTCTTGCTCGAGCACGTACCAGCCGTCGAACCCTGCGCCCGCGAGCGCCTCGACGATCTCGCCGACGCGCGCGTCGCCCTCACCCAGCGCCTGATACATGCCCTGCCGCACGCCCTCGCGGTAGTCGATCTCGCCCGCGCGCACGCGCTTCGCCACGGCCACGCTCACGTCTTTCAGGTGCGCGTGCACGATGCGGTCGCCGTGCTGGCGCACCAGCTCGACGGGGTCACCACCGCCGAGCGTGAAGTGGCCGGTGTCGAGGCACAGACCAATCGTTGACCCCTCCACGACACGGCCCACCGCCTCTGGGGTTTCGATCAGTGTGCCCATGTGCGGGTGCAGCGTAGCCACCACACCCACCGCGGCGGCGGCGCGCTGCACGCGATCGAGGTTGGTGAGGAGCGTCTGCCATTCGACAGCGCTGAGCTGCGGCGCCTCGTCGTAGCCATCGGCTCCCGTGACCGCTGCGAGCACGAGGGTGGTGGCGCCCGCCGCGACGTAGGCCTCGAGTTCGCGCTCGATCGCGGGGAGCGGGTCATCGGCAGATTCGGCCTCTGCAGACTTGTGCAGCACCGCGGGGTAGAAGCCACCCACCGCGCTCAGGCCCGCGTCGGCGAGCACGCGCGCACGCTCGGCGGGCGCGTCGGGTAGAAAGCCTTCGGGGCCAAACTCGGTCGCGGTGATGCCGAGTGACACCATCTCGCCGAGCACCCGGTCGCGGCCGAGCTGCTCGCCCCAGCCGGGCACTTCGATGACGCCCCAGCTAATGGGGGCTGATGCGATGCGTGCGTTCATGTCGTGACTCCTTCGTCGTAAGTGTGGTGGCTGGGCGCTAGGCGGTAGCGCCAGTTGGGGCGGCCGCGGTGGTCGCCGCGGTGGTGCCCACAACGGGTGCGCTGGCCTCCCAGCGGCGATCTGCCGCCGAGCGTTCGGCCGCCGAGATGACCTGTGCGGCAGACAGCGCGTCTTGAATGTTGGAGTTCACGGCAGTGCGGCCTGCGACGGCCTCCAGAAACTTCTTCGCCTCGATGACCTTCAGGTCGTCGTACCCCATCGAGGTGCCCGCGCCGGGCTGGAACCTGCCGAAGTCACCCATGCCGGGGCTCGCCATGACGCGCGTGTACCCCTGGTGAGCGGCGCCCAGGCCGCTCGAGATGTGCAGCTCGTTCATGCGCTCGAAATCCCAGTGGGCCGAGCCGTTGGTGCCATAAACCTCGATACCGTAGCTGGCGCGCGGGCCCACGGCCACGCGTGAGGCTTCGAGCGTGCCGACGGCGCCGTGTGCGACTGCGTCGCCCGAGAGCTTCACGAGCATCGCCGCATAGTCCTCGTTCTCGACCGGTTTCATGTCGCCGTCTTCGATCACCGCGAAGTGGGTGCCGGTGCCCATGGGCAGCTCGGGCCGTTCGGTGTAGACGGTAGAGGTGACGGCGCTGACTTCGGCGATCGGACCGAGCGAGTACTGCACGAGGTCGACGAGGTGACCCATCAGGTCGCCCAGCACACCCGAACCCGCCAGGTTACGAATGAAACGCCACGACAGCGCACCGCGGGGGTCAGCCGAGTAGTCGGCGAACATGTGCCCGCGCACGTTCGTGATGCGGCCGAGCTCGCCGCTCGCGATGAGCTGCTTCAGGTGCTCAATCGCGGGCGCGTGGCGGTAGTTGAATCCGATCGTGCTGACGACGCCGGCCTCGGCCGCCGCCTCAGAAACCGCGCGGGTTTCGTCTTCGCCGCGACCCACGGGCTTTTCGACCCAGAAATGCTTGCCCGCCTTCGCGGCCGCGATCGAGATCTCGGCGTGCAAAAAGTTGGGGGCGCAGATCGACACAACATCAACCTCGGGGTCGTTCAAGACCGCGTGGTAGTCGGCCGAGGCACGCTCGTAGCCGAGCACCTCGACAGCCTCCTGCGCCCGCGCGGGTGCGGTGTCGGCTGCGTGCACGAGCCGTGTCTTGATGCCCAGGTCGGGGTACGCGTAGCGCAAGTTCGAGTATGCGCGGCTGTGCAGCTGGCCCATCCAGCCCACGCTAATGAGGCCCACGCCGATGGTGATGGTGCCGTCTTCGTTCGTCTGCATCTGAGATTCTTTCGTCGAGGTGGGCTGAGATGCCTGTCACCGGGTGCGCCGTTGCAGGGGCCCAAGCGTGAAATATGGACCGGTCCAAATTGTAAGTACATAATGAGTTTTGTGTCAAGCCGCCGCGGGATTGCTGCTCGGCGCGTCGCTTCGCGCACCAGTCTCGCGTCAAGCATCTCGTTACCCGAAAAACTGGTGCTTGACGCCGGATCGGTGCGGCTAGCGGCGCGCGACGCGCGACGGCCATCGCGCCCACACCAGTGAAGCTCGCGTGGGTGAGCGCTGCAACGAGGATGCGGCGGCGTGCGGTCACAGGGACTCCGGCTGGGCTGAGGTGGGCAGTGAACTCAGGGGAGCGCAGAAAGAGGGGGCGCCCTGCTGGGCACCCCCTCTCGTCTTGCTAGGCCGCGGGCCGAACGTTAGCGCTCGTCTTCCTCAGGGATCACGACGTTGACGACCTCGGTGACGGTGACCCGGCCCACTCCTGCAGCCTCGTCCTCTTCAATCTCGTCGCGAATCGTGCGCACCGTGTCGGTGCTCGTGCCCACCTGGCGCAGCTCGTGCACGAGCTGCTCGAGCTCGGCCCCGCCAGCCATGAGGCCCGTGAGCTCTTCGAGTGAAATGTCTGCCTTCTCGTGGTAGCCGATGCTCTGGCCGCGCTTGAGCAGCAGAAACCGATCACCGACGGGGTAGGCGTGGTGCGGGTTGTGCGTGATGAAGATCACGCCGAGACCGCGGTCGCGCGCCTGAATGATGTAGCGCAGCACGACACCCGACTGCTTCACGCCGAGGGCGGCGGTCGGCTCGTCGAGGATGAGCACCTTCGCGCCGAAGTACACGGCGCGCGCGATCGCTACACACTGCCGTTCGCCGCCCGAGAGGGTGCCAATCGGCTGGTCGACGTCGCGCAGGTCGATGCCCATGTCGAGCAGTTCCTTCTTCGCCGTCTCGCGCATGAACTCGATGTCGAGGCGTTTGAACGGGCCCCAACCAATCGTCTTCTCGGAGCCCAAGAAGAAGTTGCGCCACACCGGCATCAGCGGTGCGACCGCGAGATCCTGGTAGACCGTCGCGATCCCCCTGTTGAGCGCCTCACGAGGCGAGTCAAGCTTGACCGCGTCACCGTCGATGAGAAACTCGCCGCCGGTGTGCTGGTGCAGACCAGCAATGATCTTGATGAGGGTGGATTTACCGGCGCCGTTGTCGCCGAGCACGCACATCACTTCTCCCGCGCTCACCTTGAGGCTGACATCGCGCAGGGCGATGATGTTGCCGTAGCGCTTCTCGGCGTCGCGCAGCTCTACGAGCGGCGTGGCCGTAGCTGTTGTGGCGTTCACTTTTTACCTCCCTGCGCTGCGCGGCGCTGCAGCGTGAAGTTGAGCACGGTCGCTCCCAGCAGCATGGCGCCGAGGAAGAACTTGAGCCAGTCGGGGTTCCACTCTGCGTACACGACGCCCTTGAGTGCCATGCCGTAGATCAGCGCACCGATGGCGCCGCCGAGCGCCGAGCCGTAGCCGCCCGTCATGAGGCAGCCGCCGACGACCGCGGCGATGATGTAGAGGAACTCGTTGCCGATGCCCTCGCCCGACTGCACGGTCTTGAACGCGAACAGCTGGTGCATGCCCAGCAGCCACGCACAGAAGCTCACGCCCATGTAGAGGCCGATCTTGGTCTTCACGACCGGCACGCCGACAGCGCGTGCCGCGTCGGGCGCGCCACCCGACGCAAAGATCCAGTTGCCAATGCGGGTGCGCTTCAAGATCCAGGTTGCGACTGCCACGAGCAGGATCCAGTAGAAGACCGTGATCTTCACCTTCACCCCGAACACCGGAACATCTGATGCGAACACGGCGGCGGCCGACTCGAAGCCGGGCCACCCCGCGATCGACGGGGCAGCGACCCCGCCCGTGATCAGTCGCGTTACACCCAGGTTGAGGCCCGTCAGCATGAAGAACGTGGCCAGGGTGATGATAAAGCTCGAGAGTTTCGTCTTCGTCAACAGCCAGCCGTTGAGCAACCCAACGAGCAGCGAGAACACGAGACCGATCGTGGCCCCGACCCAGACGTTGCCGCCGAACCAGTACATGAACAGGGACGATGACAGTGCGGCTGAGATGACGCCGACACCGGCCGACAGGTCGACCTCGCCGCCGATCATCAAGAGCGAGACACCGACCGCCATGATGCCCACGGTGGATGCACCGTAGAGAATCGTGGCGATCGAGTCAGGCTTGGTGAACTGCGGTGCAACGACCGCAAACATGATGGCCAAGACGAGTGCTGCTGTGCTGGCGCCCGCCTCAGGCTTCGAGAAGAAGCGCGTGAAGAGGTTGCCGGTGGCAATACGCTCATCAAATTTTGGCGCAGTGGCTGTAGACATAGATTTCAACTCTCTCGCAGCATTACTTGAACTGCGCGGCAACGCTCTCAGCGTTGTCGGCGTTCACAACAGCGGGGCCGGTGAGCACTGCCTGGCCGCCGCCGAGCACGTAGCCACCCTCGTGGAACAGGCGCACCGCTTCGACCGACTCGTAGCCCTGCATGAACGGCTGCTGGTCGATACCGAAGAGCATCGTGCCGTCCTTGATCGCTGCGTACACGTCAGAGTTCAGGTCGGTCGTGGCGAGCGTGGCTGAGCTACCGGCGTCCTTGATCGCGTCAACGGCGGTCATCGCGAAGGGTGCACCGAGCGTCAGCACGGCGTCAATGTCCTTGTTGGTCTGCAGCTTCGAGGTGATCGTCGAAGCAACGTTCGTCATATCGGTGCCCTGCACATAGAGCACTTCAGACGAGCCATTCAGCTTGTCGGCGAGACCTTCGCAACGCGCTTCGAGCCCGACATGGCCCTGCTCCTGGATCACGCAGACGACCTTCTTCAGGCCAGCTTCGTTGAACTGTTCAGCAGCAGCCTGGCCGGCGACGAACTCGTTCTGCCCGAAGTGCGCGAGCACGCCCATTGCCTTGTAGTCGTCTTCGCCCGCGTTGATGCTAAACACGGGGATCCCCGCTTCAACGGCCTTCTTCACCTCGCCCGACATGGCGTCGGCCTTCGCGAGGGTGACAACGATGCCGTCGACACCCTGGTCTACCGCCTGCTGCACGAGCTGCGCCTGGCGTGCGCCATCGGGATCCGAGGTGTAGAGCAGCTCGATGTTGTTGCGCGACTCTGCCTTCTCGGCACCCGACCGGATCGTGTCCCAGAACGTGTCGCCGGGGGCCGCGTGCGTGATCATCGCGACCTTGAGCTTGTCTTCTTTAATAGCGTTGCCGTCGTCGCCGCCAGCCGCGCCACCACCGGCGCCTGCGGGGCTGCCACAGGCGGCGAGGAGCAGGGCTCCGGTTGCTGCGATGCCGGCAAATCCGACTCGGGTCCAGCGCTTCATTTGTGACTTCATTGTCTTCACTCCATCGTGTTAATTGAACTAATGTCGTTACAAAGCTTTAGCTCTGCTCTGTACAGTACAGCAAGTTTTCGCGTCAGGCGACCTTTACGGTAAAGGTTGGATAACGTCCCGCGAGGCTCTCGCGAACCGCCTCGGCAGCCATCTGAAACGTAGCGGCCATGGCCGCCTCAGACAGCCCAGAGGTGTGCGGGCTGAGAACCACGCGAGGGTCGTGCGCGAGCGGGTGCCCGCGCATCGGCTCCGCCGCAAACACGTCGAGGCCGACGCCCGCGAGAATGCCCGAGCCAAGCCCCCACGCGAGTGTAGCGGTTGATACGAGTTCGGCGCGGGCGCAGTTCACGAGCACGAGACCCGGCTGCGCCGTCGCCAGCAACTCACGCGGCAGCAACTCACCGTCACCGCCCGGCAGGTGCAGCGTAATCGCATCAGCCCGTGCCACGGCTTCTGCGAGTGTCACGTTCTCAAACTCTTCGGCCTGCACGAACGGGTCGTGCACGAGCACGCGCATACCAAACGCGGTGGCAAACCCCGCGATCACACGGCCGATGCGGCCGAACCCGATCACCGCGAGCGTCTTGCCGAGGGCGTCACCCGGCACGGGCACCGCGGCTTCGCCCCACCGATCGCCCGCCACAAACGCGTGCGACTGCGGCACCCGCTTAATGAGCGCGAGCAGCATCGCGAACGCCCCCTCTGCGACCGCGCGGGCGTTGCTGCCCGGCGTCACCGCGACGGCGATGCCGCGCTCGTGGCACGCGGCGACGTCGACGCGCTCGACGCCCACGCCGGTGCGCGCGACGACGCGCAGCGCGGGCATGTGCGCGAGCAGCGCCCGGTCGACGTCGTACGCTGCCCGCACGATCGCCCCCTCGGCGGCCGCGAGGTCGCTCGCGTCGGGCTCGGGCTCAAATCGCACCCCGGCCCCCAAGTGCGGCAGCACCAGCGCCGGATCAACGGGCCCGAGCCCCACGACGAGCGGGCTGGATCCTGCGATCGGCTTCGCCGTCATGACGCTGCCCCGAGATCGGGGAGCGCGCCGCGCACGGTCGCAGCGAGCAGTGTCGCATCAGACCCGATCGCGATGAACTTGAAGCCGCGTGCAAGGTACGCCTCGGCCCCCGCCCGGTCGTTCGTGAGAATGCCCGCGACCTTGCCGTGTGCACGGCAGGCGACAACAACCCGATCGAGCGCCTCTTGAAACACGGGGGCGTCGAACTGGCGCGGCACGCCGAGCGCGTAGCTCAGGTCTTGCGGGCCCACGAACAAGACGTCGGCGCCGGGCGTCGCAGCGATCGCGTCGAGCTCGGCCATCGCTCCGGCCGTCTCGATCTGCACGATGCCCGCGGCGCGGTCGTTCGCGGCGTCGAGCGCCTCCACCTCGCCACCCCAGCGGGCAGCACGGTTATAGGTGGCGACACCGCGATCCCCCTCGGGCGGGTACAGTCGGTGCCGCAGCGCGGCTGCCGCCTCTGCCGCACTCGAGATGCGCGGCAGCATCACGCCCGCCGCCCCCGCGTCGAGCACCCGCCCAACCCGAATGCGGTCGGGCTGCTCCACGCGCACAAGCGTCGCGGCGCCGTAGCCGCCGGCCGCGGCAACGATCGAGCCGACCTCGGCCTCGTCACCGCCACCGTGCTCAAGGTCTGCGAGCACCCAGTCGAGCCCGGCCGAGGCACACACCTCGGCCGCGGCGACCGAGCCGAGCCCCAAGAACGTGCCGACCGTGGGCTCGCCCGCGAGAAACCGGGCGCGCAGGGCGCGGCCCGCGGCCAGCGGGCCGGCAGCTTGGAACGATCCGGAGCTGACAGCGGCGGCGCTCACAGCTGCCGCGCCAGATTCTGCCGCGCTCATCCGTGCCACCGCTGGTTCGCGCGACCCTCGAGGTAGTCGGCCAGCTCGACGCTCGTATCGGGCGCCTGCGACACCTCGGCGGGAGAAACGTCCCACCACACCTCTGAACTGGGCAGGTCCACGTGAGGGATGGTGGGCACAACGATGACGACCGGGCCCTTAACGTCGCGCGTCTCGGCGAGCGCCTGGCGTACCTCGTCAGCGGTGTACGGCTTGCGCACCACCGCGCCGAGGCCGGCCGCGATCTGGGTCAGGTCGATGTTCAGGTAGTCACCCTCGAGTCGGCCCGCATCGGAGCCCGCGAGCGATCCGCCCGCTTCGCGGTAGCGAAACTCGTTGCCAAAGTGCTCGCCAGTGCGCCACATCTGCAGCCGACGAATCACCTGGTAGCCGTGGTTTTCTGACACCACGAGCGTGAACGGAATGCGCTCTTGCGCCGCGGTCACGATCTCGGTGGGTGCCATCACGAAGGTGCCGTCGCCAATAAACGCGGTGACGCGGTGGCTGGGGTCGGGGTCGGCGAGGCGCACACCCATCGCCGCGGGCAGCTCGTAGCCCATGCATGAGAACCCAAACTCGAGGTGCGCGTGGCGCCCGTTCGTGGCATCCCACACCTTCTGTAGATCGCCGGGAGGGCCGCCGGCCGCGGCGACGATCGTGTCGCCGGGCTGCGCGTGCTCCTGCAGCAGGCCAATGAGCTGGCCCTGTGTGAGGATCGCATCGGTGTCGGGCACCTCGGGCCGAGTGGCCTTGTCGAATACCGGGTCCGGATCGAGCGCCCGCGCCCGCGCCGGGGCCCACTTGGCGCGCGCGGCCTCGACATCGGCGGCCCAGTCGGCCGCGACGCGGTAGTCGCCGAGCGCCTCGGTGAGCGCGTCGAGCGCGAGACCCGCGTCGGCGAGCGCGGCGTACGCGCCCTGCTTCACGGCATCGTGCTCGACAACATTGATCGACGCGAACTTGACGTTCTCGCCCTGGAAGATGGACTGCGACGCGGTCGCAAAGTCGGTGAGGCGGGTGCCGATGTGCAGCACGAGGTCGGCGCGCTCTGCGAGCCGGTTCGTCTCGGGCGAGCCCTCGAGCCCGATGCCGTCAACGCGGAACGGGCCGTCGCTCGTAACCGCGCCCTTACCCGCGAACGTCTCGCTGATCGGCAGGCCGGTGCGGCGGCCGAGCTCGGTGAGGCGCTCTTGCGCGTCGGAGTAGATCACGCCGCCGCCCGCGATCACGAGCGGGCGCTTGGCCGCACGCAGCAGGCGCGCGATCTCGGCGATCTCGGTCGCGTCGGGCACACGGCGCCGAATCACCCAGTCCTTCTCGTCGAAGAACTCGACGGGAAAGTCGTAGGCGTGCGACTGCACGTCTTGCGGCAGTGAGAGTACGACGGCACCCGTCTCCTCGGGGTTCGCGAGCACGCGAAACGCCTGCGGCAGCGCCGTGAGCAGCTGCTCGGGGCGGTTGATGCGGTCGAAGAACCGCGAGATGTGGCGAAACGCGTCGTTGACGGTCACGTCTGGGGTGCCCGGCAGGTCGATCTGCTGCAACACGGGGCCCTGGCGGCGTGTGGCGTACGTGTCGCCGGGCAGCAAGAAGAGCGGGATCCGGTTCACGGTCGCGAGCGCCGCCGCGGTCACGAGGTTCGTGGCACCCGGGCCAACCGATGCGGTAACCGCGAGGGTCTGTCGGCGCTTGGTGGCCTTCGCGAAGCCGGTGGCGAGATGCGCGATGGCCTGCTCGTTGCGGCCCTGCACAAACGGAAGGCTGTCTGCATACTCGGCAAACGCCTGGCCGAGCCCGGCTACGTTGCCGTGGCCGAAGATGCCGAGCGCCGCGGGGACGAAGCGGCGACGCACGCCGTCGGCGACCGTGTACTGGGCGGCCGTGTACTTCACGATCGCCTGGGAGACCGTAAGACGTACGGTCTTGCCCGAGAGTCCTTGCACCATTGCTGTGCTCCTTATTGCTTGCTGGTTATGTTGTTGTAGTTCTTGTGCGGGCTAGCTGTGCAGAATCACGGTCTTCACCTCGGTCATCTCCTCGACCGTGGCGCGCACGCCTTCCTTGCCGTACCCGCTGGCCTTAAAGCCGCCATACGGCATCAGGTCTGCACGCCACAGCGGCGTCCATCCCAGGTGCACGCTGCCCGCGTCGATTTCGCGCATCGCGCGTACCCCCTCTGAGAGGGTGCCCCCGAAGACACCTGCGGCGAGGCCGTACGGGGTGCCGTTGGCCGCGTCGATCGCCGCGTCAAACGAGTCGACGGTGGTGACCGCGACGGCGGGCCCAAAGAGTTCTTCTTGCGCGAGCGCCTGGCGCGTATCGACGCCCGCCACGATCGCGGGTGACACGAACGCACCGTCACGTGCGCCGCCGGTCAGAAGCCGCCCGCCCTCGGTGACCGCCTGCGCGATGCTGCGCTCGACGCGCTCAGCGTCGCGTTCGGTGATGAGCGGGCCGAGCGTCGTGCCCTGGGCCGACGGGTCGCCCATGCGAATCGCCTCGACCTTGGGCACGAGTGCGTCGAGAAAGTCGCGCTCGATATCGCGGTGCACGATCACGCGCTGCACCGAGATGCACACCTGGCCACCGTTGACGTAACCGCCCGCCGCCACCGCGGCGGCCGCCTTCTCGAGGTCGGCGCCGGGCAAGATCAAGGTCGGTGACGACGCCCCGAGCTCGAGCGACAGCTTCTTGATACCCGCGATACGTGCGATGTGCTCACCCACGCCCGTTGATCCGGTGAATGAAATTTTGCGCACGCGAGGGTCGCTCACGAGCGTGTCGCCGATCGAGCCGCCCGCGCCGGTGATCACCGAGAGGACGCCCTCGGGGAGGCCGGCCTCGATGAACAGCTGCGCGAGCGCAAGCGCGGTGAGCGGGGTGGCGCCCGCGGGCTTGAGCACCACCGCGTTGCCTGCGGCGAGCGCGGGGGCGAGCTTGTGCAGCACGAGCAGCGCCGGGTAGTTGAAGGGGGTGATCGCGACGACGATGCCGACGGGCTGCCGCAGGGTGAATCCGACCTTGTCTTGACCGGTGCCGGGGTTCGCGTCGAGGGGCAGCGAGTCGCCGTAGAGCTGTGTGCCTTCGTGTGCGGCGAGGCGAATGATGGCGCCCGAGCGGCGCGCTTCACCGAGGGCTTCGGCGAGCGGCTTGCCGTTCTCGGCCGAGATCGTGGCACCGAGCTGATCTGCCCGCGCGTCGGCAAGATCTGCGGCGCGCTGCAAGATCACGGCGCGCTCGTGGGCGGGGGTGCGGCGCCAGATGGCCGCCCCGCGCTCGGCGGCGTCGACGGCGGCGAGCGCGTCTGCCGGGCTGGCGAGCGCGACCTCGCCGACGGCGCGGCCGTCAAACGGTGAGCGCACTTCGGCGCGGTTGCCCGTGGCGGCTTCGCGCCATTCGCCACCAATGAGCAGCCCGTAGCTGCCGTGTTCGCTCGTGCCCTGCCCTGCGCTGGTGTGATTGCTCATTGGTGCGCCCTTGCCCGTCGTCGTTGATGTAGATCGCAGCTGATGTGATTCAGCGATCGTTTGGACCGGTCCAAATTGTAAGCACATGGTGCCTGGTTCGTCAACCTCGCACGCGGGCGCCCCGCCGTGGCACGATAGACGCGTGACCTCCCGTGACGACGCGCCCCCCGCCTCAGCCGCTCCCCACGTCCGCCCCACCATGCGCGACGTGGCCGAGCGCGTCGGTCTCTCGCGGCAGCTCGTGTCGATCGTGCTGCGCGGCGCCCCCGGCGCGAGCGAGGCCTCACGCGAGCGCATTCTGGCCGCGGCACGCGAGCTCGGCTACCACCCCGACGACTCGGCGCGCATGCTGCGCCGGCGCCGCAGCGGCCAGATCGGCGTGCTCTTCACCATGCGGCAGCCCTTCGAGGTCGACCTCGTCGAAGCCCTGTACCGTCGCGCCGCCGAACGCGGATTCGCGCTCGCCCTGAGCACGATGAGCGCGTCTCGCTCACAAGAAACCGCTCTCGCTGAGCTCATGCGGCAGCGCATTGAGGCGCTCATCGTGCTCGACGCGCACGAGGGCAACGAAGAGTTCATCGGCCTCCCCGCGGGGATCCCCACCCTGCTGCTCGGCGGCCCCGCCTCCCCCGAGCCGCACGACAGCGTCGATGTCGAGAACCGCTCGGGCATCGCCCTCGCTGTCGAGCATCTCGCCGCGCTCGGCCACGAGCGCATCGCGTACGTGGGGCCCGAGGCGGGCCCCAACGCCGCCGAGCGCCTCACTGGGTACCGCGACGCCATGCGCTCGCTGGGTTTTTCGAGCCGGATCGTCCCGAGCGCCTTCACCGAGGAGGGCGGGCACCTGGCCGCCACCGCGCTCCTCGCCGAGCTTCGCCCCGCCCCCACCGCGCTGATCTGCGTGAACGATCACTGTGCGATTGGTGCGCTGCAGACGCTGGTGCGCGCGGGGGTGCGCGTGCCCGAAGACGTGTCGATCATCGGCTTTGACGACAGTAGCGCGGCGGCGCTGCCGTTCGTTCAGCTCACAAGTGTGCGACCAGACCCCGACCGCATGGCGCAGCTCGCCATCGAGACCGTGCATGCGAGGCTCGAGCACCCCGACGCCGCCCCCACCAGGCTGCACGTAACCCCCACGCTCACCCTGCGCGCGAGCACTGCCGCGCCCGCCGCACCTGCCGCACCTGCCGCGACCCGAGTCTAGCCAGGCCCACCAATCCAGCTCCAAGCATCAATTTCCGGGGAAAACTGATGCTTGGAGCTGGATCGATGCCCGAGTCGGCGTTGCAGTCGCGGCCCCGGCCCCCAGAGAGACGTCAACCCACTTCCCACCCGAACTAGCACGTGCTAGTCTCTGCTGAACGGCCGGAGTTGGCGGCATCCCAGCATCTCGCCTCGCCACGGGCTCACACCCACACCCACACCCAAACCCACTCGCGCGCATACGCAAAGGAGCGAACAATGACCGCAACCGCACGTCTCGGACTCATCGGATCAGGCTGGATCGGCGCGTTTCACGCCGAGACCATCGCCCAACGCATTCCCGGCGCCTGCCTCGCGGCCGTCGCCGACCCGCAACCTGGAGCTGCTGAACGCGTAGCCGCACCACTCGGGGTGACCCGCACGTACCTCGATCCGGCTGACCTGATTGCTGACTCCAACGTCGACGGCGTCGTCATCTCGTCCCCTGCCTTCACTCACACCGACCTCGTAGTCGCAGCGGCGCAGGCCGGCAAGGCCGTGTTCGTCGAGAAACCCATGGCGCTCACCCTCGCCGATGCCGATCGGGCGATTGCTGCCGCTCACACCGCGAGGGTACCCCTGCGCACGGGCTTCAATCGACGCTTTGCCCGAGATTTTGCTGCAGCACGCGAGATCATCGCGTCAGGCGGCGTCGGCACCCCGCAACTCATGCGCTCCGTCACCCGTGACCCGGGGCTCGCAAACCCGGGGGCCGTGAAACCCTGGACCATCTTTCTCGAAACCCTCATTCACGACTTCGACACCCTCAACTGGTTGAACGCGGGTGCCCGGCCTGTCGAGGTGTTCGCGATGGCTGACGCACTCGTTGCGCCCGAGTTCAAGGACGCGGGCCTGCTCGACACGGCGGTCGTGACGATTCGCTACGACAACGGCGCCATGGCAACTGCCGAAGCAAATTTCTCAGCCGCCTACGGCTACGACGTTCGTGGCGAGGTGTTTGGCTCGGCCGGCATGGTCACCGCGGGCGACGTACACGCCTCAAGCGCCCGCCATTTCTCGGCCGCGGGGGCCACAAGCGCCACCACCCGCCTCAACATCGACCTGTTTCATCAGGCTTACACCGATGAGCTCGTTTCGTTTGCCGCGGCGGCGCGCGGCACAGAACACATCAGTGCCGGATCCCGGCTCCCCCTCACCACCCCCGCTTGCGGAGAAGACGCACGCGCCGCTCTCGCCATCGCGCTCGCGTGCATCGCCTCGGTCGATCAGCAGCGCCCCGTCGTGCTGCGGGCCGACGGTACGCTCGCGTAAGGCTCACCCTGCCCACTGCACACTGCACACGCTGTCGCGTCGTCGGCGCACCCTCAGCGCGCCCTTCGCCGCACCGCCACCCCTCTCGCACTAGGAGCACCATGCCTGCCACACCCGAACTACTCGCAACCTGTTGGACCACCGCGGGCACCGCCCTGCCGCTCCCCGACCGCTCGCGCAGCCCGATCGCCCTCGCAGAACGCATCGCCGCCACCGCGCAGGGTGGCTGGCAGGGGTTCGGCCTCGTGCACGCAGACCTCGAGGCGTATCTTGCGGGCCCGGGCACGCTCGCCGACCTTGGCAGCATGCTCGCCGACCACGGCATCAAGCACCTAGAACTCGAACTCATCGAGAACTGGTGGGCGAACGACGACCGCCAGGCCGAATCTGACCGGGTGCGACGCGACATCTTTACCGCCGCCGAGGCGCTGGGCGCGCAAACCATCAAGATCGGCCCCGAAACGACAGGCCGCCCCGTCGACCCGGCACAGTTCGCCGAGAGCTTTGAAGCCCTCGCAGTCGAGGCGGCCGAGCACGGCACGCGCGTCGCCCTCGAGTTCTTGCCGTTCGCCAGCTACGGCGATTCGCTCGAGATGGGCATCGAGCTCGTGACGCAGGTGGCGCACCCGGCGGGCGGGCTGTGCCTCGACATTTGGCACGTCGCCAGGCCAGGCACCGACTATGCCGTCATCGCCGAACGCCTGCCCGGCGAGTACGTCTTCTCGGTCGAGCTCAACGACGCCCACTCTGAGGTGGTGGGCACGCTATTTGAAGACACGATTCACCGCCGCCTGCTGCCCGGCACGGGCAGCTTCGACGTGCCCGCGTTCATTAATGCGGTGCGCGCGACGGGATTCTCGGGCCCGTGGGGTGTCGAAATACTGTCTGACCACCACCGCACGCTGCCGCTGACAGACGGGCTCACGCAGGCCCGCGACGCCGCACTCGCCTGCTTCGCCGAGGCAGACCGCCGGCTCAGTTCCTAACCCGCACGGGCACGCAGCGGCAGCGACAGCGGCAGCGGTGTACTGCCGCCGTGCTTGCCGCCTCGGCGGAGCTAGCCCGCGGTGGTAGACCCGCGCACCTGAGTTGACCGAATTAGTGACCACCTAGATATTGTCTCCTCGGCCAATGATCCCCGGCCAATCATCGGCGCGCAGGCATGGACCCCCTCGGCTTGACTACGCGCACGATCACACGAAGCCACTGAGCTCGGCTCCTGTGCCTGTGCCTGTGCCTGTGTCTGTGTCTGTGTCTGTGTCTGTGTAAGTGTGTGCAAAGTCGGCGCTGCCCACTCGCGCCTATGATTCCGACCTCTGCGCCCATGATTTCGCAGCCAAACAACCGCAGTTTTCGTAGGCGTAGGTCGAAATCGTAGGCATGGGTGAACATGGTCGCGTCGCGTGAACGCGGTGGATCAACCTGCAGCGCCGACTGGCGGTGTTCCCGACACCAGAGCGACTTTCATGTATGCGTTCGAGTGAGATGTATGTAATTGAGGCGGTAAATGGTCACGAAAGCATACATCTCACTCGAACTCATACACGTCAGTCGACGTGGTCACTTGGTTGCGGAACACGGTGCGTTAGTGACCACGTTTGCACCCAAAGACCGCATGAATTCAACACTTTTGATACCGCATGCTGCGAAATCAGCTCCAACCGGTCAACTCAGCTCCTAACCGGCACGGGCCCGCAGCGACGGCGGCAGCGACGGCGGCAGCGACAGCTACAGCTACAGCTACAGCTACAGCGGTGTACTGCCGCCGTGTGTGCCGCCTCGGCGGAGCTAGCCCGCGGTAGTCGACCCGCGCACCACGAGCCGTGGCTCGATGAGCACTTCGAGGCCGCGGTGCGGGTTGGGCGGCACGGCCTGATCCGGAGCCGAATGAGCGGCGGGACCATCGAGCTCCGTGAGCGCGGTGAGCAGCGCGGTCGCGGCGTCGCGGCCGATGCGGCGATTGCCGGGGTCGACGCTCGTGAGCGAGATGCGCGGGATCGCGGCGAGCGTCGTGTCGTCGTAGCCCGCGACGCGGCAGCCGCCGGGCACCGCGATACCGGCCGCCTCGAGCGCGGTGATCGCGCCGATCGCAGCGAGGTCGTTGACGGCAATGATGGCCTCGGGCAGGCGGCCATCGGCGAGCATGCGCTCGACCGCGCGGTGCGCGCCAGCCTCGGTAAAGTCGGCGGTCTCGACCCACGAGTCGGCGGCGAGGCCGCGGCGCTCGATTGACGCGGTGAACGCCGCGGCTCGCGAGGCCGACACCGTACCGCCGCGGCCGCCGACGAGCGCGATGCGCGTGACGCCCTGGTGCGCGAGGTGCGCGACGACGAGGTCGACGCCCGCGTTGTCGTCGCTACGCACGGTGGCGAGGACGTCGGGCGTCGCATCGATCGCGCTGGCAACGACGGTGGGAATCGTGGCCGCAAAGTCGGTGAGCTCAGCGAATCCGGGGATGGTGCCGACCGTGATCAACCCCGAGGGGCGCAGGTCGCGCAGCATCGCAATATTGTCTTGATCGAGCATCGCGGCGCCGTCGCCGTCATCGACCTGGGCACTCACGATCATGGTGCGACGACCAGCGTCGGCAAGCTGCGCCCGCGCTGCCCCCACGATCTCGGCGAACAGCGGGTTATGCAGGTTTGAGACGAGAATCGCGACGAAGTCTCGCTTGCCGGCCGACAGCGACTGTGCGACCAGGTTGGGGCGGTAGCCGAGGCGCTCGGCGGCGTGCAGCACGCGCAGTCGACGCTCTTCGCTCACGTTCTCGCCGCCATTGAAGACCAGCGACACGAGCGACTTCGACACGTCGGCCTCGCGGGCCACATCGCGAATGGTGGGCGGGCGCTGGGGCGCGCTGCGGGGCGCGGCCTGTTGCTGCTTGCGCTGGGGCGCGGCTGCGGCCTTCGTTGGGTCAGTCATGGCACCTCCTTGCACCCGATCATCTTACGGGAGCACGGCCCGACAACCCGCCCCGCGAGCCCCGTCAGGCCCGCCCCGCGAGCCCCGCCCGCCCCGCGAACTACGCGAACGCCGCCTTGAACGCGTCGAGCGCGGCCTCGGGGTCGCCGCTCGCCCACGCCTCCATGCCAATCACGCCGTCGTAGCCCAGCTCGCGCAGTGCTCGTGCGACGGCTTCGTAGCGAATCTCGCCCGTGCCCGGCTCGCACCGGCCCGGCACGTCGGCCACCTGAATCTCGCCGATCCAGGGCAGCGCTTCGGTGACGAGCGACACGAGGTTGCCCTCCCCGATCTGCGCGTGGTACAGGTCGAGGTTGAGCCGCAGGTTGGGGTGATTGACCCCGCGCACGAGCGCGAGCGTGTCAGCGGCACGCGCAAACGGGGTACCCGGGTGATCGACCGCGAGATTGAGGTTCTCGAGCACAAACGTGCGGCCGGCCGCCGTCCCAAGCTCGGCCACCTGGCGCAGCGTCTCGGCGGCGTGCACCCAGTCCTCGCCGCTCACGTCGGAGTGCGCGACGACGGGAATGCCGCCCTCGCCCAGGCCGGTGCCGTGGAGGTTGAGGCGGGGCGAGTCGATGATTTCTGCCGCCGCGAGTGATTCACGGGCAGTGGCGAGCAGCTCGGCCCGGCCCGCAGCCGTCGTCAGATCACCGCGCAGGTACCCGGTCATCGACGAGAACTCAGCCCCGGTCGCCTTCAGCGCCGCGAGGTCCTTATTGCTCCAGTCCCAGATCTCTACGAGGAACCCCCGTTCGTGAATGCGCGCCACGCGCTCCTCGAATGGCAGGTCCAGAAACAGCATCTCGGCGCAGGCCGCCAACCGGTACTTCGTCATGAATATGCTCCCTGTCCCAGACGCCAGCGCGCGGCTAGAGCTCAACCTTGACGGCGACACCCTCGGTGGCCGAGCGCTGCGCGGCATCGGCGAGAATGAGGGCGGCGCGGCCGTCTTCAAATGTGGGGCTCGTCGACGCCTCACCGCGCACCAGCTTCACGAACTCGACGAGCTCGAGCGCGTACGCATCCTTGTAGCGCTCGAGGAAGAACTCGCCGTAGGCGGGCTTCGCTTCGACGGCGTCTGCGGTCGACAGGCTCACGAGGCTCGTCGGCTCGTTCGCGACCTGCAGCATGCCCTTCGCACCAAACGCCTCGATGCGCTGGTCGTAGCCGATCGCGCTGTGGCGCGAGTTGACGATCGTGACGACCGCCCCCGATTCTGCGCGCAGCGTGGTGACCGCGGTGTCAAAGTCGCCGTGCTGCTTCGCACCGGCGTCGAACGCCTGCGTGCCCGTCGCCTGCACCTCGACAATGCCGTCCAAGAAGAAGCGGGCCATGTCGAAGTCGTGAATCGTCATGTCACGGAAGATGCCGCCCGACACCTTCACGTAGTCTGCCGGCGGCGCCGCGGGGTCGCGGCTAATGATGATGAGCTGCTCGAGGTCGCCAATTTCTCCGGCGGCCACGCGGGCACGTGCGCTGGCAAAATCCGGATCAAAGCGGCGGTTGAATCCGAGCGCGACGGGCACACCCGACGAGGCCACGAGCGGGCGCAGCGCGTCGACCCGCGCAATGTCGAGGTCGATGGGCTTCTCGCACAGCACGGGCAGGCCCGCCTTGATCGAAGCCTCGATGAGGTCGACGTGGGTGGGGGTCGGCGATGCGATGAGCACGGCGTCGATCTCGCCCGATGCGATGAGCTCTTCGGGCGAGGCGGTCGCGGTACCACCGAAGCGAGCGACGACACTCTCGGCGCCAGCGATGAACGGGTCTGCGACCCACGACAGGGTGGCTTCGGGCATGGCGGCGATGGTGGCCGCGTGAACCTGGCCGATTCGGCCGGTGCCGATGAGTCCAAAACGTACGGGCTGCTGCGTCATTGCGATCCCCTTGGGGTCTCGATCGCGCCGATTTAGCACGATCTAAATTGATAGGACAATGGAATCATTGTAGGGCCCAAACGGGGCTGCGCCAAGACAAGTGACCACCCAATTTTGCGCGCCAACAACTTCTATCCGCGCCTTGCGCCAGGAAGCTTGGCTTGGTCTCCCAAAAATATGCGCGACTACTTCCGCTTATACCCGACCCAGAAGCGGAATTCGTCGCGCATATTTTATGTTCGTCACGGTTGGACAGCCACGAGTCAGGCACGAGTCAGGCACAAGCGCCTGCAGTTGGGTTTGGTGACGCGATTCACGCCCTAGGCGCGGCCGTCGAATCACGCTGCACCAACCGCGGCGTGAAGCTGCGCGACTCGATCCGGCTCGTGTCACCCTCGAGCTTTGCGGCGAGCGCGTGCCCCGCGGCCTCGCCTAGCTCTCGCGGGTCGCCGCTCACCGTGGTGAGCGAGACGAGCCCGTAGCTCGCGAGCGGCGAGTCGTCGTACCCTACGACCGAGAGATCCTGCGGTACCGCGAGCCCCAGCTCGCGCGCAGCCCCAATGACGCCCGCCGCCATCGGGTCATTTACGGCAAAAACTGCGGCCGGTGGCGCTTCGAGCGACCCCGCGCCCCGCGGAGGACTCGCCGCGAGCAGCCCGCGCGCGACCTCGCGGGCGGCGGCCTCGCCCGTGTTGGGGGCGCGCAGTACGGTGGGCGTGAGGCCGAGCTCGCGCATGGCCTCGGTGTAGCCGCGCTCGCGCTGCGCCGCGCTCGCCCCGGGGCCCGACACGCACGCGATGGCACGGTGGCCGAGCTGCGCGAGATGCCGCGTCGCAATGCGGCCGCCCTCGACCTCGTCGCTGTGCACCACGGGCAGCTGCGGCAGCTCACTCTCGAGCGCGCGCACGCCGAGCACGACGGCCGGAATACCGCTGCGAGCAACCGCGGCGGCCGCAGCCTCGCCCGCGAGCACGAGGCCGTCGACACGCAGCGACGCAAACGCCTCGAGCGGGTCGACGCCCAGGTGGGCGTTGAGGTGCGCGTCGGCGACGCTGAGCGTGTACCCGCCCGCGGCGAGCGCCTGGCGCAGGCCCGCCAGCGCCTCGACGAACCAGAGGTTGGCGAAATCGTCAATCACCACGCCGACGCTGCGGGTGCGGGTGCCCGCGAGGCCGGCGGCGAGGCGACTCGGCGTGTAGTTCAGCGCGGCAGCGGCGGCCAGCACGGCCTCGCGTTTTTCTGCGCTCACCCGGGGCGAGCCGCGCAGCACGAGCGAGACGAGGGACTTTGAGACGCCCGCGCGTTCGGCGACATCGTAGATCGTGGCTCGCTTTGCGGTGGCCATGTCGACTTCTCCTCTCGCGTGCTGTGAGCGCGTGTTGTTCGTGTTGTGCGTGCGTGCGTGTTGTTCGTGCGTGCTGTGACGCGTTTCGCGGCCGCCCCTCAAGACACGCTGAATTCATATTGACAGAACAATTCGATTCGGGTTACCGTAATCTCCATTGGAGCGCTCCAACGATGGGTCTAACGCTATCGCCTGCGCCCCCTTCGTCGCAACGACGCAATCGAAAGGACCACCCGTGACCACATCAATCGGCGTAGCCGTCATCGGCGCCGGCATGGCGGGCAAGGCACACGCCGCCGCCTACCGCGCAGCCTCCACCGTCTACAGCCCCACACTGCCCGAGATTCGCCTCGTCGCGATCGGCGACGTGTACGCCCCGCTAGGCCAAGAAGCGGCAAAGCGGTTTGGCTTCGAACGCCACGAGAGCGACTGGCGCGCCATCGCAGCCGCCGACGACATCGACGTGGTGAGCGTCGTCGTCGCCAATTCCCTGCACCGCGAGATCGTGGCGGGCCTGCTCGCCGCGGGCAAGCATGTGCTCTGCGAGAAGCCGCTGAGTGACACCATCGAAGACGCCCGTGCCATGGCGGCAGACGCTCGCGCGGCTGCCGAGCGCGGCATCGTCGCCCGCATCGGGTTCAGTTACCTGCGCTCCCCCGGCATCGCGTTCATGCGCCAGCTCATTGACGACGGCCGACTCGGTGAGGTGCTGCACTTCTCGGGCCGCTACTGGACGGACTACGGCTGCCGCCCCGACGCCCCCATCAGCTGGCGTTACCAGGGCCCCGCGGGGTCGGGCGCGCTGGGCGACGTGGGCAGCCACCTCAGCTACATCGCCGAGTACCTGTGCGGTGAGGTGCAAGAGGTCTCGGGTGGCCGGTTCCACACGTCCATCACCGAGCGGCCAAAGCCGCTGGGGCAGGTCGTGGGGCACACCCGCGGTAACGTCAGCGACGAGACCGCGCCCGTCACCAACGACGACTACGCCACCTTCAACGCAAAGTTTGAGCGCTGCGTGGGCACCCTCGAGGTGTCGCGCGTCGCGGCGGGCCACCCCAACGACCTGTTCCTCGAGGTGTTTGGCTCAAAGGGTGCCGCCCGCTGGGCGCAGACAAACCCGTCACAGGTGGAGGTCATGCTGCACGACGAGCAGGGCGACCTCGCCGGCTACCGCACCGTGCCGCTCGGCCCGGCCCACCCCGGCTACGCGGGCGGCTGGGCGATGGACGCCCCCGGCGTCGGTATCGGCCAGAACGACCTGTTCGTGCACCAGGCACGCGCGTTTCTCGAGGAGGTCGCGGGGCTGCCCGAGGCCGAGTCGCTGCCGCGCTGCCGCACCTTCGACGACGGCGTGCACAACATGGAGTTTCTCGCGGCGGTCGCCGAGTCGGCCGCACAGAACGGCCAGGCCGTCGCAGTCTAAGCGCGGCCGCAGCTCAACTTACGAATCGAAAGCAGCACACACCATGAAACTTGGCGTCTACAACGCGATCCTGCATGACCGCAGCCTCCCCGAAGCAATCGCGGTCGTGCAGCGCCTCGGCCTCACCGGCATCGAGCTGAACTCGGGCGGGTTTCTGCCCGCCCAGCACATTCCCACCCTCGACGAGATTCTCGTCTCTGACACCGCGCGCGACGACTTTCTCGGCCTGTTCGAGGGCACGGGCGTGAGCCCGGCGGGCCTCAACTGCAACGGCAACCCGCTGCACCCCAAGGCCGCGATCGGCGACGCGCACGCCCACGACGTGCGCCGCTCGATCCAGCTTGCCCAGCGGCTCGGGCAGGATCGGGTCGTTACGATGTCGGGGCTGCCCGGCGGCGAGCCCGGTGCGAGCGTCACGAACTGGGTCGTCAACGCCTGGAACTCCGCTGCGCTCGACGTGCTCGACTACCAGTGGGACGTCGCGGCAAAGTTTTGGCGCGAGACCGACCGGTTCGCCGCCGAGTACGGCGTGAAGGTCGCGCTCGAGCTGCACCCGCAGAACCTCGTGTTCAACTCGGCCGACGTGCACAAACTGATCGAGCTCACCGGCGCCACACACGTGGGCGTTGAGCTCGACGCCTCGCACCTGTTCTGGCAGCAGATGGATCCCGTCACGGTGGTGCGCCACCTCGGCGAGCTCGTGTTCCACGCCGCAGCCAAAGACGTGCGCGTGAACCCCGAGTGGGCGAGCATCAACGGCGTGCTCGACAACTCGTTCCGCCGACTTGCGCCGAACGAGCCGCGCACCAACCTGGGTGGCGACGAGTGGGCCAACGAGTGGCCCAAGAACTCGGCGTGGGACTTCGTGGCGCTCGGCCGCGGCCACGACACCGCGTTCTGGACCGAGTTCTTGCGCGCGCTGCGCGAGGTCGACCCCGAGATGTGGGTCAACATCGAGCACGAAGACGTCTCGCTCGGCCGCATTGAGGGCCTCGAGGTCGCCGCGCAGGTGCTGCGCGACGCCGACACCGCACTCACGGCCTCGCTGTAACCGGCCTCGGCCAGGTTGCAGCCGACGTGTGCTCCGGATCAGCTCTTGCGATCCGGAGCACACGCAGCAAGCACGAAGCACCCGGGCCACACCGCAGGCCCCCGCTCACGGGCCGCAGGCAACCCGCGTACCCTTGAGGGATGCCTTCCCTCTACGACGCTGCCCTCAAGCTCGACATCTCGCTCGAAATGGCGAAGCGTCACGGCCTGCCCGCGCACCTAACTCAGGCCGAGCTCGACGAGATCGACCAAAACCCGCCCGCCTGGCTCGCGCAGTCGCGCGCCAACCGCACCGGCAAGAAGCCCGTCTGGGTGACGCTCGAGTGCGCGGTCTGCGGGTACGCCGAGCAGGCCCGCCCCAAGAAGTGGTGGCCCGAGTTCACCATGCTCGCCTGCTTCGACCACGACCTCAGTGAGCTGCCAAAGCCCGCGGATGCTGGCGCGCACCGCGAGTTCACCTACGGCGTGGGCTCTCGCTTCACCGGCGTCGTCGACGCTACCGCGGAGTAGCGCGGTCACGCTCACCTCGCCTCGCGCCTGCAACGGCCCTGGAATAGAACCCGTCGGCTACACTTCTACTTGATACACAAACGTGCTCCGGGGTCGGTGAAATTCCGAACCGGCGGTGATAGTCCGCGACCCGAGGCCCGCAAGGGCCAAGGTTGAACCGGTGAAACTCCGGTACCGACAGTTACAGTCTGGATGAGAGAAGCACGGGCGTGGGAGCAATTGGCGTAGGCACGACCCTGCGCGCACCCGCGTTCTCCTCGGCTGCATCGACGAGAGGAGAAACATTGCACTGGCTGATCGACGCCTTCAACTCCCACTGGGTGCTGCCCGGCGGGCAGACTCTGCTCGTGCGCGAGGTGGTCGGCAACGCGTTCGGGCTCGCGAGCGCGTTCGGCGGCATGCGCCGCAAGATCTGGGCCTGGCCCGTGGGCATCGTGGGCAATCTGCTGTTGCTCACCGTGTTTCTCGGCTCAATTCTCGCCCCGGATCATGCCCTACCGAGCCTGCTCGGCCAGGCTGGCAGGCAGGTCATGTTCATCACGGTCGCGATCTACGGTTGGGTGCGCTGGCGGCAGGCAAGCCGAGACAGTAGCGGTGGCGGTGGCGGCCAGGTGACCCCGCGCTGGGCGTCGAACGGCACCCGCGTGGGGCTCGTGCTCGCGCTCGTGCTGGGTACGGTCGCGCTGACCCCACTGTTTCGCGCGCTCGGGTCATGGGATCCGGTGTGGGCCGACGCGTGGACCTTCGTAGGCTCGCTGCTCGCCACCTACGGCATGGCGAAGGGGTGGACGGAGTTCTGGCTGATCTGGATCGCCGTCGACATCGTCGGCGTGCCCCTGCTGTTTAGCTCGGGCTACTACGCGACAGGTCTCATGTATGTCTTCTACGGCGCGTTCACCGCGGTCGGCTTCGTCGTGTGGGCCCGCGCCCAACAGGGCGCGAAGCCCCGCATCGACCGGGTCATGCCCGACCCCAGGGTGAGCCCGGCGCTCGAAGACGCCCGGGCCCACTGATCCGGATCACAAAGCAGCCTACGACTGCACGTAGATTGCGCCGGTGGTGACGTCTTCCTCGAGCTTCTCGAGGCTCACGCCGCGGCTTTCGGGCACGAAACGCCACACGAACGTGAGCGCCACGAGACCGATCGCGGCGAAGATGAAGAACGAGCCGGTGATGCCAATGCCGGCCACGAGTGACGGGAAGTAGAGCGCGAGAAATCCGTTCGTCGCCCAGCCAAAGAATACCGAGATGCCAATGCCCATGCCGCGCATGTGCAGCGGGAAGATCTCTGCGAGCCACACCCACACGGCGACGTTCAAGAACGTCTGCATCGAAGCAACAAAGCCGACCACGAGCACGAGGATCACGTAGGGGCGTGCCGGGTTGTCGTCGGCGAGCAGCATGGAGGCGACGCCCACGAGGCAGTGGAACGTGGTCGTGAGTGACAGGCCGATGAGGAAGGTCTTACGGCGGTCGATCCGGTCCATGTTGCGCAGCGCGATGATGCCGCCGATCACAGCGACCACGCCGAACGCGATGTTGGCGAGCACCGCCTGCTGCTCAGACATGCCCGACTCTTCGAGCACGCGGGTGCCGTAGTACATGATCGAGTTGATGCCGGTGAGCTGCTGCATCATGCTCACGCCGATGCCGATCAGCACAATGCGAAACAGCCACTTGTTCGTCAGGATCGCCTTGAGCCCCGTGTGAGCGGCGGTCTTCTCGGCCTCGCCGATCGCCTTCACCTCGGCGAGTTCTGCGGCGGCACGATCGGCGGGGCGCACGGTCTTGAGCACCGCGAGTGCCTCAGCGTGGCGGCCCTTCTCGACCAGCCAGCGTGGCGACTCGGGCATGCGCAGCATGCCGAAGAACAGGAATACGGCGGGCACCGCGCACACCGCGAACATGATGCGCCAGACCCCGTCGAGGTGGCCGCCGAGGGTGGTCGCGATGATGGCGTTGATCACAAAGGCGGCGAGCTGGCCCGAGACGATGGCCAGCTCGTTGCGGCCCGTAATCGAGCCGCGAATTTCGTAGGGCGCGAGCTCGGCGAGGTACACGGGCACCACGGTTGAGGCGCCGCCCACGGCGAGCCCGAGCATGATGCGCCCGCCCACCAGCATCGAGAACCCGAGCGTGGTGTGGGTGCCGTGCTCGGGCCCGCCCGGCGAGAAGATGACGAGCATGGTGCCGAGGAAGAACAGCACGGCCAACAGAATAATGGTCTTGCGTCGCCCCACACTGTCAGAGAGGCGGCCACCGACGAGCCCACCCACGGCTGCGGCAAACACGAGCGAACTGATCACCAGACCGAGCTGAATGTTTGAGAGCCCCAGCTCGAGCTGCATGGGTCCTTCTGCACCATTTGCCACCCCGGTGTCGTAACCGAAAAGCAACCCGCCGAAGCAGGCGATGATGGAAATGACGCCCAGGCGCCTGCTGTGTGGACCGGTACTGAGTGGCGGCAGCGTCTTGCGGGATGCGCTAGGTGCACCTGCTGACATGAGGGGACTCCTTTGTCTGTTGCGCCCGGCGGGTTACGCACGGGCACCCCCACCCTAACAATGTCATGTCAAAAGGACAAAATAGCCAGTCGCGCATTATTTTGCGAATCGGCCGCGCACACGGGTGGGTCTTGTGTTCTAGCGCACGCGAACGGCCTCAAATTTATCGTTTGGGTCTGGCGACATAGATCGCACCGGTGCGCACGTCTTCTTCGAGCGCCTCAAGCGTGCGGCCACGTGTCTCTGGCAGGCAGCGCCACACAAACAGCAGGGCGAGCGCCCCGACGGCGGCGAAGAGAAAGAAGGTGCCGGTGATGCCAACTGCGGCGACGAGCGACAAGAAGTAGAGCGACAAGAAGCCGTTCGTAACCCAGAGCGCAAACACCGAGACCCCCATGCCAAACCCGCGCATGTGCAGTGGGAAGATCTCTGAAAGATACACCCAGGTCGCGACATTCAAGAACGTCTGCATAGACCCGACGAAGATGACCACGAGGGTGAGAATCACCCAGGGCCGAGCTGGGTTATCAATCGCGAGCGTCATCGACGCGACCCCAATCAGCAGGTGGCTCACGGTCGTCAGAGAGAAGCCCGCTATGAATGTCTTGCGCCGGTCGAAGCGATCCATCATCGCAAGCGCGATGACAGCACCGATCACCGCGATTGCCCCCGGTGCAATGTTGGCGATGAGCGCCGCGCTCTCATCAAAGCCAGATTCAACCAGCACCGTCTGGCCGAAGTACATGATCGAGTTGATGCCGGTGAGCTGCTGCGCAACGCCCACCCCAATGCCGATGAGCACGATTTTCAACAGGTTCTTGTTCGCAAAGATTGCACGCCAGCCCAGCTGCGAGCCGCCGTTCTCTACCACCGTGACACTCGTAAGCTCAGTGAACTCGGCGACCGCCCGGTCTTCAGGGCGCACGGTTTTGAGCACCGCAAGAGCGTCATCGACACGACCCTTGTCGACGAGCCACCGGGGCGACTCGGGCATGCGCAGCATGCCGAAGAAGAGCACAATCGCCGGGAGCGCGCAGATTGCGAACATGATGCGCCACACGCCCTCGATGTGCCCCAACGTGTTACCGATGATGGCGTTAATAATGAAGGCCGCCAGCTGGCCCACAACGATCATGAGCTCATTGCGCCCCGAGAGGGAGCCGCGAATCTCATAGGGCGCCATCTCTGCGAGAAAAACGGGCACCACGGTCGAGGCGCCGCCGACCGCAAGACCCAAGAAGACGCGTCCGAGCACGAGCATGCCGAGGCCCGGCGCAGCAACCACGAAGATTGTGCCGACGAAGAAAATGACCGCCAGCAAGATGATGGCTTTGCGACGACCCCACCCGTCTGACAGTCGACCGCACAGCATTGCGCCGATCGCCGCGGCGAACACGAGAGCGCTCGTGGCGACACCTTCGGTGAACGGGGTGAGCCCCAGCTCGGCCGCCATCGGGCGCAGTGCGCCGTTAATCACGCCCGTGTCATAGCCAAACAGCAAGCCGCCGAACGTCGCGATCAGCGCGACCACTCCGAGCCGCTTCTTGTGCGGCCCATTCGTGAGCGCGGGCAGCAGACCCCCCTGGGGCTGGGTGTGGGCGGCCATTACTGACTCCTTCGTCGTGCCCGGCGCCGCAGGAGAACTGCCGGGCCGTGCTTCGTCGTATTCACGCCGACGAGCTTATTTCGTAGCGCTTTCCCGCAGCATAACAATGTCCTGTCAAACGAACAAAATGGGGCGACACACTCGCGCCACGGCGCTCCTTGACCCTTAGCTGATTTGTTCACACAATTGAACAAAGTTGTCGGCGGCTCTAGGCTGTACAAGTGATGACGATGCTGCCCACCCTCCCCGCCGTCGCGTGGGCCCTGCTCGCCGTCGCCGCGCTGCTCGTCGGCTTCTCGAAAACCGCAGTGCCCGGCATCAACACGATCTCGATCGCGATCTTTGCGGCGGTGCTGCCCGCCCGCGCGTCGACGGGCGCGCTTCTGCTGCTCTTGATCGTCGGCGACGTGTTCGCCCTCATCACCTACCGTCGCCACGCCGACTGGGGCACACTCGTGCGGCTGATCCCCGCGGTCGTCGCGGGCGTCGCACTCGGCGCCGTCTTTCTCGCGTTCGCCGACGATGGTTCGGTGCGCCGCGTCATCGGCGTGATCCTGCTGCTCGTGATCGCAGTCACGCTGTGGCAGCGGGCCAGATCGGCGCGTGGATCCGGCGCTTCAGGCACCGGATCAGGGCCTGTCGCGCGCAGTGGCTACGGCGCGCTGGGCGGGTTCACGACCATGGTCGCGAACGCCGGGGGCCCCGTGATGTCGATGTACTTTCTTGCCGCGCGGTTTCCCGTGAAGGCGTTTTTGGGCACCGCGGCCTGGTTCTTCGCCGTCATCAACCTCGCGAAGGTGCCCGTCTCGATCGGCCTGGGGCTCATCACCCCGAGCGCACTCGTGCTTGACGCCGTACTCGCCCCGGCCGTGATCGTGGGGGCGCTCGCCGGGCGCCGGATCGCCGCGCGCATGAAGCAGCAGACCTTTGACTGGGCCGTGATCGTGTGCACAGTACTCGGGGCGGTGTACCTGCTGGTCGCGTAGACCGCGAGACGAGGATCGCGCGTAGGGTGGAGCGGTGACCTCAACCCCCTCGACGCTCCAGGCCCTGCGCAAGCCGCGGCTCCTCACCACCGAGGTGCTCGCGGGCGTTGTCACGACGCTCGCTCTGATTCCCGAGGTGATCTCGTTCTCGGTGATCGCCGGCGTTGACCCCAAAGTGAGCCTCATCGCCTCGGTCGTGCTCGCCGTATCGATGTCGATCCTGGGCGGCAGGCCCGCCATGATCACGGCCGCCGCAGGCGCCGTCGCGCTCGTCGTCGCCCCGCTCACCCGTGAACACGGGGTCGAGTACCTGCTGCCCGCCGTCGTGCTGGCGGGCCTCGTGCAGATCTTGTTTGGCGTGCTGGGGCTCGCACGCCTCATGCGGTTCATTCCACGCTCGGTGATGATCGGCTTCGTGAACGCACTGGGCATCTTGATCTTTACCGCGCAGCTGCCGCATGTGATTGGCGTGCCGTGGCTCGTGTACTCCTTGTTTGCGCTCACCTTGCTCATTGTGATCGTGCTACCGCGGGTCACCTCGGCCGTGCCGGCGCCACTCGTCGCGATCATGGTCGTGACCGCCATCGTGATGGTTGCCCACCTGACCGTGCCGACGGTCGGCGACCAGGGCCCCGTCTCTGGCGGGCTCCCCGGGATCACGCCGTGGCTTGCACCGCTCAACCTTGAGACCCTGTCGATCGTATGGCCGACCGCTCTAAGTATCGCGTTCGTGGGCCTCATGGAGACGCTCCTCACCGCGAAACTCGTCGACGATATGACAGGCACCCGCTCACACAAGGGCCGCGAGTCGTGGGCCCTCGGCGTCGCCAACATTCTGGCGGGCTTTTGGGGCGGCATCGCGGGCTGTGCCATGATCGGGCAGACGATGGTGAACGTCAAACTGGGGCGGGCGCGCACCAGAGTTTCAACGTTTGTGGCGGGAGTATTCTTGCTCGCGCTCATCACAGTGTTCAGCGATGTGATGGAGCGGATTCCGATGGTCGCGCTCGCGGCGATCATGATGGTGGTCGCCGTAACGACCATCGACTTTCACAGCGTGCGGCCCGCGACCCTCAAACGCATGCCGCGCTCGGAGACGTTCGTGATGTTGGCCACCGTGGCCATCGTCGTCGCCACGGGCAATCTCGCAATCGGCGTGGGTGCCGGGGTGCTGATCGCGATGGTACTGTTTGCGCGCCGGGTGGCCCACGTCGTTACGGTCACGCGCGTCGCACATGCCGATGCCGTTATATATGCGGTGCGCGGGCCGCTCTTCTTTGGCAGCAGCAACGACCTGGTCGAACAGTTCACCTACGCGGACGATGCGTTGCCGGTCACCATCGACTTTTCGGCGGCGCAGATCTGGGATGCCTCTACCGTTGCGGCTCTGGATTCGGTGCAGTCGAAGTATGCAGAGCACGGCACTCAGGTGACTTTCGTCGGACTTGACGCCCGCTCAAGCGGTTTGCGCGATCGCCTCAGCGGATTTCTCGGGTGACTTTTCAGGAAGCCACAGGCATCGTCGCGTAGTGTTCTCGATCGACCAACACGCAGACTTGATCGAGGGGGGCCTGCCATCATGCCACAGGCTTCGTGCAGCGAGTGCGTAACCGAGCGCGTACTGCCTGCGCACGCCGTTGCCACCCTGCGCTCACGCGACTATGACTTGCGGCCCGTGTCAGACGTTCAGTACGCGGAGGTGGGTGCGCACAAGCCGCTCGAACCGTCGGGCTGGTTTCAGCGAGTAATCGCTTCTGTGCTCAGTGACGGGATCCTCGAGCCGATCCTCGCCACCCACGGCCCACAAGGTCTAGAGCTCATCGATGGGAACCATCGCGCCTGGGCTGCCGCCCACCACGGCTTAGATGCCCCCGTTCGCATATTCACGCCGGCGTGTGGCGACTGCACCGAAGAGTCCTTCGCGGTCGCCGCGATGGCAGGCACCGCCGAGCGCGGCTGGAAATACTAAGGGCCCACCCCGTAACGGGCAGGCCCTCAAGTACACCCACATCAGCACCGCCCGTGGGCAGCGCTGGGTGCCGTTACGCGCCCGCGATCAGCTCGCGTAGCTTCGCCAGCTGCGAGCGTGAGTACTCGTCGGCGCGCTCGTCCTCTGCAAACACGTTCGACACGATCAGCGCGTCCTCGCGGTCGAGGTAGCCGCTCGCTTTGAGTGTGCCGAACAGCTCATCCCAGTTCACGTCGCCGTCGCCGATCGCGAGGTGCTGGTGCACGCGCACCGCGTTACCGGGCGGATTCGTGATGTAGCGCAGCCCGTTCGAACGATTGTGGTCAAACGTGTCTGCGGCGTAGACCGCGCCCAGGCGATCCCCCAGCTCGGGAATGAGCGTTGTAGCCCGGTCGCCCATGTGGAACGAGTGCGAGGCAACGTAAACAAAACCCACCTGCGTCGAGTCAAGCCCACGAATAATGCGCCATGCTTCAAGGCCGTCCTCGACGAAATCGTCGGGGTGCGGGTCAATGTTGAGCTGAACCCCCGCGCGCTCAAGCACGGGAATCAGCTCCTCCATCGACTTGTAGAAGCCAGCCTCGGAGTCTTCCGAGCGCTCGGGCCGACCCGAAAACTCGGTGTTGACCATCGGCACCTCGAGCTCTGACGCGACCTCAATGTAGCGCTTCATGTTGCGCACCGCGGCTTCACGCTGCGGCTCCTCGGGCCACGAGAAGCGCTGCACGGGTAGCACCGACGTGATCGTCACGCCGGCGTCTGCCGCCCTCTTCTTGAGCGTCTGCAGCATTCCGGTGTCGACCTTCGGGTAGTGAAAGTGACGCCCAAAGTCGGGGTTGGGGGTGAGCTGCAAGTACTCATAGCCCAGGCGGGCGACGAGGTCAGGGAAGTCGAGCAGGTGCACCGTGTTGTTGTACGGCGTTGGGTCAAGTGCAATGCGTACCATCGTGACTCCTTAGGAAGGGGGTGGATTCTGATTCTTCTATGTTTGTCAACTCGCCAGTTGAGGGGCGGCCGCGGCGTTCAACTGCCGAAACACTTGAC
>NZ_JBTJER020000016.1:0-49590 GCF_054456695.2 Leucobacter faecis
CTTCGTTGCGGCGACAAGAGATAACATTACGCACTCCCGCCCCGCAGGGCAACCCGAGCCCCAGCGCCGGGCGTGTCGGCTCCCGTCTGTTCACCTACATAGCCCGTTCTTTCATGCGCCGCCTGCTTAGATGGACGGGTGACTACGAGCCATACCCAGCCGCCCTCCCCCGCGGATTTCTCCTTTGCCGTCGATCATCGCCTCGAAAGCGGCGGTGCGCGCGGCAGCAAAGACCAACCACTCGGCCGCGCCGGCACGATCCGCACACCCCACGGTGACATACAGACCCCAGCCTTCATTCCCGTCGGAACGAAGGCCACGGTGAAGGCGGTTCTTCCCGCCAAGGTGAGTGAGCTCGGCGGCCAGGCTGTGCTTGCTAATGCGTACCACCTGTTCTTGCAGCCAGGCAGCGACCTTGTCGACGAGGCCGGTGGGCTCGGTAAGTTCATGAACTGGAGTGGCCCAACGTTCACCGATTCGGGTGGGTTTCAGGTGATGTCACTCGGTGTCGGTTTCAAGAAGGTGATCTCCATGGCCGAGCACGATCACGCGACAACCGACGTGATCGCGAAGACGAAAGAGCGGCTCGCGCACGTCGACGAAGACGGCGTGACGTTCAAGTCTTTTATCAACGGCGACAAACACCGTTTCACACCCGAGGTGTCTATGCAGATTCAGCACCAGCTGGGCGCCGACATCATCTTCGCCTTCGACGAGTGCACCACGCTCCTCAACACGAGGGAATACCAAGAAGACTCTGTAGCCCGCACCGCACGATGGGCAGTGCGGTGCCTCGATGAGCACGCTGCCCAAACCTCGGAGCGATCTCACCGTCCTTACCAGGCGCTCTTCGGTGTCGTGCAGGGAGCGCAGTATGAGGATCTACGTCGCCAGGCCGCGAGCGGGCTCGCCGCCATGACCGGCGACCGTGCGCCCCACCAAACTTTTGACGGTTTTGGTATTGGCGGCGCCCTCGAGAAGACCAAGCTCGGCACCATCACAGGCTGGGTGAGCGATGAGCTGCCCGAGCACAAGCCGCGGCACCTGCTCGGCATCTCAGAACCCGATGATCTGTTTGCGGGCATCGCCGCGGGCGCCGACACCTTTGACTGTGTGGCCCCGTCGCGTCAGGCTCGCGGCGGTAGCATGTACTCCCCCAATGGACGCATCAACGCCAAGTCCGCGGGCCAGCGTCGCCGCTTCGCCCCGCTTGACGAAGAGTGCGACTGCTACACGTGCGAGAACTACACGGCCGCCTACCTGCACCACCTCTTCAAAGCGAAAGAGATGCTCGCCTCCACCCTCGCCACGATCCATAATGAGCGCTACATTGTGCGCCTCGTCGACCGGATCCGGGCCAGCATCATCGATGGCACCTTTGCCGAGCTGCGCGACGAGGTTCTGGGTCGCCAGTACGGTGTCGAGTTCGCGCGCGAGGCGGCAGAGAAGGCACGTGCGCTGCAGGTAGCGCGCGCCTAATCTGCGCCGGATCGCCAAAGGCCGCCGCTCCCAAGGAGCGGCGGCCTTTGCTATGCCAGCGGGTCAGGCTTTGAGCTCGCGCTCCTCCGCCGCGCGCACGAATTTGATCACGCGCGTCGTTACCGGCAAGAGTACGACCTCGGCGAGAACCTTGACGACATAGCCGAGCACGACATACATGACGAAATCGACACCGGTGATAATGCCGGCGAACGCGATCGTACAAAACAAGAGCGTGTCGATCAGCTGCCCCGCGATGGTTGAGCCGATAAGCCTGGTGCGCAGAAAGCGCCCCGAGGTGCGGCGCCGCAACCGGTCAAGCACCCAGGCGTTGACGAGCTGACCCGCGAGAAACGCAGCGAGGCTGGCAGCGACGATGCGTGGCACAAACCCGAGCACTGCAGCGAACGCTTCTTGATTGTCCCAGCCCGCCGCGGGCGGCGAGACCTGCACGAGCAGGATCGTGAGCGAGGCAATGAGCGCGAGCCCGAAGGCCGCAAAGATCGCCCGCCGAGACGCCTTCAGCCCGTAGACTTCAGCGAGCACGTCGCCGAGCACATAGGCGAGCGGAAACAAAAAGACGCCGCCGTCAAACACGAGAGGCAGTGACACGTTGCCCAGCGATATCTCGCCAAACGCAATCGGCTTCACGGCGACCACGTTTGAGATCAGCAGAATGCCTACGAAGATGGCTGAGATCGTAGCGTAGCGTGACCCACGTTGCGCCGACCGCGCGCCCGGAGTCAGGTATCCGTTCCCCTCAGTATCAGCTCGGCCCATGCTCAGCTCCGTCGTGTCAGTCATCGATCATCCCCACTCCGAGCGCGCCGCGGATCATGTCCATATTGAGCTTGGCCGCCACTCGCGCACCGTTCCCCGCGGCAATGATGAGCTGTTGCGGGCCGGGAGGCACGATGTCGCCCACGGCATAGACACCGCGCGCGCTTGTCTCGCCGCGGTCATCGACCACCACGAGTCCCCACCCGTCTCGTTCAATCTCGAGGTCGCCCATAAACTCGACGGGCGCATTCCAGCGTGGGCGCACAAATCCACCGACCCGAGGAATGACTTCTCCGTCGGCGAGCCGCACACCGGTCATGTCGGCTTTCTCGCCCACGATGTCGTCGATAGCGCGCCGCTCGACGCGAATCCCAATCGCGGCAAGCTGCGACTCTTGTTCGGGCCGGATCGTGTCTGCTCCGTTGGTAAACACGATCAGGTCTGAACTGAAGCGGCTAATCAAGAGCGCCCGCGCGAACAGGTCGGCTGTTTCACCGATCAGCACGAGCGGCTTGTCGGTTTTCTCGAAGCCATCGCATTCGACGCAGCTGTGCAGCGCAGTGCCATAGTAAGCGCGAATCATGGGCAGCGGCGGCAGCTGTTCGGTGAGCCCGGCTGCGATCAGTACGCGGCGGGCAATGAACTCGGCGTCGCCCGATCCCCGGATCCCGGTGCCGCGCACCCGAAACCCGATGCCGTCTGGAAAGCCGACGGCGTGCGCCTCGCCCTCGCTCAACCGCTCCACTGATCGCGTGATCGCTTGGGCGTACTGCGCGGTCGAGTACGACTCGAACTCTTCGCGCCCGAGCCTGCGCAGCTCGAGCGGTGATGCACCATCTCGCGTCAGAAACCCGTGTGACTGCAGGGTCGCCGAGTGGCGGGGGCGATTACTGTCGAGAATGGCGATGCGCCGGTTGGCGCGCACCAGCTGCAGCCCGGCCGATAGCCCAGCCGGGCCGCCACCGATGATCGCGACGCCAATGGGAAGGTCATTCGCACCCGCCGTCATGGATTACTCCTCGTCTGCAGCTTTCGCGGCCGCCTGCTCAACCAAGAATGCGGTGAGCTTTGCCAGCCGGGCCAGGGTTTCTTCTTTGCCGAGCAGTTCAAACGACTCGAACAGCGGCGGTGAGATGCGACGTCCCGAGGCAGCGACGCGCAGCGCCCCGAATGCCACGCGGGGTTTGAGCCCCAGCCCGTCGATGAGCGCCGACTGCAGCGCAGTCTGAATCGCCTCGGTGTTCCAGTCTGCAGCCTCGATCGCTTCGAGTGCGGCGGTTCCCGCGGTGAGCACTGCCGTTGAGTCACCCTTGAGTGACTTCAGCGCGTCGTCTTGGTAGCTGAGCGCAGCTGCCTGGGTGAAGAGGAAGCCGAGCATGTCGTTGACCTCTGACAGCACGGTGATGCGGCTCTGTACGAGGGGAACAGCCAGGCGCACGGTCTCGAGCTGCGCGGCCGACGGCTCAACGGGCAGCGAGCCACCCGCAATGAGGTACGGCAGAATACGCGTGCCGAAATCCTCTTCACCGAGCAACCGAATGTGGTCGGCGTTGATCGAATCGGCCTTCTTCTGATCGAAGCGCGCGGGGTTGGGGTTCACGTCGGTGACGTCGAACGCCGCGATCATCTCTGCGCTCGTGAAGATATCGCGATCCGGAGCGATTGACCAGCCCAGCAGCGACAGGTAGTTGAGCAGCCCCTCGGGAATGAACCCGCGCGCACGGTGGTGCAGCAGGTTCGACTCGGGGTCGCGCTTGGACAGCTTCTTGTTGCCCTCGCCCAGCACGTATGGCAGGTGACCGAACTGCGGAATAGCCGCCTCGATGCCCAGTTCGACGAGCGCCGAGTGCAGCGCGATCTGGCGGGGCGTTGATGACAGCAGGTCTTCGCCGCGCAGTACGTGGGTGATGCCCATGAGCGCGTCGTCGACCGGGTTTACGAGCGTGTAGAGCGGTGCACCGTTGGGACGTACGACGACAAAGTCGATCGTGGAGCCGGCCGGGAACGTGATGTCGCCGCGCACGAGGTCGGTGAACGACAGATCGATGTCGGGCACCCGAAAACGCAGTGCGGGCTGGCGCCCCTCGGCGCGAAACGCGGCACGCTCTTCGTCAGTCAGGTTGCGGTCAAAGTTGTCGTAGCCGAGCTGCTTGGGGCGGCCGGCAGCGATGTTGCGCGCGTCGATCTCTTCGGCGGTCGAGTAGCTCTCGTAGAGGTGGCCGGCGGCCTGCAGCTGTTCGATAATGCCCTGGTAGATCTCGCCGCGCTGCGACTGGCGGTAGGGGCCGTGCTCGCCCCCCGCGTCGATGCCCTCGTCCCAGGTAAGGCCGAGCCAGCGCAGTGAATCGAGGATCTGAGCGTAGCTCTCCTCGCTGTCGCGCGCTGCATCGGTGTCCTCGATACGAAACACGAAGGTGCCGCCGGTGTGGCGCGCGTAGGCCCAGTTGAACAGGGCGGTGCGCACCATTCCCACGTGTGGTGTACCCGTGGGTGAGGGGCAGAAGCGTACGCGCACGTCAGAACCGGTCGCGGTGGAAAACTTGGGGGCAGCAGTCTCAGACATCGGGTCCAGTCTAGTCGTTGCTCGCGCGTTCGGGCTGCGCGCGATCGCAGGGTGTCTAGATTCGCCGTACGCTCACGATCGAACGATCACGCGCCAGAGCTTCAAGGAGACGATCACACCGCCCACGAGCACCAAACCTGCGATGAGCGCGAGGAGCGGAAACTCGCCGATCGCAAACGCGACCCCCGCGAGCGCTCCCGCGGCGGCGCCCGCCGCGCTCATCGAGGTGTCTGCGCGCCCCTGCCATTTGGGTCGCTCGTGCTCTGGGGTGATGTCGGTGAGCAGCACGGCGCCTGCGACCGTGACCGCGCTCCAGCCCACACCCAAGAGGGTGAGCGAGACCTGCACCGTGAGGTGCGAGTCACCCGCCACGTAGGCGAGCCACGCCGAAATCCCGAGGGTCACAAGACCCGCGGCGATCGTCGGCATGCGGCCGAACTTGTTCGTGGTGTAGCCAAATACGGGCGACAGCGCGTACATGCCCGCGATGTGCAGGCTGAGGGTGAGGCCGACGATCTCGGCGGTACCGCCCGTGTGCATGAGGTGCAGCGGGGTCATCGCCATGAGGCCCACCATCAAAATCTGGGCCACCGCGATCACCACGATCACCGCGACCTGCGCACCCCGCGTGGCGGTGTGCGGGATCGTGACTCGCGAGGTATGCGGCGCGGCGGCGCTTGCCGCCCCGTGATCCGGATCATTGCCCTGCGGCGCACCGGGCTCGCTGGCGCCCTGGGCGGCGAGCTCGATGGCCGTGAGCTCGCGGGCGGTGAGCAGCGGATCGGGCCGCAGCCCGAGCCAGTTGACGAGCGCGGCGAGGGCCTGGGCTGCGCAGGCAAACACGAAGACGCCCGCGAGGGGCGGCACGCCGAGCGCATTGCCCACGACCTCGCCAGGGCCGATGAGGTTGGGGCCGATCACGGCCCCCACGGTGATCATCCAGACGACGAGCGACAGGTCACGCGCGCGGCGCCGCGGCGCCGCAAGATCGGTGGCGGTGAAACGCGACAGCAATTGCACCGCGCTCGCGACGCCGAGCATGCCGAGGCCGAGTGCGAGCACCGGCCACACACCGATCGCTGCACCGATGATCGCCACGACGGCGCCCGCAAACGCCACCAGGCTGCCAATCACGAGCGCCCGGCGGCGGCCGTGGCGCATCGCAACGCGTGCGAGCGGCACGCCCGCGGCCGCGGTGCCCGCGCTGAACATGGCTGAGGCGAGGCCCGAGATTGCGTCGTTGCCGCTCACCTCGGCGAGCAGCAGCGATCCGACCGAGAGGGCTGCGCCAACGCCGAGGCCCCCCAGAATCGTCGCTGCACTGAGCACGACGATCGTGCGGCGCTGCAGCCGCACAATGTGGGTGGGCGTGAGCGTGGCCGTCACGCGACCGGCTCCAAGTGCCACTTTGCGCCGTCGACGCCAGCGAAGAGTCGCTTAGCAAGCCGCACCTGCGGGCTCTCATTAGCCGTGTTCATTGCGACGAGACCGATCGTGCGGTGGCGCGGGGGTTCGAGCTCAAGGGCGCGGGCGTCATCGGGCAACGATCTAGCCGCGGCCAGCGCGAGCCCCGGCACGAGCGCCACGGCCCCGCCTGCGGCGGCCATCGCCAGCATGGCCGGCACGTTGTCTGTCTCTTGAATAATGTCGGGGTCAAACCCTGCCTCTGCCGCGGCTGTGAGCAGGTGTCCGCGACACTTTTCGCAGCCCGCGATCCAGTGGTCGGCCGCAAAATCTTCAAGCTTTGCTCGATCTAGCGCCGGGTCACAGCCGCGCTCTTTCGACACGACGAGCCGCACTTCCTCGCGCCACAGCGGCGTAAATGCGCTCCCGGCGGGCAGCTCGGCGGCGCCCTCGTAGTCAAAGATCAGCGCGCAGTCGACCTCACCGTCGCGCAGCATTGAAGTCGCCTCGGGCGGTTCGGCCTCGCGGTACTGCAGGGCCACGTCGGGTGCTTCTGCCGCGAGCCTGCGCATTAAGTCGGGTACGAGTGTGGCCGATGCCGAGGGGAACCCCACGAGTCGCAGCGTGCCCGCCCGCTCGCCGCGCAGGTCGTCGATCGCGGCAATTGCGGCGTCGATCTCGGCGACGACCGTGCGGCCGTGATCGGCCAAAATATTGCCCGCGGTGGTGAGCCTAATGCCGCGGCCGCTGCGTTCAATGAGCGGCACCCCGAGCTTGGTCTCAACGCGCTTGATGCGCTGACTCACGGCGGGCTGGCTCAGGCCCAGACTCGCGGCGGCGGCGGTGAGCGATCCCGTCGTAGCGAGCGCGTGCAAGATGCGCAGTTCAGTGGAGTCGATTGACCCGAGTGGGTCGGTGCTGCGGGGTGAAGTCATGCTCACGATTGTACGCGAAACATAATAGATAGTGAAACGATTAATAAGAATGATTCGGTTTCATTATATTCAAGGGTCGCCTACGCTCGAACCATGAGCACCGTCGCCACCAGTTTTACGCCCCTCACGCAGGTCACACCAGAGTTTGCGCATGCCCCGGGATACCTGTCGGCCTGCACCTCAGGGCTACCGCCACACGCGACCCTCGCCGCGATGAATCAGTTCACGCAGGCGTGGGCAACGGGTTCGCATGACCCGCAGGCCATCGGTGTCGAGGTGGCGGCCTGCCGCGACGCCTTCGCCCGCATTGCCGGGGTCGCGGCAGGACGGGTGGCGATCGGGTCACAGACTTCGCAGCTGGTGTCGGTGATCGCCGCGAGCCTGCCCGACGGTGCCGAGGTCGTCTGTGTCGCGGGTGACTTCGCGTCGCTCACCCATCCGTTTGAGCAGCAAAGACACCGGGGGGTGCGCGTACGTTACGCCCCGCTTCAACACTTGGCTGCCGCAATCACCCCGGGCACCGCGCTCGTCGCTTTCTCGCTCGTGCAGTCGGCCAGCGGAGAGGTGGCCGACCACGACGCGCTCCTCGCCGCGGCCTCGCGCGTGGGAGCGCGCACGCTGGCCGACCTTACGCAGAGCCTCGGCTGGCTGCCCGTGCCCGCTTCGTTGTTCGACTACACGGTCTGTCACGCTTATAAGTGGTTGTGTGCGCCGCGCGGCACGGCGTTTATGACCGTGGGTGACGGGCTCGATGACACCCTCGTGCCCATCGCAGCGGGCTGGTGCTCGGCCGAGAACGTGTGGGAGTCCTGCTACGCGGGGCACACCCCGCTCGCCGAGAATGCGAGCCGGTTCGACCTCTCCCCCGCCTGGCCGTTGATTGGCGGCACACTCGCGTCGCTCGAGCTGATCGCGGCGCTCGATCCCGCGCAAGTGCAGCGCCACGACGTGGGGCTCGCAAACGCGGCCCGCACGGTACTCGGGTTGCCCGCCTCGAACTCGGCGATCGTGACGTGGGGTGACCCAGACGGCGCAGCCCTTGCTGCGCTACGAGCAGGTGGCATCACCGCGTCGGGCAGACTCGGTAACGCCCGCGTAGCCTTTCACCTGTGGAACACCGAGGACGACGTCGAGCTCTTGGCCCGCGCGCTGCACGGCGTGCGCCTGCCGTAAGGCTCACGCCCCCTCCTGTGTCATTCTGCGGGAGCGAAGCGACTCGCAGAATCCATGCGCAATGGATCCTGCGACTCCTCCGTCGCGCAGGATGACGCGAAGCGTACGCAGGATGACGCGAAGCGTACGCAGGATGACGCGAAGCGTACACAGGATGACGCGAAGCGCGTGCGGTTACGCTCGGGCGGCCGCCTCGGCCGCTGCGGCTTCTCTTGCCTCGCGCTTGTCTTCTTCTGACGCGACGAGCTGCCCGCAGGCACCGTCGATCTCTTTACCCCGGGTGTCGCGCAGCGTAGTCGGCACGCCCGCGGCGTTCAACCGATCGACGAACTCGCGCGTCACCTCGCGGGTCGACGAGGTCCAGATCGACCCCGGAGTGGGGTTGAGCGGAATCGGGTTCACGTGCACCCAGCCGCGGCCGCGCGCATTGAGCTTGTCGGCGAGCAGGTCGGCGCGCCAGCCGTGATCATTCATGTCTTTAATGAGGGCGTACTCGATCGAGACGCGGCGGCCGGTCTTCTCGTAGTAGTAGTACGCGGCGTCGAGAACCTCTTCGACCTTCCACCGACTGTTCACTGGGATCAGGTCGTCGCGCAGCTTATCGTCGGGCGCGTGCAGCGACAGCGCAAACGTGATCGCGAGGTCTTCGTCGGCGAGCTTACGAATCGCGGGGGCAAGCCCCACCGTCGACACCGTGATGCCGCGGGCCGACATGCCGAGCCCCTCGGGTGACGGCGCCACCATGCGCTTGACGGCGTTCATGACACGCTTGTAGTTCGCAAGCGGCTCGCCCATGCCCATGAAGACGATGTTGTTGACGCGCTCGGGTTCGGCGCCGTTACCCGCGCGACGCTTGCGACCGAGCCCACCCTCAGCGATGATGCGGTTTGCCTGCACCACCTGGTCGAGAATCTCGGCGGTCGACATGTTGCGGGTGAGGCCCGCCTGGCCCGTCGCGCAGAACGGGCAGTTCATGCCGCAGCCGCACTGGCTCGACACGCACAGCGTAATGCGGCCCGGGTAGCGCATGAGCACCGACTCAACGAGCGCGCCATCGAACAGCCGCCACAGCATCTTGACCGTGTCACCGTCGTCGGTGACGAGCCGCTTCACCTCGGTGAGCAGCGGCGGAAAGAACGCTTCCGCAAGCTCCTCGCGCCGGTCTTTGGGCAGGTCGGTCATCTCTGCCGGGTCGGTCGTGCGGTGCTCAAAGTAGTGCTTTGACAGCTGCTTTGCCCGAAACTTTGGCAGCCCCATCTCTACGACCTTCGCCTCACGCTCAGCGAGTGTCATATCGGCGAGATGCGTGTCGGGCTGCTTGACACGCGGCGAAGCGAACTGCAGCGTCGGCCGGCCATCAGGGTTGGTAAGCTGCTGCCACCCCTCGGTCTTGGGGCGCACCTGCGGCCTGGACTGTGCCTCGGGCGGCGCTGAAGAGCCGCGCGGGCGCGTCTTAATCAACTTGGGGGGCTGATCCTGCTTCGGAGGTAGCGCGGCCGGGCCATGGTTGAGCTTGTTCGGATCCATCGTGCTCTATTGTCGCATGCGGCCCATGGCGCCCGCTGAGCGGTTGATCCGGTGCGTCACAGCAGCCGCGACCTGATCAAAAAGCGCTGCCCCTCGGGCGCCTCGAGAGAGAACCCGCCGCCGCGGCCCGGCACCGCATCTACCGTCAGGTGCGTGTGCGCCCACACGGCGAACTGCTCTGCCGACATCCAGAACGGGATCAAGCGCGGCTCTTGCCCCGCTTGATCCGGATCCGCGCCCGCCTGCGCCCCCGGGCCGCCCAGCGGCGCGAGCTGGAGCGTGCCGAGCAGCACGTCCTGGCCGCCCGTGCGAAACTCGCCGGCCTGGTAACACATGGGCGCACTGCCATCGCAGCAGCCGCCGGACTGGTGAAACATGAGCGGGCCGTGCATCGCCCACAGCTTGTCGATCAGCGCAATGGCCGCGGGCGTAAACGCGAGCCGGCTCACCGTCTCACCCGGCACCTCGGCACGGGCGGCGACACAGCCCGGAATATCGGCCGATTTGACGATCTCAGCAGCGGGTAAGGCACAGGCCTCTTCAGTATTGGCAGCCTCAATATTGACAGTTGATTCAGACACGATCTTCATCTCCTTCGCGGCCACGCTGCCGCCCAATCTCAATGCTACGCCCGGTTCCACGTTTGCGCAGTGACGGGTTCGATGAGCACACGGCGGGTCGGTGCAGAGCCCCCCCCCCACTCTGCACCGGCCCGCCTGGTCTTCGGTGTGCGAGACGTGCGGCTTAGAAGAAGCCGTCGGCGCTCTCCTTGTAGCTCACGAGCAGGTTTTTTGTCTGCTGGTAGTGGTCGAGCATCATCAGGTGGTTCTCGCGGCCGATGCCGCTGGACTTGTACCCGCCAAACGCCGCGTGTGCGGGGTAGGCGTGGTAGTTGTTGACCCACACTCGGCCGGCTTCGATCGCCCGGCCCGCACGGTAGGCCGTGTTGCCGTTGCGGCTCCACACCCCGGCTCCGAGCCCGTAGAGCGTGTCGTTGGCGATACGAATGGCGTCGTCAAAGTCGGTGAAGGTGGTCGCCGACACCACGGGTCCAAAGATCTCTTCCTGGAAGATGCGCATATCGTTTGTGCCGCGAAAAATGGTGGGCTGAATATAGAAGCCGCCCGCGAACTCGCCGCCGATGTCGTCGACCCCGCCGCCCGTGAGAATCTGTGCCCCCTCCTGGCGACCAATGTCGAGGTACGACTTGATCTTCTCGAACTGGTCGTTCGAAGCCTGCGCCCCCATCATTGTGTCGGTGTCGAGCGGGTTACCGCGCGTAATCTTCTGTGTGCGTTCGACCACGGCGTCAAGGAAGTCGCCGGCGACCGACTCCTGGATGAGCGCGCGCGACGGGCACGTGCACACCTCGCCCTGATTGAGGGCAAACATAGTGAACCCCTCCTGCGCTTTGTCCCAGTACGCGTCGTCCTTCGCCATCACGTCGTCGAAGAAAATGTTGGGGCTCTTGCCTCCCAGCTCCAGAGTCACGGGAATAATGTTCTCTGAGGCGTACTGCATGATCAGGCGGCCGGTCGTGGTTTCACCGGTGAACGCGATCTTGCGGATCCGCTTGTTCGACGCGAGCGGCTTACCGGCCTCAGCGCCAAATCCATTGACAATGTTCACGACTCCCGGCGGCAACAGGTCGCCGATCAGTTCAAACAGTACGAGAATTGAGGCGGGAGTCTGCTCTGCAGGCTTCAACACGATCGCGTTGCCCGCTGCAAGCGCGGGGGCGAGCTTCCACGTCGCCATCAGAATCGGGAAGTTCCAGGGGATGATCTGGCCAACGACGCCGAGGGGTTCCTGGAAGTGATAGGCGACGAGGTCATCGTTCACCTGCGAAATGCCGCCCTCCTGCGCACGAATTGCGCCCGCAAAGTACCTGAAATGGTCGACCGCGAGCGGAATGTCTGCGTTGAGGGTCTCGCGCACGGCCTTGCCGTTATCCCACGTCTCGGCGACGGCGATCATTTCGAGGTTCTGCTCGATACGGTCTGCGATGCGGTTCAAAATATTGGCGCGCTCGGCGACACTGGTCTTGCCCCAGGCGGGCGCGGCGGCGTGGGCTGCGTCGAGCGCGGCTTCGATGTCTTCTGATGTGCCTCGCGCTACCTCGCAGAACGCTTTGCCCGTGACGGGAGTGATGTTCTCGAAGTACTGCCCTTTCACGGGCGGCACCCACTGGCCCCCAATGTAGTGCTCGTAGCGGCTCTTAAAATTCACCAGGGAGTCGGGTGTTCCCGGCGCAGCGTACACAGTCATGGTGGTCTCCTCTGACAACGTTGTCGGTGGCGAGCCCGCGCGTTGCGAGCCCGTGGCAGACACCATACGCAGCGCAACGTTGCATGCGCGTTGCATGCGTGGTCTACGCGCACCACACACGCGCGGGAGCCCGCTATTCGCGCTGCAGCTCACCCAGCTTTGTGACAACTCGCGCCCGTTTCGGCGACAGCGGCGGTAGCACCTGCAGCAGGGTCTGCCACACTTCGATGTCGTGCTGCGCCCAATTTTGCGCGTACTCGAACAGCGCCTCTGCCGCTGCTTGCTGCAGCATCGCCTCACGCAGCGTCGCGTCGACATCTTCGCGCAACCGATTCGCGACGGGGGCGTCAGAGCCCGGCAAAACAGGCCCCTCGTAGGCGGCAAGCGCGAGCCTGTGGGCGCCCCGCTCGAGCGCTTCGAGCGCCTCGAGGGCGTCGACCCGCAGCTCCCCCGCGAGCCGGTATGGCCGCGATTCAAGCCTGAGCGGCAGGTCTTGGGCGGAGAGCCACTTACGCAGACGCACGAGCTCGGCGCGCAGGGTCTGTTCTTGCCGGTCATCACCATAGACATCACCCGCCAACAAAGCGGCGCTGCGTCCCCTGGGCGCCGCTGCAAGGGCGAGGAGTATTTCACCGTGCCGCCCGCCGATCTGATGCGGCGCGCCCGCAAACTCGAGAATTGCTTGCTCTCGCCCCAGCGTCACGAGGCGCGGCGGGAGTTTGCGCGGCGCCGTCGCTGAGCGTGGGCGCGCGACCGGCCGTCGCTTGACGGGTTGCCGCTCGCGTTCGATGAGCGCGCGCAGTGACTCCAGTTTCAACTCGGCATGCACGGCCGCGACCGTCGCCTCTACGAGCGGCATCAGGTGCGGCGATGCTGCCCCATCGCCGCCGGTGACATCGATCACGCCGAGAATCGACCCGCTCTCGGGGTCGTGCACGGGGGCGGCCGTGCAGCTCCACTCGTGCACGGCGCGTGCGTAGTGTTCGGCCCCCATAACCTGAATCGCGTGGTTCAGCGCGATCGCGCTGCCCGGCGCGCTCGTGCCCACGGCCGCCTCTGACCAGTCGACCCCCGCCGCAAAACCCATGTCTTCAGCGCGCGAGCGCATGCGATGCTCGCCATCGATCCACAAGAGTCTCCCGGCGGCGTCACCTACGGCCACGATGAAGCCCGAATCCTGCGCCTCCTGCACAAGCAGTCGTTCGACAACCGGCAGCACCCGCCCGATCGGGTGAGTGGCGCGCAGGTCGATGAGGGCCTGCGGCGTGAGCTGCGCGCGGGCCGGGGCATGATCCGGATCAATCGTATTTTCGTGTGACCTGAGCCAGGAGGCGAGCACGATCGGACGCAACTGGGCGAACCGCTCGAACAGCTCGGGATCGGCGGCTCCATCAGCAATGAACGCTTCGTGCGCTCGCTCAAGCAGCGCACGTCGATCGCGCACATTCTCGCCCGCCTTTAGCGCTCGCCAGTCGCTCATCTCGTGCTCCTTCGTCGCAGCCTTGCACACGAGCGTAGCCGAGCTGGGACGCGCGTGGGGACTACGCGGAGATTTCGTGCGCTGCGCGGTAGAGGTGCAGCAGGCCCGCGGCTCCTCCGTTGCGCCAGGCCTCGAGCTGCCGCTGCGCCGCCCCACCCGCCGCGCGCAGCCGCTCGAGGTACCGTTCGACGATCGCGAGGTCACCCGCGTCATCGAGTTCGCCTGAAACGTAGTCCATGAGCGCCGTGACGACGTCGAACGCTGGCCGCGGCTCCCCCAGCGACGGATGCACGAGGTCGGCCCCGAGCCCGTTGCGCGCGGCGATCCAGTGCGCGCCGCGCAGCACGTCGGGCTGCACGCGCTCGAACGGTTCACCCGCATCGCGCTCGCGTAGCGCACGAGCCACGAGCGCCCGCACGATCAGCGCGAACGCGACCGCGTCGGCGCTCGTGAGCTGCGAGTCTGCGGTGCGCAGCTCGATCGTCGGGTATTTATCTGAGAGCCGGATCGACCAGTTGACGAGCGCCGGGTCGAGCAACGCGCCCGCCCGCACAAGGTCGTGCACGACCGTGTCGTACTCGTGGGCGTTCGCAAAGTTGGGCGGGTACCCCGAGCTGGGCCACTGCTGGATCGACAGGTAGCGCCAACTGGCGTAGCCTGTGTCGCCGCCGAGCCAGACCGGCGAGTTCGCCGTGAGCGCCACGAGCACCGGCGACCACTGCGCAATACGGGCGAACACCTCGACGCCGGCGTCACGCGAGGGCACTTCAACGTGCACGTGTGTGCCGGTCGAGTAGTACCGCGTCACCATGCCGCGCATGGTGCGGCCGATGTCGAGGTAGCGCTGCTTCTCGACGACGCGGCCCGGCTGGCTGCCGCCGACGGGCGGCAGCCCCGAGCCCGCGAGCACAAGGCCCTGGCCCGCCGCGGCTGCGGAGGCCCGGCGCCGAAACTCGCCAAGCTCTTCGAGCGCCGTCGCCGCGGTCTCGCACACCGATGTCGCTGTTTCGACCTGTGAATAAAAGAACTCGTGTTCGCATCTGAGCTCGGGTATCGCGCGAATCAGTTCTACCGCACCGTCGCGCGGCAGCCCGCTTGTCTGGTCGAGCAGCAGAAACTCCTCCTCGACCCCAAATCTGGGGGCGGCGGGGGTGCGAGCGGTCATAGCGCCCATCTTTCGTAGGTGCGCGGCGGCCTCCTGGCCGCCACTGTGAACTCTAGCGAACTGTGTTGCGCAGCGTACCGATACCGTCGATTTCTACTTCGACAGTGTCACCCGCTTCGAGTAGCCCGACCCCCGCGGGTGTGCCCGTCAAGATCACGTCACCCGGCAGTAGCGTGAAAGCCTGCGAAGCGTAGGCGACAATCTTTGCGAGCGAATGGATCAGCTGTGACGTGCGGCCGTCTTGCCGCACCTCGCCGTTGACGCGCGTGACGATACGGGCGTCGGCGAGATCCGGATCAGTTTCGATGACGGGCCCGAGCGGGCAGAACGTATCAAACCCCTTGCCGCGGGTCCACTGGCCATCTTTGATTTGCAGGTCACGGGCGCTCACGTCATTGGCGCAGGTGAACCCGAAGACGTACTTCAGTGCGTCTTCTTCTGACACGTCTTTGGCGACCGCGCCGATCACGAGCGCAAGTTCACCCTCGTGTTCGACGCGGTCTGAGATCGCGGGCCGCACGATCGTCTCGTCAGGCCCAATCACCGACGTGTTGGGCTTCAGAAACAGCAACGGTTCGGGCGTTGCCTCGCCGCCCGTGACCTCACGCATCTCGGCAATATGGTCGGCGTAGTTTTTGCCCACGCACACCACCTTGGAGCGCGGAATCACGGGGGCGAGCAGCCGCACCTCGCCGAGCGGCACGCGGCGCCCGGTGGTGTCGTAGCCCGCCACGATCGGGTCGCCGTGCAGCTCGACCAGTTCGACCCCGTCGCCGTTTTCGGCACGGTCAACGATGCCGAACGAAATCTCACCCTCGTGCAGGTAGCGTGCGATCTTCATACTTGCCCCTTACGCTTATGCCTTTGCCGGCACGATCACGTCGAGCCAGCCGTGCCGGTCTTCGTGGGTGCCAAACTGAATGCCCGTGAGTTCTTCGCGCAGGCTCATCGTGAGAGCTCCCGGGGCGCCGTCACCGAAGTCGATGGTGAAGTCCTTCGCCTTCAACTGACCGATCGGGGTGATCACGGCGGCGGTGCCGCACGCGAACGCCTCGGTGATCGTGCCGTTCTTGACCCCATCGCGCCACTCACTGACCGTAACGTCTCGTTCTTCGACCGCGTGCCCGCGATCGCGCGCCAGCTGGATCAGGCTGCGACGGGTGATGCCGTCGAGGATGTTGCCATTGAGTGCGGGAGTGAGAATCGAACCGTCGGCCCGCACCAGGAACAGGTTCATGCCGCCCAGCTCGTCGATCGTGTCGACGGTCGCCGAGTCGGTGAACAGTACCTGCTGGCAACCGTTGGCGGTTGCCTCGTTCTGCGGGGCGAGCGAGGCTGCGTAGTTACCGCCGCACTTCGCTGCGCCCGTGCCGCCGCGGCCCGCGCGTGCCAGGGTCTGCGAAAGCCAGATCGAGACAGGCTTCACGCCGCCCGCAAAGTAGGGGCCAGCGGGGCTGGCGATCACCATGAACCGTGCGCGTTGGGCAGCTCGTACGCCCAGGAAGCTCTCGTCTGCGATCATGAACGGCCGCAGGTAGAGGCTCTGGTCGTGGCCGCCGGGTACCCAGTCCGCGTCAATCGTGACGAGCTCATGAACAGCCTGCACGAACAGGTCTTCTGGGATCTCGGGGAGCGCGAGGCGTACCGCTGAGGCGTTGAGGCGCTCGGCGTTGGCGCGCGGACGGAAGGTGACGATTGATCCGTCCGGGCGGCGGTATGCCTTGAGGCCTTCAAAGATTTCTTGACCGTAGTGCAGCACCGACGAGGCCGGGTCCATCGAGATGGGGCCGTAGGGCAAAACCTGCGGGTTCTGCCAGCCCGCGTCCTTTGTCCACTCGATCGAGACCATGTGATCGGTGAACACGTCGCCGAATCCAGGGTCCTGCAAGAGAGCTTCACGCTCGGCGGCAGGCCGGGGTGTCGCGGGAGTGTGAGAAAAGCTGAGTGTCGTCATGTGTGGGTTCCTACAAAGTTTTCAGTTGAGCTAGGCAGCGCGCACGGGCAACGCGGCGATCACGGCATCGCCGATCTCGCTCGTGCCCCGAGCGGCGGTGCCGCGGGAGGCGAGGTCTGCGCGCACAGCGGCGCGTACGCGCTCGGCTTCTGCGGGCAGCTCGAGGTGATCGAGCATGATGGCCGCCGACAGGATCGCTGCGGTCGGGTCGGCTTTTTGCTGCCCGGCAATGTCGGGCGCCGAGCCATGTACCGGCTCGAACATGCTCGGAAACGCGCCGTCGGGGTTGATGTTGCCCGAGGCCGCGATACCGATGCCGCCGCCGATGGCGCCGGCAAGGTCGGTGAGGATGTCACCAAAGAGATTGTCTGTCACGATCACATCAAACTGGGCCGGGTTTTGCACCATGTGAATCGTGGCGGCGTCGACGTGCATGTAGTCGACGGCGATATCGGGGTACTGTGCGGCGACCATGCCTACAACCCGCTGCCAGGTGGCACCCGCGTGCACGAGCACGTTGGTCTTGTGCACCCAGGTGAGCTTCTTGCGCGGGCGCTTCGCCGCCATGTCGAAGGCGTAGCGCACGATGCGTTCGACACCAAAGGCGGTGTTCACTGACACTTCGGTCGCGACCTCGTGTGGGGTGCCGCCACGCAGCGTGCCCCCGTTGCCCGCGTACGGGCCTTCGGTGCCCTCGCGCACGACGACGAAGTCGACGTCACCGGGCTCGGCGAGGGTCGAAGCGACACCCGGGAAGAGTGTGCAGGGGCGCACGTTGGCGTACTGGTCGAAGTCGAAGCGCAGCTTGAGCAGCAAGCCGCGCTCGATGTTGGCGTGCTTCAAGCGCTCATCGCCTGGCACACCGCCGACGGCGCCGAACAGGATTGCGTCGTGCTGGGCAATCGCCTGCTGCTCTTCGGCCGGCAGAGTGTCGCAGGTTGCGAGGAATCGCTCTGCCCCGAGTTTGAACTCGGTGCGTTCGAGAGCGACCTCACCGCCAGCAAGCACGGCGTCAAGCACGCGGTTTGCTTGCTCGGTGACCTCGACACCGATCCCATCGCCGGGAATGACTGCGAGTTTAATCGTGCGGGCCACTGAGCGCTCCTCTTCGTGCTGAAACTAGACTCCCCCAGCTTACTGCTCGTACGCCTCGCTGCAGACCCGCACGGGGCCCAGGCGGGCCGCGCGCAATAACACCCCAGAAAGAACGAAAGCCTCACCCGAGGGTGAGGCTTTCGCGTTTGGTGACCCCAGCGGGATTCGAACCCGCGTTACCGCCGTGAGAGGGCGGCGTACTAGGCCGCTATACGATGGGGCCAAACGCTGTGCTGCAGTGAATTACTTCACGTTTGCAACAAGACATATTTTGACACACTCTGCCGCCGTACAAAAAACTGGGGCGCACGCTCCGCGTGTCACTTCGCGCGTCACTCTGCGCCGCAGCAAGCACGAGACTGTATCAAAATGACGAATCGGCACGAAAAACGCATACTTATCGCACCGTCTCGTCGTTTTGATACACAACCGTGCACACCTCTTGACACACGGCCGTGCACACTTCCACAGATACGACGAAAGCCTCACCCGAGGGTGAGGCTTTCGTGTTCGGTGACCCCAGCGGGATTCGAACCCGCGTTACCGCCGTGAGAGGGCGGCGTACTAGGCCGCTATACGATGGGGCCGAACGCATTACCGCTGTGCTTTTTCGCATCACCGGCAACAGGTCATAACTTTACACACCCCGGGGGCGACCAGCAAATCGCACCCCGAACCCCGGGAGTGTCGGCCCGAACCCCGCCGCCCGCCATCAATCATTCTTCGCTGGGCTGCGGCCGAAACGGGCGAGCAGGCGTGTCTGGCCCGTCCCACACTTTGATAATGCCCCACGCTACGGCAGCAATCGGCACCGACAGCACGGCCCCCAAGATGCCGCTGAGCACCGTGCCAATCGTCAACGCGAGCAAGATCACCAGGGAGTGCAATTTGAGCGCGCGCCCCATGAGCACCGGCTGCAAGAAGTTTCCCTCAAGCTGGTTCACGAGAACTACGACGCCCACCACCACGATTGCACTAATCGGGCCGTTGGCCACGAGCGCGACAAGCGCCGCGAGCGTGCCGGCGAGGGTCGCTCCCACAATCGGAATAAACGCGAGCACAAACACGAGCACCGACAGCGGCAGCGCGAGCGGCACCTGCAAGATGGCAAGGCCGATGCCGATGCCGATCGCGTCGACGGCCGCGACAGCCGCGGTGCCGCGTACATAGGAGCCCAGCGTCTGCACGGTTTTGGCCCCCGCACGCTCGGCTCGACCTAGCGCCTCCCCCTGAAACGGGCGCAGCAAGAAGCGCCAGATCTGCGGCCCGTCTTTCAAGAAGAAAAATAGCACGACCACCAGCAGCACAAGCCCGGTTACAAAACTGGTCACGGCCCCTACGCCTGCGAGCGCCCCCGAGCCAAACTGCGAGCTCGTCAAGAAACCAGTAATGCTGTCTTGCCAGTCTTTGAGCTGCTCGGGGGTGGGCCAAAATGGCAGCTCATGCCCCCAGGCAACCACCTGGTCGAAGCCCTCTTGCGCCTGCTTAGACAGGTCATCCCACTGGTCACGAACGGCCCACACGATCAGCCAGCCGATCCCGGTGAGGATCAGCATGATCGCGAACAGCACCGAGATCGTTGCGAGCAGCGACGGCACGTTTCTCGCACGCAGCCACCCCATCACGGGCGTAAACGTGCTCGCGAAAATGAGCGCGAGCAAGATGGGAATCACGACGGTCGTGAGTGACCTGAGCCCCACGATCACGCCGGCGGTGAGCGCCAGCACGATGATGATCTGCAGCGAGCGCGTGGCGAGCATGCCGAACGTGTCGCCCCACGCCCCGCGCGCAGGCCCGGCAGACCCGGCAGGCCCGGCGGCGGGCGTCGATCCGGATCGATCTTCGCCCGCCGGTGCAACGCCCGCGGCCGCTTCGAGCCGCGCGAGCTGGCGTGCGGTTTCAGCATCATTTCTTCGGAAGAACATGGTGACCTTTCGCCGGTTTTCAGGGCCTGGCACAGGCAGCGCGGTGCCCGAGCGTCTATCGGTTAGCGCTTGGTGGCACGCTGCGCGACGAACTCGCGCAGCGCCTCTTCGTCGTTGCCCATCTCGGTGACGTGCTGCGGCAGTTCGAGCAGCCCGTCCAAGTGCGCGGGAATACCGATGCGCTCGCCGGTCGCCTCGAACACGATCTCGGGAAACTTCTCGGGCTTCGCGGTTTCAAGCACGAGCATCGGCACGCCCGCCTCGACATGCTCGCGCGCCACCTTCACGCCGTCGGCGGTGTGCGGGTCGATGAGCGTGCCGGTCGTCTCGTACACCGAGCGGATCGTCGCGACGCGGTCGGCGTGAGTCGACGTGCCACTTGCGAAACCGAACTCTGCCACGAAGCGAGGCAGTTCGGCCGTGAGGTCGATGCGGCCGGTCTCGTCGAGTTCGCGCCACGCGGCGGCGAGCCGCTCGGGGTCTCGGCCCAGCAGGTCGAAGATGAAGCGTTCGAGGTTCGACGCCTTTGAAATGTCCATCGAGGGGCTCGAAGTGAGGTAGGTGTCGGCGGCAGCGCGCGGTGCGTACACGCCGGTGCGGAAGAAGTCGTCGAGTACGTTGTTCTCGTTCGCGGCCAGCACCAGCTTACGAATGGGCAGCCCCATCGCGCGTGCCATGTGCCCCGACAAGATGTTGCCGAAGTTGCCCGAGGGCACAGTGAACGACACCATGTACGCCCCGCGATCAGCCTCTGCGACCTGATCGGTGGCGCGCAGCCACGCCCAGAAGTAGTAGACCATCTGCGCTGAAATACGGCCCAGGTTGATCGAGTTGACCGTGCCGAGATCGTGCTCGCGCTTAAACTCAAGGTCACCCGAAAGTGCCTTCACCAGGTTCTGGCAGTCGTCAAACACGCCCTCGACGGCAATGTTGTGAATGTTCGCATCGGTGAGCGAGTACATCTGCGCCCGCTGAAAGTCGCTCATGCGGCCCTGCGGCGACAGCATGAACACTGAAATGCCAGCTTTGCCCCGCAGGGCGTACTCTGCGGCCGAGCCGGTGTCACCCGAGGTGGCGCCGACAATGTTGAGGGCGCGGTCTGCGCCCGCGAGCACGTGCTCGAGCGCCTGCCCAAGAAACTGCATCGCCATATCTTTGAACGCGAGGGTGGGCCCCTCTGAAAGCCCAACGAGCGAGATGTCACCCTCGAGGTGAGTCACGGGCACGACCGCCTCGTGCACGAAGTTCTCGGCGCTATAAGCGGCCTCACACATGCGCGCGAGATCTGCGCGTGCGATGTCCGTGGCGTAGAGGCCGAGCACCTCGGTGGCGAGCTCTGGGTAGCTGAGCCCCCGCCACGCCTCGATCTGCGCGGCGGAAACCGTGGGAACGGTTTCAGGAACCACGAGTCCGCCGTCGGTGGCAAGCCCCTCGAGGAGAATCTCGCCGTACGATGCGGGCGTCATGCCGCCGCGGGTGGAAAAGTACTTCACCTGTGCTCCTTTGGATCGCTCCCCGAGAATCGGGACAACATGACTCATTCTGCCATTAGCCGCGCTGCCAGGCGTTCATGTAACACCAAGGCACGATTTTCTCGCGTTTCATCACGCCCGCACCGCTGCCCGCGCGCTATCGTGTGCAACAACGCACTCGCGTAAACACGCGCGGGGCGGCGGCACACACACTACGAAAACAGCTGGGAGATCACATGCTCAAGGGATTCAAGGAGTTTTTGCTGCGCGGCAACGTCGTCGACCTCGCGGTCGCGGTCGTCATTGGCGCAGCGTTCAACGCTGTCGTTGATCGGGTCGTCACCTCGCTCATCACCCCCATCATTGGCATGGTGTTCAAGGCCGACTCGCTCGACACGGCACTCATGATCCCGCTGCCCGGCGGCGGCGCGATCGAGCTTGGCGCGGTGCTCGGGGCCTTGCTCAACTTTGTGATCGTCGCGGCCGTCGTCTACTTTGTGTTCGTCGTGCCTATGAACCGGATGCGCAAGACCGAACCCGAAGAGGTGGCCACCGGCCCCAGCGAGCAAGAACTGCTTACTGAGATTCGCGACCTGCTGCGTGCGCAGCAAAAGAGCTAGCCTGAACTAAACGCAGTTCCTGGCGGCGCAATTCTCGGCGGCGAAGCAAACGGCGGGGCCGGATCATTGATCCGGCCCCGCCGTTCAATTGCGGCCTACGCGCCCTGCGCCGCTCGCAAGAAGCTAGCCCTCTCGCGCGTCGAGCCGCGCGAGGAACAGCGCCTCGGTGAGCACCGACTTGCGAAATGCCTCGATGTGCAGCGACTCGTTGGGGCTGTGGGCGCGGCCGTCTGGATCTTCGACGCCGGTGACGAGAATCTCGGCCTCGGGAAACTCGTTCACAAGCTCGGCAATGAACGGGATCGACCCGCCCGCACCCATGTCGACTGGCGCCTTCTCCCACGCGTCGGCCATGGCCCGGCGCACCTCGGCGACCGCCGGGCCGCTCGTGTCAACGAGGAACGCCTGGCCGAGGCCCGGGTCTTCGAAGGTGAGCTTCGCGCCAAACGGTGCCCTCGCCTCGAGGTGCTGCTTGATCGCCTCGTACGCGGCCACCGGATCCTGACCGGGCGCAATCCGCGCGCTGATACGTACGCGCGTGGCGGGAATCAGCGTGTTCGAGGCGTTCGCGATGCTCGGCGCGTCGATGCCCGTGATTGAGATTGCAGGCTGCGCCCAAATGCGCGACAGAATCTCGCCGCGGCCGATCGTGCTGACACCGGGCAGCAGCGCCGACTCTTCACGCAGCCTGGCCTCATCGTAGGGAGGCGCCTTGATCTCAGCCGAGCCGAGCCCCGCGACCGCGACCGCGCCGTCAGCGTCCCACAGGGTGTCAAGCAGGCGCACCGTTGCGAGCATCGCGTCGGGCACCGCGCCCCCAAACATGCCCGAGTGTGAGGCGTGGCCGAGCGTCTCGACGCTCAGGTTAAACGCGACCGCACCGCGCAACGCGATTGTGAGCGCCGGCGTCTCTTCGTCCCAGTTACCCGAGTCGGCGACAATGATGGCGTCAGCCTTGAGGAGTTCACGGTTTTCACGAAGGAAGCTGCCGAACGAGCCAGACGCCCACTCTTCTTCTCCCTCAATGAACAAAGCGATGCCCAGGTCGAGCTCGCGCCCCTCGGCTTCGGCCGCTGCGGCGAGCGCCCGGATCGCACCGACGTGGGCCATGACGCCCGCTTTGTCGTCGGCGGCGCCGCGGCCGTACAGCCTGCCGTTACGTTCGGTGGGTTCGAACGCTGGGCTCACCCAGTCTTCATCCTTGCCGGGGGGCTGGACATCGTGGTGGGCGTACAGCAGCACGGTGGAGCGGCCGTTACGTGGTTCGCGTCGTGCGACGACGGCGGGCTGGCCGTACTGCACTTCGGTAGCGCCCTCGGGCTGTACGTCGAGCGGCGCGCGGCGAATATCGACCTCGTCGAAGATGCCGATCTCGCGCAGCATGCCCGCGATGTCTTGGGCGCTGCGTTGCAGGTGTTCGTGGTTGAAGGCGGGCCACGAGACCGACGGAATGCGTACGAGCCGTTCGAGGTCTGCGATGGTGGCGGTGAAGTTGTCTGTTACGTGCGCGCGTACGCTTTGTTCGGTGTGCGCGGTGCGATCTGCGTGCGCGGTGCTGTCGTTTGCCATGCGGCGTCCCCTTCGGTGTCACGGTGCCCGTGCCGGGCTGCTCATTCAGCCTATCGCCGCTCTTTCGTCGAACCACTACACTGGCCGAATGGACGGTGTACACGATTTGGCGCTTGCGCGCGCAAGTTTTCCGATGCGTCGCGGCCAGGGCCGGCCTCGCACGAAAAAGGTTTACGGTGCACTGCTCGCCGCTGCGTTGGTCACACTGGTCTGCGTGGCCGGGAGCCCTGTCGACGGCCTCATAGCGGCGACGCCCGCGGCAGCTGCCCCGTTAGAGACGCCTGCCCCGCCCACCGGCGGCGCGTACCCCGCGGGGGCGGCGACCGTGCAGTTGCTGGCGATCAACGATTTTCACGGCCGAATCGAGGCCGCTCCCGCGGCGAATGACCGCGGCCCGGCGGGGGCCGCGGTTCTCGCGGGGGCGGTGACGCAGCTCACCGCAGACAACCCCAACACCGTGTTGGTGGCGGCGGGCGACAACATTGGGGCTTCGACGTTTACTTCGGCGATCGCGCAGGATGAACCAACGATTGATGCGCTGCTCGCGGCGGGGCTTGCGGCCTCAGCCGTGGGTAACCACGAGTTTGATCGCGGCTTTGCTGACCTGCGCGATCGTGTGATGCCGAGGTACGGGGACCCTGCGCTCACCCTCGGAGCGAACGTGTATGACCGCGCTACCGGTGTTCCGGTGCTCGGCGAGTACACGATCATTGAACGCGGAGGCATCAAGATCGGACTCATTGGCACGGTGACCGAGCACACGGCGATCGCGGTAAACCCTGCCCTCATCGCGGGGCTCGAGTTTCGCTCGCAACTCGACACTGTCAACCGCGTCGCAGCAGACATCGACGACCTTGTCGACGCGACCGTGCTATTAACGCACGACGGCTTTGCTAGTGAGAACTGCGTGGTGAATGCGACCGAAGCGTCGACGTTTGGCGACCTTGCGCGCGAAGCGTCACCCCTCGTCGACGCGATCGTGTCTGGCCACTCCCACCTGCAGTACAACTGTACGGTGGCTGGGCGCCCGGTCATTCAAACGGGCAATTACGGGAGCGCCCTCGGTCAGATCGAGCTGCGCTTTGACGTCACAGGCGTAACCCCTGTGTTCACCGGGGCCACGAGCGACCTCCTGCCGCTGAGCGCGGGCGGCGTACCCAGCTATGGAGCCGACCCCACAGTGTCGGCCATCGTTGACTCCGCCATCGCTACGGCCGAGGTGCTGGGCAACAGACCCGTCGGCCGCATTGCCGGTGACATTGTGCGCGGCGGCACTCCCCCGGGCAGCGACCGCTCGGTCGAATCAGCGCTGGGCAATCTGCTGGCAGACATTACGCTTGCGTCACTGCCCGGCGCAGACCTGGGGGTCGTTAATCCGGGGAGCATGCGTGAAGACCTCATATTCGATGCGGCCACCCTGCCGCACCCCGGCACAGTCACCTACCGCGACGTCGCAAACGTGCAGCCCTTTGCCAACATGATGGCGAGCGTGAAGCTCACGGGCGCTCAGCTGAAGCAGATGCTCGAACAGCAGTGGTCGAATGATCAAAACGGCACCGAGGTGAAACGTCACTTGGGCATTTCAGACGCCCTCAGATACACCTATATTTCTGATGCCCCCGCGGGCTCGCGCATCACCTCGATGAAGCTCAACGGCGTGGACGTCGCACCTGCCGTCACCTACACCGTCGTTACGAACGCGTTTCTCGCAGCTGGCGGCGACGGCTTCACCGTGTTTGGGGAGGGTGCAGAGCTTACCGAACTGGCATTCACCGACACTCAGATCACGCTCGATTACTTCGCGGCCCGTGATGTGGTGGCCTCCCCCGGTCTAGGCCGCTCTCAGGTGGGTACCGCACCGGGCGATGAAGAAGATGGCGTTGCCGACGGCGACGATGACGGACGGGAAGAGACTGACCAGGGGAAGACTCCCCCACCCGCCTCCCAGTCCGACGGCACGAACGGTGCTACTTCCACCCCCGCACCAGCGCTCGCTCGTACGGGCTCAAGCGCTGGTGCTGGGCATGCGGTGATCGCGTGGGGCGGCTTTGCGCTCGTCGCCGCAGCGATGTGCATGCTGGCAGAGGTGCTGCGATCTCGACGGCGGAGCTAGGGGCTTCGCAGACTAGGAGCGCCGGCGCAGTAAGTATGCCGCTGCAGCTGTGAGGATGGCTCCCGCAGCTACCCCGCCCGCAGTCCATGCCCACACGGGCAGTGCCCCTCCGTCACTCGCAGGGCGCCCCGGCAAGGCGACCGCACTAAAGTCGGGCACGTCCGCAGGATCCCCGTATGTCCCCGCACGCTCTAGCGTGGAGCCCTCAGGCCAGCCGCCGCCCACATCGCAGTTCATGCGATCCCTTGACGACGCACTGCTGCGCAGATCCATCGGCAGTGACCGTGCAGAAGCGGTCTCACCTTCGATTCGCTCGACCTCAGGTTCTGCAATGCCGCCCGCAGCGAATGAGCGTTCCAACACGCTGCTCAGCAGAAAGTTGCCGAGTCGCAAGCCGTCAAGTGCACGCACGAACGTTTCATCTGTGAGTGCGCCTGCGGGGTCGCGGCCTGCCTCGACTTCACGCTGGGCTGCGGCGAGCGCCTCATCCCATCGTGCAATGGACTGCGCATCGTAGCCCTCGAGCGCCCTAGTGACCTCACTCAGGTACTGGTCAGGCCGCGCACAGGTCGCATACATGAGGCGCTTGAATGTTTGGGTCGCGTACTCGGTGGCCTCTTGTTCGGCAAACGCTGGATCAAGATAGGTCGCTGATGCCCCAGCCGTGAGGTATCGGTGTTGGCTCAGTTCGATCGGCAGTTCGGTCGTGCCGATCGAAATGGGAATGTAGGGCGCGGTCGCTGCGGCCGTCGGAGCAACCCACAACGTAGTGAGCGACGGGTCGGGCAGATCGTCGCGTAACTGCGCCACGTGACCGTAACCTGATCGATCATCTGACCAGCGCGGGTCGCGCACGATCCGCATGACGTCCTCGAGCTTCGCGGGAGCGAGCTGCGCGAACTCCGCCTCCAGCGATACGGGGTGCCGGTATGGCGCCGGGTCATGCGCGTCGGCCACGTCTCCGATGTCGAAGGCTTCGGTGGGAAATGGCTCTTGGTAAACAGTTTGCAGGTTAAAGCTCGCGTCTGTGCTCGGGTCGTACCATCCCTGCTGTTGCGCAAACGAGACCAGATTCGCTGAGCCTAAGTAATCGGGGTCGTTGCCCGAGACCGCGGCCACAGGAAACTCGTGAATGTATCCCGGGTACGATACGCGCACTTCGTCTGCCCCGAGGCGTTCCGCCGCCCACAGCCCCTGGCCACCCGCGTACTCGATGAATACCCAGCCCTCATTTTCATCTGCGAACAGGTGGGAATTTCCGCCGTAGGTTGTATAGCCGTATTCATCGATCAGTTCGCCGAGGATCTCCACGGCCTCCCTGGCGCTGCCCGCGCGCTCCATCGCGATGCGCGACAGATCGGAGTACTGCGGGCCCGACTGATCTTGGGGCGTCATCTCGAGGAGCTCGGCGCGCGAGTTCGACCATACGTCGCGCGCTGCCACGTTCTTTTCGTTGAGTCCGCCATTAGTCAAGGGTGCAGGCAGTCCCGTGAACTCTGAATAGTTCGAGGTGATGTAGCGATACGTGTGCGGCACCTGGGGTATGGTGCTCAGCTGCCCGGGCATGTCGGCTTCGGCCGTCGCCCCCACGGTGATCTCGGCCCCCTCGGGGTGTTCCTGGGCTGGTACGACCTCGACCCAGTGGCTCGAGGGCTCGTGGCCGAATCCGCCGAGCATCGGGTACCCGTCCTCGGTTAGATTCTTGCCAACATACACGGCAAAGGATTTGTCTGGCTCATCAAAGACGGGCGCTACGGCGGCGCCTCCTTGTCCCGATGCGATGCCTGCGACTGTCTGGGGCAAGCTGGGGGTGGCGTGCGCGGCTGACGTGGCTGCCCCCGTTGCCATGAGCCCCACGCAGACGGCAGTCGCGACTACTCTCGTGCTGAATTTCACTGTCGAGGTGTGAAACGAAATCGTGTGTCTCCTTAGTATTGACGGCCACCGTGCACGCGGGCAAGACACGCTCACCCCTGAGTGATTTACGCGATTGGTGTAGCCAAATAGCGAGTGTAGGAGACGCATTTTTCCTTTGGCAAACCGGCCAGGAGGCCGATATTTCGCGCGCATACACGTGTCACACCCGCGCTAATGAGTCAACCTTCCCGCCTCAATTCGCCACGAACCACTGGCTGACTCCCGCCGTTTGTACAGAGCCACCCAGCAGTCTCGGCACGCCCGGTGCTACTCGTGAGCGGCCCGAGCCGCCATTCGGTCGACGGCAAGACGAAGCGCGCGATCCGGATCGACGCCCGCCGCGTTCGCCCGCGTCACGAGCGCGAGCATGGCGTCGCCAATGCCAAGCTCAGCAAGCCGAAGCTCATCGGGGCCGATTACGGCCATGAACGGGTCTTCGTGGTGCCCTTCGAGTGCACTCGGATCGATCAGACGCGCCCGCTTGAGGCGTTCCACGACCTTCGCGGCGCGCGCGAGCGAGGGCATACCGGCCGGCACCCCCTCGAGGGGGCTGCGTGAGCCTCGCGCTTCACCGGCCGCATCTTCTTTGAGGCGCTCCCACTCGGCCTCGAGCTCGTCGAGCGACATATACCCGCGGTCGCCAAACACGTGGGGGTGGCGGGCGATGAGTTTCTCGTTCAGGGCCGTCGCGACCGAATCGAGGTCGTACCCTTCGCCGTCACGCTCCGCGATTGCGGCGTGAAAAAACACTTGGTAGAGCACGTCGCCCAGCTCGGAACGCACTTCGTGGGCGGGGAGGCCACGCTCGATCGCGTCGATAAGCTCAGCGGTCTCTTCGACCAGGTAGGGCGTCAGGGTCTCGTGCGTTTGCGCTTCGTGCCAGGCGCAGCCACCCGGCGATACCATCGTGCGCACAGTGTCGCGCAGAGCACGCAGCGGGTCTGATGTTTGCTGGCCAGAGCCGTGCTTCGCGCACTGCTGTGAGTCGTGTGGTCGGTCTGTACTTCGATGTTCAGTCGCCATACAAAAACACTAGCCGGTACCCGGGCTGTTAGCCTTGATACGCACACCCAGATCTCAGACAGCGCGGTTACACGCGCGCAAGGAGTCCTCTTACCCATGTCAGTTGGCAAGACCACCACCAAGTTCGCAGGCGTTCTTTGCGCTGCGGCCCTCGCTTTCACCCTCTCGGCTTGCTCGGGCGGCCAGAGCGTAGCAGAAGCTTGCAAGATCGCAGAAGAGACCGTGTCAGAAGCGCAGAGCGACATGCAATCTGCCATGACTGAAGCGATGACCGGCGAAGGCGACTTCGGCGAGCTATTCTCAGGCGTCAACGACGCCCTCGTCAAGGCAGAAAAGCAGGTGAACAACGCCGAGGTCTCGCAGGCGCTCAAGGACATCACCGCAGACTTCGGCGAAGTACGCGACGTGTTCAAAGACTTCAAGATGCCCGACATGACCGATTTCGATTACAGCGATCCCGAAGCAATGGCAGATTTCGAAGAAATCTCTGCAGAGCTCGAGGCGAAGAGCGGCGAGCTCGAGGCGATCTCTTCGAAGCTTGAGAAGTCGAGCGCCAAGCTGCAGGAGCTCTGCACCCTCTAGACGAGATGCGGCGCCCACCGGGCACACGCTAGGTACTCTTCTAGCGCCCACATGCGCTGACGAGAAATCGCTCATAGGCGCTGAAGAGACGGTGTTGAAAGGACGAGCACCCACGATAAGTACGTATTTATCGTGGGTGCTCGTCCTTTGGGTGGCCGTTCGTGCCGCTACACGTCTTCTTCGAGCAGCGTCGCGAACACTCGGCCCGTCCAAGCCGCAATATCGCCCTCGTCGCCCACCAATTTTTGGCCGACGCCCGCAAGCGGACTACGCGACGACGCCGTGCCCCCCGGCAGCGGCACCTTGAGCGTCTGCGTCGCCTCAGCGTAGGTCGCACCGGGGAACATGCGCTTCATGCGCATGCGCCTGGAGTCTGCCAGCTGCACCGGTTCAATTCGCAGCACGGTGCCAGCCGCGACAACCTTCGCGAGGCCGAGTCGCGCTGCCCGCCGCCGCAACCGCGACACAGCCGCAAGACGTTCAACCTCGACGGGAGGCGCACCGTAGCGGTCCTTCAGCTCCTCGAGCACGAGCGCCACGTGGTCTTCGGGCGCTTGCGGGTGCGAAGCCGCCGAGAACTTCTGGTACGCCTCAAGGCGCAACCGCTCACTCTCGACATATTCCTCGGGAATGTGCGCGTCGACCGGCAACTCGAGCACCAGTTCAACCGGCCCCGTCTGTTCCTCACCCTTAAACGTGTTGACCGCCTCGCCGATCATGCGCAGGTACAGGTCGAACCCGACGCCTGCGATGTGCCCCGACTGTTCGCCGCCGAGCAGGTTACCCGCCCCGCGAAGTTCGAGGTCCTTGAGCGCCACCTGCATACCCGAGCCGAGTTCGTTGTTGGTCGCCAGGGTGTCGAGCCGCTCGTGTGCGTGCTCGGTGAGCGGCTTCTCGGGGTCGTACAGAAAGTAGGCGTAGGCGCGCTCGCGGCTACGCCCCACACGCCCGCGCAGCTGGTGTAGCTGACTCAGACCGTACTTGTCTGCGGCGTCGATGATGATCGTGTTCGCGTTCGCGATGTCGAGGCCCGTCTCGATGATGGTCGTCGAAACGAGCACATCGTACTTGCGCTCCCAAAAGTCTTGCACCACCTGTTCGAGCTGGTGCTCACCGAGCTTGCCGTGCGCGACTGCCACGCGTGCATCGGGCACCAATTCTGCAATCTGTGCCGCGACACGGCTAATCGAGCTCACGCGGTTGTGCACGAAGAACACCTGGCCCTCGCGCAGCATCTCGCGCCTGATCGCCGCGGCGATCTGCCGGTCGCTGCGTGGCCCCACAAACGTGAGAATCGGGTGCCGGTCTTCTGGCGCCGTCGCAAGCGTCGACATCTCTCGAATACCGGTGACCGCCATTTCAAGCGTACGCGGAATCGGCGTCGCACTCATCGCCAGAATGTCGACGTTCGTTTTGAGCTTCTTCAACGCGTCTTTGTGTTCAACACCAAACCGCTGCTCCTCGTCGATAATGACAAGTCCCACGTCCTTGTATAAGACGCTCTCAGAGAGCAGACGGTGCGTACCAATCACCATGTCGACGGTGCCGGCCGCAAGACCCTCGATCGTCTCGCGCGATTCTTTGTCGGTCTGAAACCGGCTGAGCGGTCGCACATTGACAGGGAACCCGGCAAAACGCGCTTGGAACGTTTCGAGGTGCTGAGTGACAAGTAGCGTGGTGGGCACGAGCATCGCAACTTGTTTGCCGTCTTGAATAGCCTTAAACGCTGCCCGCACCGCCACCTCGGTCTTACCAAAGCCGACGTCGCCCGCGACCAACCGATCCATGGGCACCTGCCGCTCCATGTCGCGCTTCACCTCGTCGATCGTGGTGAGCTGATCAACGGTCTCGGCGTACGCGAACGCTTCTTCAAGCTCGTGCTGCCACGGGGTGTCTGGCGAGAAAGCATGCCCCTTCGACGCGACACGGGCCGAATACAGTTTTACCAGCTCAACGGCGATGTCGCGCACCGCCTTGCGCGCCTTCTTTTTTGCGTTTGCCCAATCGTTACCGCCCATCTTGGACAGGGCGGGCGCTTCACCACCGACGTAACGCGAGAGCTGGTCGAGCTGATCGGTGGGCACGTAGAGTTTGTCGCGGGGCATGCCACGCTTCGTCGAGGCGTACTCGAGCACCAGGTACTCGCGCAGAGCTTTCGTCGCGTCGCGGCCGATGCCCGTGGGCACCATGCGCTGCGTCAGTTCGACGAAGCGCCCGATGCCGTGAGTCTCGTGCACCACGAAATCACCGGCGACGAGCTTCAGCGGGTCGACGACGTTCTTGCCTCGGCGACGGGCGAGCTTCTGACCGCTGGCCGCCTGCGCACTGACCGCGCGTCCAAAAAACTCAGACTCAGTGGCGACGATGAGTTTCGCCTCGGCGCTTTCAAACCCGGCTGGTGCATGACCCACCGTGAGGTAGATCACCCCGGCTTCAAGCTCAGCCGACGTCGCCGGCAGGTCCTCGACCAGGCGCGCCGCTGCTCCTGCCTCGGCGAGTAGATCACGCGCGCGCTCGACAAGACCGGTGCCCTGAGCGGTAATGATCGCACCCCAACCCGCTTTCAGCCTCTCGCTGATGACGCGTAGCGCGGCACCCGTCGGATCACTGTCAACTTGACTCTTAGGAAATGCGCCGCCCGCGACCGTGATCGTGCGCACGCTAAATGTGTCTTCTTCGGGCAGCCCCGCCCCCTCGTCGTGCACAAAACTCGAGACCGTCCACCACGGGCGATCCGGCGAAGCATCTTGCAGCTCGGTGATCGTGAGCATGCCGCTGTCGCCCGTGGGCAGCGGTGCATCGGCGCCCGCCGTCGCCGCGTACCACGCGGCCTCAAGAAACTCACGGTTCGTCTCGGCGAGGCTCACGGCACGCCCGGCAACGCGTTCGGGCGATGCCACGAGCACCGCGCCGCCCGGCGGCATGAGCGCCGTAAGCGGCTGCAAACCGGGCACCAGCTGCGGAATCAGGCTCTCCATCCCCTCGACCGCGATGCCCTCACCGAGCTTCTCGAGCATGCCACCGAGAGCCGGATACTTCGGCAGTAGCTCGCTGGCCCGCGCGCGAACCTCATCCGTGAGCAGCAGCTCACGTGCCGGCCACAGCTCGATCGCGTCGACAGGCTCGCCGGCGCTGCGCTGATCAGACACCGCAAAACGGCGAATTTGGTCTACCTCGTCGCCGAAGAAATCGACGCGCGATGCCTGCGATGCCTCGGGGGGAAACACGTCGAGAATGCCACCGCGCACCGCAAACTCGCCGCGCCTGGTCACCATATCGACGCGCGTGTATGCGCGCTCGATCAGTGCCCGAGCGATGGCCGCGGGGCCGGATCCGGATTCAAGCTGCGGCACCTCGCCCGCTCGCAAGACGAGCGGGGCGGCATAGGCGACCTGGGGTGACACGGGCTGCAGCGCCGCCCGCACCGATGCGACGACAATGAGCGGCGTCTGGCCGTCGTGCTCACGGATCGTGCGCAGCGCCTTCGCGCGCCGACCCACCGTCTCTGGGCTGGGGCTCAGCCGCTCGTGCGGCAGCGTCTCCCAGGCCGTGAACTCGCACGTCACTGCCTCTGGCATGACCGAGCCGAGCGCGTGGCGCAGCGCATCGGCTTCGCGGCTCGTCGCCGCGATCACGAGCAGGGCGCCCGTGTCGCCGCTTGCGCGACGGCGACGCATGAGGCCCGCGATGAGGGGCGCACGCATGCCCTCGCTCGCAGAAAACTCGGCGTTGCGCGCCGCCGTGTCAAGGGCGCGCGCAAACGATGCCGAGCTCTCGAGGAGGCCGTCGAGACCGCGCAAACTCACTGCGCTGCCCGACCGTGAAAGCGCTGCTGCGCGGCGAGCAGCCCGTCTTCGACGAGCGCTTCGCAGGCGTCTGCCGCGTCTTCGAGCAGCACGGGCAGATCCTTGCGTTCGGCCCCCGAGAAGGGTGCGAGCACGAAATCGGCCGGATCCTGGCGTCCGGGCGGGCGCCCCACCCCCACGCGCACACGCAAGAATTGGGGGGTGTCGAGCGCTTTCGCGATGTCGCGCAGACCGTTGTGGCCGCCGTGGCCGCCACCCTGTTTCAGCTTCAGCGCATTAAACGGCAGGTCGAGTTCATCGTGCACGACGATGACGTGATCGGGGCCAACGCCAAAGTACTTACACAGCGCAGATACGGGGCCGCCCGACGTGTTCATGTAGCCGTTTGATTTGGCGAGAATCAGTTTTGGGCCGCCCGGCCGCAGCCAACCCTCAGCAGTTCGAGAGCCCGTCTTGCCGTGCGGGGCGAACTTTGCGCCCATCCGGCTAGCCAGCACATCGAGGGCCATCTGCCCCACGTTGTGCCTGGTCGCCTCGTACTTGGGGCCCGGGTTTCCGAGCCCTACGATGAGCCAGCTGTCTTGCGACACGCGCTCCCCTTCCTGCTTACTGCGTAGCTTGTTACGACGCCAGAACAATTATCTCGTTTCCTTCGCCTCACGTGTGCGTGCTGAGGCACCATAGCGAAAGGCCCGCCGGTGTGGGGTTCCACACCGGCGGGCCAATACGCGTGAGTCGTCGAGCTTACTCGGCAGCCTCTTCGGTCTCTTCTGCTGCGCCGCGGGGGCCAGCGATCTTCACGACGAGCTGGTCTTCAGCGTCGATGACGACCGCGCCCTCGGGCAGGGTGACATCGCGCACGAGAATGTGGGTGTCTGCGGTGAGGCCGGTCACGTCGACAACAACGTTATCGGGGATCGCGGTGGCGGGAACGCTCAGGCGCAGAGTGTTGAGCTCCTGCAGCGCGTTGGTGCCCGAGAAAGGCTCGCCGGTCATGTGCAGGGGCACCTCAACCTCGACCATTTCGCCCTGCTTCACGATCAGCAGGTCAACGTGCTCGATGATCTGGGGTACGGGGTCCTTCTGCACATCCTTCACCAGCACGAGGTGCTTCTCGCCGTTCAGCTCCACCTCGATGAGGGCGTTGGCCTGGCGAATGATGAGGCTCAGCGGGTGGGTCTCAACCGTGATGTGCAGGGGGGCGGTGCCGTGGCCGTACACGACTGCGGGGGTCTGGCCTGCAGCGCGGAGCTTGCGGGCTGCGCCCTTGCCGAAGTTTTCACGGGCAGTTGCAACAAGCTGGTAATCAGCCATGGTGATCTCCTATGCGGGCTTTCGCCCAATGAGGGCGGGCTAGCCGCCGGGATTGGTGTCTCGCACTCGCGTCAATAACGCAGCAAGATGGCCCGCTGAGGCAGTCCGTCCCGCGTCGATAACGGGCGCATGCGCCCCTCGCCGAAGTACAAAGGTCTACTTTAGCAGAAAAGGGCCCTGGGATTTCTCCCAGAGCCCTCATTCACGAGCGCAGTTTACGCCGCGCCCTCGAACATGCTCGTCACCGAGCCGTCTTCGAAGACCTCGTGAATCGCCTTCGCCAAGAGCGGCGCGATGGGGAGCACTGTGAGCTTCTCGAAACGCTTCTCGGGGCCCACGGGCAGCGTGTCGGTCACAACGACCTGATCAATGAAGTCCTGTGAGAGGTACTCAGTCGCCTTACCCGAGAAAATAGCGTGGGTCGCTGCGATCGTCACGCCACGAGCGCCAGCAGCCTTGAGTGCTTCTGCCGCCTTGGTGATCGTGCCACCCGTGTCGATCATGTCGTCGACCATGAGGCACCAGCGATCCTTCACGTCACCAACGATGCCGTGAACAGAAGCCTGGTTCGCGACCGAAGGATCACGTCGCTTGTGAATGATAGCGAGGGGAGCTCCAAGACGGTCACTCCACACGTCAGCGACGCGCACACGCCCCATGTCGGGCGACACAACCGTGAGGTCGTCACGGTTGAGGTGCTCTTCAAAGTGCTTGATCAGCACGGGCATCGCAAAGAGGTGATCGAGCGGGCCATCGAAGAAACCCTGAATCTGCGGTGCGTGCAGATCGACCGACATGATGCGGTCGGCGCCCGCGGTCTTGAAGAGGTCTGCGACGAGGCGCGCCGAGATGGGTTCGCGGCCGCGACCCTTCTTGTCCTGACGCGAGTAGGGGTAGAACGGCGCCACAACGGTGATGCGCTTTGCCGAGGCACGCTTGAGCGCGTCCACCATGATGAGGTGCTCCATGAGCCACTCGTTGATGGGGTCAGTGTGTGACTGAATCACGAAAGCGTCGGCACCGCGCACGCTCTCATCGAAGCGCGCGTACAGCTCACCGTTCGCGAACGTGCGTGCGTCGGTGGGAACGAGCTCGGCGCCAAGTTCGGCTGCCACCTGCTCTGCGAGCTCGGGGTATGCCCGGCCCGTAATCAAGACGAGCTTCTTCTGCCCCGCCATCTCGATCTGGCTCATCAGTGCTGGTTCTCCATCCTATGGCTATTCGCCGTGCTCACGCGCTGTTTTCGAATGCTGCGCCGCTTCTGCGGTGCTGGTTCCCGGCCTGTTCTCGGCAACCCATCCCTCGATATTGCGCTGGGGAGCAACATTTAGCGCCAGCGAACCCGAGGGAACATCTTTACGCACAACGGTCCCTGCGGCCGTGTACGAACCATCTTCAATCGTAACCGGTGCGATCAGCACGTTCTTTGAGCCGATCCGCACCGCGTCACCCACGGTGGCGTGATGCTTATTCACGCCGTCGTAGTTCGCGAAGATGGTGCCAGCGCCCACATTGGTGCCGGATCCGATTGTGGCGTCGCCGACGTAGCTGAGGTGGGGCACCTTGCTCGCGTCGCCGATGGTGGTGTTCTTAGTCTCGACGTACGCACCGATCTTGCCATCACTGCCAAGCTCAGTTCCCGGGCGAATGTACGCGAATGGGCCCACGTCTGACCGCGCACCGAACACCGCGAGCGTGGCTTCACTGCGCCTGATATGCGCGTCTTGGCCCACTTCGCAGTCCACGAGAGTCGTGTCGGGGCCGATCACGGCGCCGCTCGAAATCGAGGTCGCTCCCTGCAAAAACGTACCGGGCAAGATTTCAACGTCGGGTTCGATCGACACATCGGAGTCAATCCAGGTCGTAGCGGGGTCTTGAATGGACACCCCGCCGCGCTGATGCTCGCGCACGATGCGCGCATTCAGTTCGCGGCCCGCGGCAGCCAGCTGCGCGCGGTCATTCACCCCGGCAATAATCCAGGGATCGTCGGTGGCGACGGCTTCTACCGCCCCGCCTGTGGCGAGAATACGCGCGGCCGCATCGGTGAGGTACTTTTCACCCTGTGCATTGTTCGTGTCGATTTTCGCGAGCGCGTCCTGCAGTGCTCGGCGGGCGAAGACATACACGCCACCGTTAATTTCGGTGATACGCCGCTCGCTGTCGCTCGCGTCTTTTTCTTCAACAATTCCCGTTACGGCGCCCGTGGCGTCGCGCAAGATGCGACCGAGACCGGTGGGGTTATCGAAGATCGCAGAGAGCATCGTCATCGCGCGATTGCCGTCGACGTGCCCGCGCAGCAGGCGTTCAAGGGTGGCCTGGTCGATGAGTGGCACGTCGCCTGACAGCACCACAACTGAGCCGTCGAAGTCGGCGGGAAGCGCGCTGAGCGCCTGCTCAACGGCACGGCCGGTGCCGGGAACTTCGTCTTGATCGACGATCGCCGTAGCGGGGGCGTGGTCGAGGATAGCTGCTGCAACGCGATCGCGGTCGTGTCGCACCACCGCGATGATCTGTGTCGGCGCGAGCGCCGCCGCGCTGTCAAGCACGTGGGCGATGAGTGAACGCCCACCGATGCGGTGCAACACCTTGGGCAGCGAAGACTTCATGCGAGTGCCCTGGCCTGCAGCGAGAATGATGACCGCGAGTGAACGATCTGTCATGGCGTGTTCCCTTCCCACCCGCCGCATGAACGCGACGTTTGCTCCGCCCCCAGGACTCGAACCTGGACCTAACAGCTCCAAAGGCTGTCGTGCTGCCATTACACCAAGGCGGACCGCGCCGAAGATCGGCACCCGTATAGTCTGCCAGATTCTTTCGGCGTTTCTGCACAACTGCCGAGAATCGCGCGTCGCAGTTGCCATAATGGACGAATGAAGCATGAGGACGAGGTCGATCAGATCATCGCAGCCTGGAGCGCGGCCAGACCAGATCTGGACCTCGCACCGCTGTCGATTTTTTCGCGTTTGTGGCGCATCGCGAAACACGTCGACCGGGCCAGGGCCCACGCCTTTGAGCGCTCGGGCCTCACGCTGTGGGAGTTTGACGTACTCGCTGTGCTTCGGCGTGGCGGCGCCCCGTTTCGACAGAGCCCCAAGGTACTGGTGCAGCAAACAATGGTTTCGAGCGGCACCATGACAAACCGCATCGACCGCATGGTCGACCGTGAATTGGTGCGCAGACTCACGGACCCCAATGACGGTCGCGGCGTACTCGTCGAGATGACGCCGCTCGGCCTCACACTCGTCGATGCGGCGATGACGCGCCTCAGTGACGCAGAGGAGCGGTTGCTGGGCGGGCTCCCCCGCTCCGAGCGCGAACGCCTCGGCGTGTTGCTGCGCAGGCTCGCGCTGAGCGTCGAACGCTTCGAACCGGTGGTCGAAGGGCCCGATGACCCCTCGTCCACCGCTTGAGCAGGATCCTGCTAGAGGCTGTCCCCGGGGAGCCCCGGGGCCTTCGCGGGCTGAACCCGCATTGATCCGGCGCTTTCAAACGCGGCCGCAAAGCTGAGCAGCGCCGGGTCTTGGTAGGCGCGGCCCGCGAAGGTGAGGCCGACGGGTACACCGATGTCGCGCATGAGCCCCATTGGCACCGTGATCGAGGGGATCCCGAGGTGCCTCAGCGCATAGTTGCCGTTCGAGAAGAACACGCCGTTCGCCCACGCACGGTCGGCGGCGGCGAGGTCGCGCTCGGCGTTCTCGGCGCCCACGTCGGCGTTGGCCGGAAACACGATGGCGTCGTAGCCCTCGGCGTCAAGCCACTGTTCGAAGAGCTCCTCGCGCAGCTGCACAAGCGCCCTGAGTCCCGCCGCAAAGTCATCGCGCTCTCGAGGGTCTGGAATGCCCGCCTGGGCCATCGCAACGGTCGCGCGGTAGCGGTTCTCGTAGTCTTCGACCTCCTCGTAGCGGTCGGGCAGTGTGCCGGGCGGCTGTGGGAAGATCTGGTCGGGGTCGACCACCCCCAGATTGGGCGTTTCGGGGTCACCGTTCGCCCGCAAGAAGTCGTCCCACCCAAACGCGAGAATGTGGTTGAATTCGGTGTCCATCCACCCCTCGGGTAGCACCCCGAGGGCCGCGACGTTCTCCTGCCCCGGGCGATCACCCTCGTACTGTTCGATGAGCGGAAAATCGGTGACGATTACTTCGGCACCCAGCGCTTCGAGGCGCGCACGTGCCGCCGCGAACCGCTCAAGCACCGACGCGCGAACCTCGATCGGAAACGCCGGATCCTCCCCCAGGTACATGCGCGGCACCGCGAATCTCTTACCAGCGAGCTCCGCTGGCTCATCGAGCGAGAGGTAGCTTTCTGGCCGGTGCTCACTTGGCTTGGGCAGTGTGATCACCTGCTGGTGGCGCCAGAAGTCACCGCGTGTTATCGCGTCGTCTGCGACGAGTACGTCGAGCAAGCGCAGCATGTCGCGCATGCTGCGAGTGTGCGGCACGACGACGTCGCGCGCCGGGAACAGCGGCCAGTTGCCACGAATGCTCAGCACCCCCCAGCTTGGCGTATAGGCGCAGAGGCCAGTGTTTGAAGCCGGGCTGCGCCCTGACGAGACGGTTTCTTCGCCCATCCCAAAGACGGCAAGGTTGGCGGCCGTCGAAACACCCGATCCGTTCGATGACCCCGACGCGTACGCGGCGGCGAGGTACTCACGGTTGTAGGGGTTCTCTGCGCGGCCGTACACGCCGCGCTGCATACCACCGTCGGCCATGGGCGGCATGTTGGTCTTGCCGATGAGCACGGCGCCCGCCTCAAGTAGTCGCGCCACCGAGAAAGCATCCCACTGCGCCACCAGATGCTCGAATGCGGGCGAACCCGCGGCGACTGTGAGTCCGCGCACCATGTACGAGTCCTTCACGGTGAAGGGCACTCCCTCAAGCGGTCGCGCCTCGCCGGCCTGCCAGCGCCTGTCGGACTCGTCGGCCTGTGCGAGGGCGTCTGGGTTCGACACGACGATCGAATGCAGCCCCTGCGGCCCTACGTCGTAGGCCGCTGCCCGCGCGAGGTATCGCTCGGTGAGCCACCTGCTCGTGATGCGCCCGTCGCGAAGCGCGGCCAGCACGTCCTCGATACTGGCCTCGATCAGGTCAAAACCTCTGGTGTGGTGTTCCATATCGCTCCTCGCTTCTGCTTGGCTACTTTCGAACCGCGCCAGACGCGGCTTTTGTCGCTGCGCCGGATCGCGTATCCTGAAAACAGTTTCAGTTTAGTGCGCGTTCTTGTCAAGCGGGGCGCGCCCGCACGCACAAGAAGACGCACACGACAGTTAAGGACCCACGATGACTGATGACGCCCGCACACGCATTCTCGATGCGTGTGAGCGCACAATCGCAGAGGCAGGCCTGCGTGGGTTTCGCATGACAGCCGTCGCGCGCGAGGCAGGCGTGTCGATCGGACTGCTCGCGTATCACTTTGGCGACCGCGATGGGCTACTCCAAGCAGCCCTCGACAGGGTCAACGAGGGCACAGCGTTGCGCGCCGCGCACACGATTGACCGCGATGCGGGAGCGACACCGCTCGCTGAGCTTGAGGCGCTACTGTGCTCAGAGTTTGGCGAAGACGCCCACGTGCGGGCCGGCTCGATCGTATGGAACGAATTGCGCGCGGCAGCGGTTTTCACCCCCGGCCAGGCCAAGGCGCTCCGTCATTCGACGACTGCATGGCAGCAGGCCGTCGAACAACTCGTCGCACGGGCCATCCCAGGTGCAGACACAGCCGTGACCGCCCTTCTTCTGACATCACTCGTCGAGGGGCTCTCGGGCAGGTGGCTGACGGGCCAAATCGATGCGGCTCGGGCAAGCGAAGCGATTCGCGCTGCCCTCGCAGCGATCGCCGAAGCGCCACCGTTGCACGAGCGTTTAGAGCACTTTGGCATGTAACGCGAAAATCGCGGCCTACAATTGACCGGTACGCCTGCGGCCACCGAGCCCCGGGCAGACTCGCCCGTGCTAGACCCAGCGCGGGAGTCAGTTGTCAAGCTCTCACACAGGAGTGAAGGATTTGTCGGAGAAAATTTCGGACGCCCCCACAGAAGAATTGCAGCGCGGCCTGTCAAACAGGCACCTGCAGCTCATTGCCATCGGCGGCGCCATCGGCACGGGGCTTTTTCTAGGTTCTGGCAAGATCATCAACCTCGCAGGCCCCTCAGCGCTGCTGGTATACGCGGTCATCGGCTGCATGATGTTCTTCTTGATGCGTGCGCTCGGTGAGCTGCTGCTCTCGAACCTCAACTACAAGACTTTCGGCGACATCGCTAAAGATCTGATCGGTCCGTGGGCCGGCTATTTCGTGTCGTGGACCTACTGGGTCACCTGGGTTGTGATCTGCGTGGCCGACATCATTGCGATCACCGGTTATGTCTCATACATCAACGCGTCCATTCCCAACTGGTTGCCTGCGCTCATCACCGCCGCAATTCTCACAGTGCTCAACCTGCAACCCGTGAAATTCTTTGGTGAGTTCGAGTTTTGGTTTGCGATCATCAAGATTGTGGCGATTCTCGCGTTGATCGCCGTGGGCGTCGTACTCATCGCGGTCGGGTTCGAGAACCCGACCACGCACACGCAGGCGTCCATTACGCACCTGTGGGACATGGGCGGCATGTTCCCCAACCAGCTCACCGGATTCCTCCTGGGCTTCCAGCTCGGCATCTTCTCGTTTATCGGCGTTGAGCTCGTGGGCACGGCCGCCGCCGAAACCAAGAACCCGCACAAGAACTTGCCGCGGGCGATCAACTCGATCGTCGTGCGCGTGCTCATTTTCTACATTGGTGCGCTCACCGTGATCATGGCGATTACCCCCTGGAACAAGCTCGACCCCGAAGCCAGCCCGTTTGTCACGACACTCGCTCTCGCAGGCTTTGGCGCGGCGGCGTTCGCGATCAACCTGGTCGTGCTCACCTCGGCTGCGTCAAGCGCCAACTCTGGCTTCTACTCGGGCACCCGCATGACCCACGCGCTATCGCAGGACGGCCACGCCCCTGCGGGCTTCTCGGTCACCGACAGCCGCGGCGTACCTCGTCGTGCCGTATTCTTCTCGGCTGTCTTCGTGTTCTCGGCCGTGCCGATTCTGCTCCTCGGGGACAACGTGCTGGCAGCGTTCACTATGGTCTCGTCGATCGCATCGACGTTCATCCTGTTCATTTGGAGCATGATCGCGATCTCGTTCATCATGTACCTGCGCAAGTACCCCGAACGACACGCAAACTCGACATTCAAGACTCCCCTGGGCAAGATAGTGCCCTGGGCAGTGCTCGTCTTCTTCGTGTTCATCGCGGTCACCCTCGCCCTTGCGGAGGACACTCGTTTGCCGCTTATTTACGCGCCGGTCTGGTTCGTGCTGCTCGCGGTAGCGTGGCAGTTCACCAAGCGCAGGCTGACTCGCGAAGGTAAGCCGCTCACCGCTGCGATCGCGCTGCCCGGCACCGGCGCAGACGCCGAGTTCGCGCCTTCGAAGGACGCATAGCGTCGACCGTACAAAACACTGCAGCGCCCGGGTTCTCCCCGGGCGCTGCAGTGTTTTCTGTCGATGACGACGCACTACACGAACGCACCCACCCCGGTGATGTCGCGCCCAATAATGAGCGCCTGCACCGTCTCAGTTCCCTCGTAGGTGTGCAGCGCCTCGAGGTCGGCAAAGTGGCGCGCGACCCTGTTCTCAAGCAGGATCCCGTTGCCACCGAGCAGGTCACGCGCATTGCGCGCCATGTCACGGGCGGTGCGGGTGGCGGTGTATTTGCCGAGCGAAGCGCCCGGACCCGCGAGTTCTCCCCGCTCATCTGCGCGGGTGAGGCCCATGAGTAGAGTCTGCAGCGACGTGAGCTGACTCAGCATTTCGGCGAGCCTGTTCTGCACGATCTGCGAGGCCGCGAGCTTACGCCCGAACTGCACACGCTGGCCAGCGTAGTTGACGGCGGTCTCGTAGACGGCATGGGCCTGCCCGAGAGCAGCCCAGGCCACTCCGAGTCGCGTGGCCTGCAACACGGCCGCCGTGTCTTTGAAGCTGTTTGCCCCTGGCATCTTGGCGCTCGCGGGCAGTTGCACCCCGTCAAACTCGATGTGCGCCTGCCAGATGCCACGCAGCGACACTTTGCCTTGAATGGTGCGAGCGTTGTACCCGGTCGAGTCCTGCGGTACGACAAAGCCCTGCACCTGCCCGCCATCACCCCGCGCCCACACCACCGCAAAGGCCCCGTTGCTCCCCGACCCAATCCATTTCTTATGTCCGTCGAGCACATAACCTCCGTCGACCTCGCGCGCCCGCGTTTCAAGGCTCACCGAGTCCGAGCCGTGCGTCGGCTCCGTGAGGGCGAAGGCACCAAGCTCCGTGCCCCGCGCGAGCGGCCCCTCCCAGCGCGCACGCTGTTCGGCAGATCCGCACTGATTGATCGAACGCAGCGCGAGGCCACCTTGCACGCCTCCGATCGTGGCAATTGACCCGTCACCGCGCGCCAGCTCCATCGTCGTAAGGCACGCCGCGATGAGGCTTTGCTCGGGAAACCCCTCCACGCTCACTCCGTCACGCAGCAGGTCGAGGTCCCCCATTCGCCGGGCCAGGTCGACCGGATACTCGGCGCGGTCCCAAATACCCGCGATGACGGGGCGCACCTCTTCGCGCACGAACTGCTGCGCGCGCTCACGGTACGCGTTGTCTTCGCTCGAGAGCCCCCGAAATACCCCTGCGACATCGGCCTCGACGGGGGCCCACAGGTCGTACTCGGGCTCTGCGGTGCCCTGTGGGGTGGGGGCTGGTCTGCTGTTCGACATGGGGTTCCTCTCTGAAGCCGGTGTGACGCCACGGGGTCAACCACGCCACCTCTCGAGCATGCCTGACACTGGGTGTCACGTCAACCTTGAAAGTCGCGCTGCGGCTGTGCAGTTCCGCGCAATTGCGGCAGACACGCCGCGTCGATCCCATGAAACGTAGTCCCAACCTGGCCGTTCCTGTGCTACCGTCACCATATGCCAGCACGCTCGTCCCGCGCCTCCGCCACGTCCCCCGCACCCCCCGGCCCTGCCGCCGCAGTGCGCCTGCTCGCTGCGCGCGGATATGACGCGACCACAGCAGAGGACCTGGCCGACGCCGTCGGCATGAGCCGCAGCACGTTTTTTCGCCGTTTCGGCAGCAAAGACGACGTGATCTTCGCTGACCACGATCTCGCCCTGGCAGGCCTTGAAGAGCACCTCGCCGCTACGCGTCTGGCCCCCGGTGAAGCGCTTATTGCTGGCACCTGTAATGTGCTGCGCCTACTGATTCGGGATCCCGAGGCTGCGCGGTTGCGCTTCGACCTCGTGCGCCAGCACACCCAGCTCAAGGAACGTGAGCTGGTGATCACGCACCGGTACGAGCGCGTGTTTGCGCGCTACCTCCGTGCGCAGTTGCCCGCCGAGGCGCCCGACTGGGTGGCAGCGTCATTCGCGGCCCAGCTCGTCGCACTGCACAATCTCACCCTGCGCGACTGGCTGCGCGATGACGCTGTCGATGCTGCCACGACACTTAAGGACCGGCTCCGCGAGGCTGCTGCGCTCTATCGCGAATGGCTCACGTCCCCGGCCTCCCCACGCACGCACGGCTCGCCCGCCAGCGGCACGGGGGCGCGCGTCGTGGTCGCCGCTTTCGACGCTGCGAGCACCCCCGAAGAGGTGCTCGCAGCGGTGACGATCCAGCTGGGCCTTAAGCAACCGGATCCGGATCGAATTTAGGCACGACCTGGACCTGTTTCGTGCGATCGAGCTCCTCTTCGTGTGCACGCCACTCTTGGTATCCTGGATCGCCCGCGAGCGCAGCCTCAATCTCGGCCTTCGTCGCCGTGAGCTTCGGGTCGAACTTCAGGTAGCTGCGCGTCTCACGCGCAATCAGGCCAGACAGAATCAAGAGGCCCAGGAGGTTCGGGAGCGCCATGAGTCCGTTCATGACGTCTGAGAACGACCACACGACGGCCAGCTGGGTCGTGGCCCCTACGAAGACGACGAGCGAGAACACGACGCGGAAGGGCATCACCGCGCCCCGCCCAAATACGCGCTCCATGTTGCGTTCACCGTAGTACGACCAACCCAGGATCGTCGAGAACGCAAACATCGCGAGCCCGATGGTGACAACCCAGTGTCCCCAGTCGCCCGGGAGCCCCGCAGAGAACGCCTCACCCGTCATGAGCGCGGCAGACATCTGCTCCCCCGTCTCGGGGTCGATGAGCTTGTACGCGCCGGTCGTCACGATCACGAGCCCCGTCATCGACACCACGATAATCGTGTCGATGAAGGTCTGGGTCATTGATACGAGCCCCTGACGCACAGGGTGGCTCGTCTGCGCTGCAGACGCTGCGATGGCGGCCGAGCCCATGCCCGATTCGTTCGAGAAAATACCGCGAGCAAACCCGTACTGCACGGCAATAATAAACACCGACCCAGCAAACCCGCCTGCCGCCGCGGTGCCCGTGAACGCGTCTTCAAAGATCGTGGCAAATGCCGCGGGCACCTCACTAATGTTCGTGAACAGAATGTAGAGCGCTGCCACAACATAGAACACGATCATGATCGGCACAAACGCCGATGTGACCTTGCCGATCGACTTAATCCCGCCCACCAATACGACCAGGGCGAGCACGGTCAGCACCACGCCGGTCACCCAGGTCGGCACGTCAAAGCTGTTCTCCATGTTGGCCGAGATCGAGTTGCTCTGCGTCATGTTGCCGATACCAAAGCACGCAAAGATCGTAAAGACCGTAAACATCCACGCGAGCGTCTTGCCGAGCGGGCCCTTAATACCCTTTTCGAGGTAGTACTGCGGGCCGCCGTTGCGTTCACCCTTCTTGTCTGACTGGCGGTAGCGCACCCCAAGAAAAGCCTCGGCGTACTTCGAAGCCATACCGAGCAGCCCCGTGATCCACATCCAAAACAGTGCGCCCGGGCCGCCAATAGCGATCGCCGTGGCTACGCCCACGATATTGCCCGTTCCCACCGTGGCGGCGAGCGCGGTGGTGAGCGCCTGAAACTGAGAGATGTCGCCGCTCGCGCCTGGATCCTTGCGACGAAACAGCCCCAGGCTGAGAGCTGCGCCCAGCCGCAAAAACTGAATACCACCGAGCCGAATCGTGAGATAGAGCCCCGTAATAAACAGCAGTGGGATGAGCACGAACGGGCCCCAGATGACACCGCTGGCGGCGTCCAGGAACCCCTGAATGGAGTCGAGCATGTGGTGATGGCCTTTCGCGTCATTGCGGAGCACTTGTCCTGAGCCATGCTAGCGACATTTGTGGCATGAATTGGCCCGGCACGCGCGCACTGCGCGCATGCCGGGCCGCATGATCCGGATCTAGGTCTCTACGAAGCGCCTTGCCTAGTGCCCGCGCGCGATCCACTCCTCGAGATTTGGCGCCTCGGTGCCGATGCTCGTTTCGTCGCCGTGCCCCGTGAACACGCGGGTGTCTGCGGGCAGGGTGAGTAGCTGGTCCCTGATCGACTCGATGATGGTCGGAAAGTCGCTGTAGGAGCGGCCGGTTGCGCCGGGGCCGCCGTGAAACAGCGTGTCACCGGTGAACACGACCCCAAGCGTTGGGGCATAGAACACGGTCGAGCCGGGCGAGTGCCCGGGCGTGTGGCGCGCCTCGAGCGTTATTCCGGCGACGGTGAACGTGTCACCCGCGTGAATCTCGGCGTCGGGGGCGACGTCGTGCACGGCGTCCCACAGCATGCGGTCGGCCGGGTTCAGGTACACGGGGGCGCCGAGCAGTGCCGCTGTTTCGCGCGCCGCGCGCACGTGATCATCGTGACCGTGCGTGAGCAAGATGGCGCGCACCGCGCGACCCGCCACGGCACCCGCGACCTCGGCCGCGCTGTGGGCGGGGTCGATGACGATCACCTCGGCGTCGTCACCCACGATCCACACGTTGTTGTCGACGTCCCAGGTGCCGCCGTCAAGCGAGAATGTGCCACTCGTGACGAGGCGCTCGACGCCCTGCACGGCGCTCACAGCTCGACCACCGAACGCAGTACGTTACCCGTTCCCATGCGTGCGAATGCGGCTTCGACGTCGCCTAGGCCGATGCGCTCGGTGACAAACCCCTCAAGGTCGAGGCGACCGAGACGATACTGATCGATGAGCATCTGAAAGTCGCGGCTCGGTAGGCAGTCGCCGTACCAAGACGACTTCAGCGAGCCACCGCGGCCAAACACGTCGAGCAGGGGCAGTTCGAGTACCATCTCGGGGGTGGGCACGCCCACGAGCACGACCCGGCCCGCGAGGTCGCGTGCGTAGAAGGCCTGCTTGTAGGTTTCGGGGCGACCGACCGCGTCGACGACGAGGTCGGCACCATTTCCGCCGGTGAGCTCACGAATCGCTTCGACCGCGTCAACGGACTTCGAGTTGACCGTGTGGGTCGCGCCAAATCGCTTCGCCTGCGCAAGTTTCTCGTCGTCGATGTCGACGGCGATGATTGTGGTGGCACCCGCGAGCTGCGCGCCCGCGATTGCGGCCGTTCCCACACCGCCGCAGCCGATCACGGCCACGGACTCACCGCGCTTCGCTTCGCCCGTGTTAATCGTGGCGCCGATGCCCGCCATGATGCCGCAGCCGAGCAGCCCCACGGCCGCCGCGTCTGACTCTTCGTCGATCTTGGTGCACTGGCCCGCCGCGACGAGCGTCTTCTCGATGAACGCGCCAATACCGAGTGCGGGTGACAGCACCGTGCCATCTTCGAGGGTCATCTGCTGCTTGGCATTGTGCGTGTTGAAGCAGTACTGCGGCTGGCCCTTGGCGCAGGCGCGGCACTCACCGCACACTGCACGCCAGTTGAGAATCACGCGGTCGCCCACCACTACGTTGGTGACGCCCTCGCCCACCGCGGCAACACGACCCGTCGCCTCGTGACCGAGTAGGTACGGAAACTCGTCGCCGATGCCGCCCTGCTGATAGTGCAGATCGGTGTGGCACACCCCGCAGGTGATGATGTCAACGATGGCTTCGCCCGGCCCCGGATCCGGCACCAGAATTGTCTCGATCGTGGGTGCTGCGTCCTTCGCACGCACCACGACTCCCTGCACCCGATAGACCATGTGTGTCCCTTTCGTCAGGCGCGGGCAGCTGCGCCCGGCGCACGTTCTTCCAGGCTATCGAGCCGGCCTCACAGTTGCCACCGGGCGGAGCCCGCGCGCCGCCTGCGGCGCTCGAGAGACCGAGCTGCCATAATCGAGACGATGAAAGCGCACGAGGCTGTACTGGCTTGGGTCACCGAGGAGCTTGCGAGCGGGCGGCTCCACATCGGTGATCACCTGCCCAGTGAGCGCGCCCTCGCCCAGACACTCGAGGTGTCGCGCAGCTCGCTGCGCGAAGCGATGCGGGTGCTCGAGGTGCTCGGCACGATTCAGACCTCGACCGGATCGGGCCCACGCGCGGGCACCATCATCACGGCCGCCCCCGAACAGGCGCTGTCGCTCGCGCTCAACCTGCAGCTCGCGACCAAGCACATCGGCCAGCGGCACATCTACGAGACGCGCCTGCTGCTCGAGACCTGGGCCGCCCGGCACGTAGAGCCCGGTCTGGGCGACTGGGCGCGCGCTGCCGAGCTGCTCGAGGCGATGGACGCACCGGACCTAACAGTCGATGCGTTTCTCACGCTCGATGCCGAGTTTCATACGCTGCTCTCGCACGCGGCCGATAACCCGCTCATCAGCTCGCTCATGGACGCGCTGCGGCGTGCGGTCGCCGATCACACGAGCGCCCTCGCGCGCTCGCTGCCCGATTGGCCGGTCACCTGCGCGCGCCTGCGTGCTGAGCACCGTGAGATCCTGGCCGCTCTTCGCTCCGGATCGGGCGCGCGCGGTGCCGCGCTCTTGCGCAGCCACATCGAGGGTTACTTTCGCGAGACCACTGGCAGCCACGAAGGGCCAGCGCAGTAACGTGGCCCACTCTTGACTCGACGCAGATATCGGGTCTACTCTGTGGTCAGACCACATGGTTGGGCCACACTGTCGTGCGTGCGCCTGGCTCACCGCCCGAAAGGACCCGTTGTGAAGCGTCAGCTCCCCCGCCCCGCAGAGCTCTTGGAACTCATGCAGTTTAAGAAGCCCGAGCTCAATGGCAAGAAGCGCCGATTGGACTCGGCGCTGACCATCGCTGATCTGCGCAAGGTGGCCAAGCGCCGCACACCAGCTGCAGCGTTTGACTACACCGATGGTGCGGCGGAGGGAGAGGTGTCTTTGGCGCGTGCCCGCCAGGCGTTTGAAGACATTGAATGGCACCCCGACATTTTGCGCCCAGCCGAGCACGTAGATACGTCGTGCAAGGTGCTCGGCGGTTCGTCGGCGCTGCCGTTCGGTATCGCCCCGACCGGCTTTACCCGTCTCATGCAAACAGAGGGTGAGATCGCAGGGGCGGGCGCGGCCGGTGCCGCGGGTATTCCATTCACCCTTTCGACTCTCGGAACAACCTCGATCGAGGGCGTGAAGGCCGCCAACCCGGGCGGGCGCAATTGGTTTCAGTTGTATGTGATGCGACAGCGCGAAATCTCGTACGGGCTGGTGGAGCGCGCCGCCGCGGCAGGTTTCGACACGCTCATGTTTACGGTAGATACGCCTATCGCGGGATACCGCATGCGCGATACGCGCAACGGCTTCTCGATTCCGCCGCAGCTGACCCCGGGGGTGATCTTGAACGCGATTCCGCGGCCCTGGTGGTGGATCGATTTTCTCACGACCCCGGGGCTCGAGTTTGCTTCGCTCTCGTCGACGGGTGGCACCGTGGGTGAGCTGCTCAATTCGGCGATGGACCCGACGATATCGTATGAAGACCTCGATGTGATTCGTGAACTATGGCCCGGCAAGATCGTGGTGAAGGGCGTGCAGAACGTTGCAGACTCGGTAAAGCTCATCGACCGCGGAGTCGACGGCATCGTACTGTCAAACCACGGTGGTCGACAGCTGGACCGTGCCCCTGTGCCGTTTCATCTGCTGCCTGAGGTTGTGCGTGAGGTGGGACGCGACGCGACCGTGATGGTCGATACGGGCATCATGAACGGGGCCGACATTGTGGCAGCGACCGCCCTTGGCGCGAAGTTCTCGCTCATTGGGCGCGCCTACTTGTACGGGCTCATGGCCGGCGGGCGGGCGGGAGTGGATCGCACGATCGCAATCTTGAAGAGCGAGATTGAACGCACCATGACCTTGCTCGGGGTTTCGTCGCTTGAGGAGCTCGAACCTCGTCACGTAACCCAGCTGCACCGCTTCGCCCGCGTGGGCGCTCAGGCCAGGATCGACGCTCGCGCGTAACCCACCCGATCAACGAACGGGGTCGCGCGGCGCTCTTGCTGCTTGAGCAACTCCATCCTGTGCACACCACCCACTCACGTCATCCTGCGCAAACCACCCACGTCATCCTGCACACACCACCCACGTCATCCTGCACACACCACCCACGTCATCCTGCACACACCACCCA
>NZ_JBTJER020000017.1:0-39934 GCF_054456695.2 Leucobacter faecis
CGTATTTTCACCGTGGGGCTCTGGCCTTACAAGGCTTGTAATCGATTATTTATAAACCCCACACTCATAGGGTCTGCGCGTACTCACCCCGTGTCATCCTGCGTGCGCGGATTGCTTAGGAAAAACGCGCCAGCGTTTTTCGCAATCCGCGCTGGCGCTACAGCGCCAGCGAGTCGCAGGATCCACACTCTGATCCACTACCGCGCTACTAACTCCTGTGCTTGACTGCTGTCATGACTGAACAACCAACGCTGGTCTCAGCAGAACTAGAAATCCCAGCCGACGCCGCAACAATCTTCGAACTCATCGCCGACCCCTCGTTGCAGCCCTCGTGGGACGGAAACGACAACCTCGCCTCTGCGGAGCCGGGCCAGCGCATCCACGCCGTGGGTGACATCTTCCTGATGGTGAACAAGCCCGACCGGGTGCGCGAGAACCACATCGTCGAGTTCGAGGAGGGCCGCCTGATCGCATGGAAGCCGTCACTGCCGGGCGGCGAGCCGTTCGGCCAGCTCTGGCGGTGGGAGCTCACTCCGTTGGAGTCGGGTGCGACGCTGGTGCGGCACTCATACGATTTCTCGCAGCTGCACGATGAGCAGCGGCTGGTACGGGCGCGGGCCACTACTTCGGAGAAGTTGATGGGGTCGATTGAGCGACTTGCTGCCACCTCAATTGCGATGTGATGAAGCCGACAGAATGTACGAGACGGGAATCAGCGTTCTTGGCTGATTCCCGTCTCTTCTAATTACTTGTTACTGCATTGCTTGCACTTGGGCCATCCGTTGGTACCTGACCGGCGATTGTGTGCAGGGATTTGTTTGCCAGTAGGGCAGTCATTGTGATCATGGTGAACATCTGGATCACTCTGATTTGCAGAGTGGTAGGGGGCAACACGCATTTCATGCTCCTTTGCTTGAATCATGCACCGGCTGGTGCATGGACACCATAACCTGAGCCAGTGACATTCCATCTGACGGGAGCTGGGAATTGCTCAACGACCGTGAAACTAAGCAAGATAGAGAGCATGGCCGTCTCTTTCGTACCTGCTCCTGAATCTTCGAGCACAGTCACTCCGGCAAGACCAGTGACTCTGTGGGATCTGCTCGACGATATGTATTTCGGGGCAACAAGTCATCGGGACAAAGGAACGAAGTTCGAGCGGTTCCTTAAGAGTTATCTGCAGACTGGACCGAAGTGCCTGACCGTTCGTCAGTAGAAGTGGCGCGGGCTCTAGTGTTTAGCCTCGTCCGCTCCGCAATCGCTCAGCTACAAACACGCCGGCCCCTGTTCCATTCAGAGGCTGACTTGCAACATGAACTCGCGGTCGAAATTTCACGACTCGACCCTTTTTTAGAAGTCCGGCTTGAGCGGCCTGTGCGCATTGCTGGCGCACGGCCCATCAATTTGGACATGATGCTGCTGCGGGACGGATACCGATTCGCAGTCGAGCTCAAATACATCACGGCCAAACTCGAAGAGACCATAAACGGCGAGGAGTTCCTGCTTCGAGCGCAGGCAGCACAGGATCTCCGGCGCTACGACATTTTGAAGGATATTGGACGGATCGAAATGCTCTGCGCTCACAATATCGTCGAGTCTGGCATGTCGGTTACGATAACTAACGACCGCACACTTTGGAGTGAATCCACAAGAACAGGCACCGTTGACGAGCTGTTCCGTCTGCATCACGGTCGTACTGTGACAGGTGAGCTTGGCTGGCGCGATCACGCTAGTCCTGGCACGATTCGCGGACGCGAGGCGACACTTACACTCTCCGGAGCGTACCTGCTGAATTGGTTGCAATATTCGGCAGTTGACGCTCCACGGAACGGAGACTTCCGGATGCTGATCGCGGAGGTTAAATAACGATGGCTGCGCCTGATGGCGAGAGAATGAACGTTCCTGCGCGCCAAGTCTCTGACTCGGCGTTTGGGCAGATACAGCAGGTCAGAGGAAAGAAGGATGGTCGCCGCGTCCCTGAGCTCTTTACCTCAGAACTCAAAATGGGCGATGGTACCGTCCTGAAAACAGTAATGCCAGAACCTCCTGGTGTAACAGTTTCCACAAACCTTAATTCCGACAATTCTTAGATCACACAGGTCTTTCGTTCAGCCCGCTCGACATGTTCGGCCCGGGCGAGCAAGATCAGTGTTGTGAGACAGTCACGAGGCTCGCCGAGCTTGTGTGGTGGCCCGAGCGGCTACACGAAGTGGCTTAGCCCGAATAGAGTCGAGTGTGAACCCTTGAATGAAGGAAACACGATGCAAGTTAGAAATGCGGCGCTCGAGCAGCACATCGCAGTCTTCGGAGAGAGTGGCAGCGGCAAGACTGTGCTCGTCTCATCGTTTTACGGCGCTACCCAGCAGCAGAGCTTCAACGAGAGCCACTACGTTGATGTGTTTGCTGACGATTTGGGGCAAGGCACGAAGCTTTACCGCGATTATCTGGGCATGCGCGATGACGCTACTGCACCGATGCCTACGAAGTTCGCCCCCACCTCGTATGCATTCATCATGAAGCCGAAGAAGGGCGTTAATCCGAAAGCGGGCAAGCGTGCTGGAGTGGCAACGCTGCGGGTGGTGTGGCACGATTACCCAGGTGAATGGTTCGAACAAGATGTGATGGGCGAAGAAGCTCGTAGACGAGTGGATACGTTTCGTGCACTGTTGGGCTCTGATGTGGCGCTATTGCTTGTCGATGGGCAGCGGCTGCTTGATCACCAGGGTGAAGAAGAACGCTACCTGAAGTCGTTGTTTAACAATGTCAAAAATGGTCTGCGCAATCTTGAAGATGAGATTTTAGATGATGGCAAACCCCTCGTGCGGTTTCCACGAGTTTGGATTCTCGCGCTCTCGAAAGCTGATCTTCTACCAGAAACCAATGTCGACGGGTTTCGTGACCTGTTGATCGCAAAAGCAAGTGACGAGATTCTCGAACTTCGTGAAACATTGAAGGGGTTTGTGCAGGGGCCTCAGGCGCTGTCATTTGGTGAAGATTTCATGTTGCTTTCTTCAGCTCGATTTGAACCGGGCAAGATTGAGGTGGAGAAACAAATCGGGCTCGACCTGATGCTGCCGATTGCAGCGATCTTGCCGTTCGAGCGACAGGCGCAGTGGAGCCAGATGCAGAAACTGCCGGCTCAGGTTGCGAAATACTTTGCAAAGAATGCAGACACTGTCGTGGATGTGCTTAACTCGCTAGCTTTCTTCGTGCCTGGGCCTTTTGGCAAGGTGTTTAGCCTCGTGAATACTGTGCTTACAAGAGATGCCTTCGCACGGGGCCTTACGTTGCTTGGCGAGCGCCTCGTTACGCTCAACGAGGAAGCCATCAAGAAACGGGAGTACTTGGTCGCAACCCTGACACAGTTCACGATGGCACTCGATCGAGGAGAAGAAGAAAAGGTGCTATTGAGGAGTCGTCGGTGAGAATAATTTGGGCGACACGAGGGAGAACCTGGGGGTTCAAGTTCTTGCTAGATGGGGGATTCGCTGACCCGCTCAAGGCCTATGAGACCGTGTTTTCTGTGCAGGAGTCTGCGGGTGAAATGTTCACTCGGGTCGGTGACCGGGTAGCTCTGCGGTTCCTTGATCCGCTGGGCCGAAAGGACCGCGCAGGGCGTGTGATTCCACACGAGTTTGTGGTGTTTGATTCACTTGCAGATGATATTCATACGGTCGATGATGGCCGCAGACTTGTGTGGCCCCTCGTTGCAGATGAGTATGCGCGCGTATGGGACCTGCCTCAGCCAACACCTCTGAGCAGGCACCCAAACCTGCCAAACTAGACCCATGACAGCGTCGTTCACCCTCGTTCAACTGCGGTACTTTGCTGCCGTCGCCCGGCTCGAGAACATGACGGCAGCGGCCGCCGAACTCAACGTCACCCAGTCGACCCTGTCGAGCGCGATCAGCCAGCTCGAACGCGAGCTGGGGGTCGAGCTCTTCACGAGAATCCCCAGAATCGGCCTCCGGCTCACTGACTCGGGCACCGCGCTACTGGCACGCAGCGCGGCGTTTCTCGAAGAAGCCGACCAGCTCGCAGTCGAAGCGCAGCACGCGAACGCAGCGCTACAGGGTGATATCTCGGTCGGCATCTACGCCCCGCTCGCCCCGTTTCAGGCGCCCGAGATTCTGCAGCGCTTCGAACAGCTCTACCCCAACGTGACAGTCACGTTTGTCGAGGGCGATCAAGACTCCCTGCAGACGCAGCTCTACGACGGCCGCTGCGAGATCGCCCTCATGTACGACCTGGGCGTCGACGACCGGTTCGACCGCACCGTCATCGACCGCATTCCCCCGCACGTGATTGTCGCAGAGAGCCACCCGCTCGCAAAACAGGGCCGCAGCGAAATTCACCTGTCAGAGCTAGAAAGCGACCCGCTCGTACTGCTCGATCTGCCCTACACCCGCGAGTACTACCTGGGCCTCTTTCGGCAGCTCGGCATTAAGCCGCGCGTGCGCCACGTCTCCCTCGGGTACGAGACCGTGCGCTCATTCGTGGCCCGCGGGCACGGCTACTCGGTGCTCAACCAGTGGGTGGGGCACGGCATGACGTACTCGGGGTCGCGGGTGGTGCCGATCCGGCTCCTTGATGAACTTCAGCACATGGAAGCCTCGCTCGTGAGCCGCCGCGGTCTTGCGCCCACCCGTAAGGCCCGGGCCTTCGCCGAAGTGTGCACCGAGCTCCTGTCACACAAACGCCACGAATCGATTTTCTCGATCGATGACAACGAAATTATTCGTTAGACACGATCGGCCGGTGCGGCCAACACTAGAGGGACGAGCTCCGCACACGGCCGACAACGACGCCGACTGGTGAGGTGCGGGCACCACTCAGGAGGACGCAATGACGCTGCAATCCGAAGCCACCAACACCGGTGATAGACCAACGACCGTGAAGAACACCGCGGGCGTGCCCGCGCACACTGATCCGGTGAACATACCGACCGGGCCCATCTCGGTCGCCGAGCGCCACGCGCTCACCAAAGAACGCCGCCGCGTGCTGCTCGCGGGCAGCGTCGGCCAGTTCATCGAGTTCTACGACTTCACCCTCTACGGCCTCTCGGCCCTCACGCTCTCGGCCCTCTTCTTTCCGACCGTGCACCCCTCCCTCGCCCTGCTCTCCACGTTCGCGGCCTTCGGCGTCGCGTTCTTCGTGCGCCCCCTCGGCGGGCTCTTCTTCGGGGCGCTCGGCGACAAGTACGGGCGCAGGCCCGTGCTGTACGTGACGCTGCTCACCATTGGCATCGCCACCACCGCAATCGGCCTGCTGCCCACCTACGCCCAGATCGGCATCGCCGCCCCGGCGCTCCTCGTGCTGTGCCGGCTGCTGCAGGGGTTCTCGGCCGGCGGTGAGTCAGTGGGCGCCCCCGCGTTCGTATTCGAGCACGCGCCCAAGAACCGCCGCGGCATGTGGCTCAACATCACCCTCGCCGCGACCGCGATGCCCTCGGTCATTGGCGGCACCCTGATCCTCGTGCTCTCCCAGAACATGTCTGCCGCGTCGTTCGAGTCGTGGGGCTGGCGCATTCCGTTCTTGATCGCGCTGCCACTCGCCCTGTTCGGCCTGTGGATCCGCACGCACACCGAAGAGTCAGAAGCGTTCAAGCAGGTGCAGCAGAAGCAGCTCGCGCAAAAGGAACAGCACACCCCCATCAGGGACGCATTCCGTGAGAACTGGCGCCAGATGCTGCAGGTGATCATGGTCATGGGGCTCACCGCGATGGGCTTCTACTTTCTCTCGGGTTACTTCGTTGCCTACGTGCAGACCGCCGGCGACCTGAGCCGCGAGGCGTCGCTGCTCGCCAACGCGGCCGCCATGCTGCTCTACACGCTCGTGCTGCCGTTCACCGGCATGCTGGGCGATCGCTTCGGCCGCAAGCCGATGCTCATCGCTGGCGCCGCCGTGATCGCTGTGCTGTCGGTGCCCGCCTTCATGCTCGTCACCTCAGGCAGCTTCGGGCTCGCCCTGCTCGGCCAGTTCATCTTCGTGATCGCGGTCTGCATCTACGGTGGCGGCTGCTACACCTTCTTCGTCGAGATCTTCACGACCCGCACCCGCTTTACCTCGGCCGCGGTCAGCTACAACGTCGGCTACGCGATCTTCGGCGGCACCGCCCCGTTCATCGGCACCTGGCTCGTCGGCGCGACCGGCTACGGCGCAAGCCCCGGCGTCTACATGGCGATCGCCGGAGCCCTCGTGTTTCTCGTTCTCGTCTTCACCAGCATCCCCGAAACCCACCCCCTCAAGAAGCACACCCGCACGACAGGAGCCCGCAAGTGACCACCGAATCTTTCCTCACCGACTTTCACGAGGTCGCGAAGATCGGCGCAACTCCTAATGGCGGCGTCGACCGGCAGGCCGCCACGGCCGAAGACCGCGAGACGCGCGAGTGGTTTCGGGCGTTCGCGCGCGAGCGCGGCTGGGAGGTGCGGGTCGACGGCATCGGCAACCAGCTCGCGCTCATCGAGCTGCGCCCCGGCGCCCCCTATGTGCTGCTCGGCTCGCATCTCGATTCGCAGCCACTGGGGGGCCGCTTCGACGGCGCGTACGGCGTCATCGCGGCCCTGCACGCAGCGTGCCGGATCGCCCGTCGCCTCACCTCGGTCAGCGCCGCGGGCGGTGCTGGCTCAGGCAGCGAAGACAGCGACGGGTCGCGCCTTGATACGCCCCAGTACAACCTTGCCGTCGTGAACTGGTTCAACGAGGAGGGTGGCCGCTTTGCCCCCTCGATCATGGGCAGTTCGGTGTTTGCCGGGCTCATGAGCGAGACCGAGATGCTCGAGGTGCGTGACCTGAGCGGGGTGTCGGTGCGCGAGGCGCTGCGCGATATCGGCTACCTCGGCGCCGACGAGCGCCCCGAGGTCGCTGCCTACGCCGAGATTCACATCGAACAGGGTCGCATCCTCGAGCGCGAGGGCATCGCGATCGGGGCGGTCGACCGCTCCTGGTACACGCAGAAGCTCGACATCGAGGTGCTGGGTGAGCAATCGCACACGGGCGCGACCCTCATGTCTGACCGGCACGACGCGCTGCTGGGAGCTGCCAAGGTGATTCAGCGGGTGCACGAGGTCACCGACCTGTTTGAGCCCGAGACCCTCGTCTCCTCGGTGGGGCAGATGACACTCGAGCCGAACTCCCCCATCGTTGTTGCCCGCCGGGTGCACCTCGTCGCCGACCTGCGCGCCGATGACCGCGAGGTCGTGCTCAAGGCCCGCGACCAGATTCTTGCCGACATTCGCGCGATCGAGGCCGAGCACGGCCTCGTGATCAACGCGCGCGACTTCGACGTGCGTGATAACCAGCACTACCCGGAGCAGGGGCTGGGGCTCGCCGACCGAGTCGCCGCCGACCTGGGGCTCGGCTCCCGCCGCATTCGCACCATGGCGGGCCACGACTCGGTCGCGATGAACCGCATCGCCCCCACTGTGATGCTGTTCATTCCGTCCGTCGACGGGGTGAGCCACTGCGAACGCGAGTTCTCGCGTGACGAAGACATGGCCGCGGGCGTCGACATGCTCGCCGAGGTCGGCTGGCGACTCGTGCACGGCGCGCTCGCTGAAGCGGGTGTGGATCCTGCGATTCGCTTCGCTCACGCAGGATGACGGAGGAAAAGCCACGCAGAATGACGGGTGGGGTGTCGCGCAGGATGACGGGAGAAAAGGCCACGCAGGATGACCGGGAGAGAGAAATAATGCTCACCACGCAGCAAACATCACCGCTCACCGAGCTCGACGCGCACGCCGCCCGTGCCCTGTTCGAATCGGGCGAGCTCGCCCCCAGCGAGCTACTCGAGGCCACCCTCGACCGCATCGCTCGGGTGAACGGAGACCGCGAAACGGGCATCAACGCCTTCACCGAGGTGATGGCGGTGGAGGCGCGGGCCGCGGCGCTTGCAGCCGATGCGGCTTGGGCGGCGGCCCGCCGATCCGGCACGAAGGCCCCGGCACTATTGGGCATTCCCGTCGCGACCAAAGAGAAACACGGCATCGCAGGCCGCAGCCTCGAGCAGGGGCTCGCGTCGCAGCGGGGCGTACGCGCCGCGGCGAACCACCCGGTGGTCGAGCGCATTCTCGCCGCTGGTGGCATCATTCACGCCCGCACCACCTCGCCCGAGTTCTCGTGCGCGACCGTCACGCACTCCCCCGCGTGGGGTGTCACCCGCAATCCCTGGAACCTTGAGGCGTCACCCGGCGGCTCCTCGGGCGGGGCTGGCACCGCGCTCGCCGCGCAGATGACCACGCTTGCTACCGCCTCTGACATTGCGGGCAGCACGCGCATTCCCGCGGGGTTCACGGGCACCGTTGGCTACAAGGCGCCGTATGGGCGCGTGCCGGGGCTGCCGCCGCTGTCAGCCGACTGGTACCGGGGCGACGGGCCGATGGCGCGCACCGTGGCCGACACGGCGCTGCTCGCCGAGGTGATGAGCGGGGCACACCCGCTCGATCACGGGTCGGTGGGCAGGGTTGCGGCGGGCCGAGCGGGCTTGGCTGGTTCGGGTGGTTTGGCTGAGCGATCGGGCGAGTGGGCGAGTCTGACTGACAGGGTCGCGGCGGTGCAGCGATCCGGGCAGTTGCAGGGCTTGCGCATTGGGCTCTCGCTCACGCTGGGTGATTACCCGATCGCGCCGAGTGTGCGCGAGAACACGGAGCGCGTGGCGGCCTTGCTTGAGGCCCGGGGCGCGACGATCGTGCCGGTGACGCTGCCGTGGACGACGGAGCGGATCACGGCCACGACCTTCGCCCACTTCGGGCACATTCTCGGGCCCGCGATGGCGCAGCTCACGGCGGGCACCGAGTCAGAGCTGGCCGCGTACACGCGTCAGTTCATCGCAGACGCTGCCCGGTTTGCTGCTGGGGTCAGCCTGCCCGATTCGATGGCGCTCGACGCCCAGCTGCAGCAAGAACTCGCTGTTGCGATGACCGGTCTCGACGCGCTGCTCGCCCCCACACAGGGCATTGAGATGCTCGACGCGGCGGGCGACTACCTTGCGGGGGTGTGCGTGCCGGGTGCTGATGGTGAGCCCGTGGAGTTGGGGCACTACTGGGAGGCGCACCTGACGAGCCCGTTTAACGTTGCGAACCGCTGCCCCGTGCTCGCGGTGCCGAGCGGGCTCTCGACAGTGGGCGTGCCGACAGGCGTGCAGGTCGTGGGGCACCCGTGGGACGAGGGCACGGTGTTCGAGATCGGTGCCGTTATTGAGCAGGCTGGCCTGATGCCGGGGTTGCCTGCGCTGTGAGCGCGGGATTGCCCGTGCCGCTGCGGGAGGCGGCTTGCATCGTGGCTGTTGTCAGCGGGCTCTTGCTCGTCAGCTCAGGTTCATAACATCTTGTTCACTCTAAGAGACTTTTCATTTATACTGAACAAAAGCTTAGGGTGAACAGACTGAACGGGCTGATCGATGGATTTGACGCTTGCAGAAGATCTACAATCACGGCTGCATGAGTACGGGCTCGAGCTTCGCATGGGCGTCACATTAGAGAACCTGGAGCCTGGAGCGGTGGTTCACGGTGAGTTGCGTTACCGAGGCTCCACCTTGCGTGGCAATTTGAGCTACGTGCCTGAAATGACAGCGTCTACCGTTGCGAAAACTGCCGACTTCCATCAGTTAGATGCCCCACTGCTTGTGGTGGGTGATCGGGTGACCGAGCGAAGCGCCGATATCATGCGCGAACGCGGCATTAACTACATGGACGGCAGTGGCAACGCGTACATCAACTTTGAGCCAGTGTTGATTGACGTGCGAGGGCGTCGACCGAGCACCCCGGCGGCTGCTGGTCAGAACACGAGGACCCGAAACGTTGTGCACCAAAGAGGTGGCATTAACTTGATGAGCCCAAAGCGTGCGCAGGTCATCTTTGCCCTGCTCTCTTGGGAATTTCTCTTGGAATCACCGTTACGAGAACTTGCTCGCGTAGCCTGTGTTTCGCTCGGGCAGGCGCAGTCCACACTGCAACTCCTGCGCGAGCAGGGCTTCTTGGCTCATCGGCAAGGCTTTAGCGAGACGATGCGCGAGCGGCTGCTTGACCTCTGGGTGCAGTCTTACCCAGCGGGACTCGGCAGGGGGCAGCTCCGTGCCACTTTCTTTGGGGACATTACAGTGACTGAGAGTCGGGAGAGCCCCGTTTTCATTAGTGGCGAATCTGCATTAAGAACACACATGCGACCAGAAACCCTTACGCTCTATAGTCACGGACAACCGACTGAGCTATACATTTCGCTTCGCTGGCGACGTGAGGAGGCTCGCCCAAACATCTTCGTCAAAGAGCAGTTTTGGGAAGATCCGCACGGGCATTCTTCGGGAGGCGTGTTTACGGCCCCGCCGCTTCTTGTTTACGCTGACCTGCTTGCTGCGCAAGACAGTCGTCAGCACGAGGTAGCCTTAGAGTTTCGAGAGTTGCATGCTCAACTTCGCGCAGATTAGCCCGCGTCTTTTCGATGAGTTTGAAGCGGTTATCACCGAGCTTATTGAGACGGTGAGCATGCTGCCCGAGCAAGTCTTGATCGTTGGTGCTGGCTGTCGCGACATCTTGCATGCGGCCCTTGGGCATGACTTTTTGCTTCGAGCCACAAATGACGTCGATATAGGGATTGCTTTGGATGACTGGGCTATCTCTGATCGGATCGACGATCGATTCCAGCGGCTTGGAAGCAACGGGATTCGCTACAGGATCGGTGGGCTTCCTGTCGACATTATGCCGTTCGGCGCAATTGAAGATCCGACAGGGATCTCGACCCCTGCGCCGAGGGGTGAGGGGCTTGTCGTTTTCGCTTTCTCCGAAGTGCACCAGCAGTCGTTGCCCCTCAAATTGCCCAGTGGAATAACCGTGCGTATACCAACTATCACCGGATACGCGCTCCTAAAACTGCGATCGTGGGTTGACCGCTCGGTGTATGGGGAAGATAAGGATGCGAAAGATCTTGCTTTAGCTGCCTTCTGGTACCGAGAAGCACAAGAGGTGCAAGACAATCTGTACTCCACGGATGAGGGTCAGGAGCTATTAGAAGAAGCCGAATGGGACATCGCGGTGGCTGCCGCTAGGCAGCTTGGTATCGACGCTGGGCTGATGCTGGGTGTGACGGAACGCGTTAATCTTGCCGAACAATGGGATGCACTTGACCATGACAAAGCGGCCAGGAGTTTCGTGCTCCCTCCAGGAAGCCCAGGTGAGCTTGATGAGGGGTGTCGTGCGAAGGTCGTCGCAGCCCTCAACCAAGGGCTCCAGGACTCTAGGGGTATGAAACCGGCTGCGTGAGGTGACTGCTTTGAGCCCCCGTGTGGCGCGAAATAAGTTGCGGTGTAAACGCCTCGTTCAGCTTAAGGGGCTTTTCAACTTTACTGAACAAGCCTTTAGGTTGAGCGAACAAGGGGTGAACAGCGGCGTCGCGTCGCTGGCGCCGTCAGGCCCGACAGTGGCTGCGAGGGTCAGCGAATTCGCAACGGTCCTGCTGTCATTGGCGGACAGTATCGAACGTTAGCCTCACGACAATACGCCTGTTGGGCAGATTTTCTGCTTCCCGGCTGCCCAATCCCATGTTGAGTGCCCGACTCGGGAAATTCGGATTTCTGAATAGTGCTTGAATACTTACACTCTGGGTGTTAGTTTCTAAGCATGAAGTACCGACCTGCGCTGCGTGAGCTTGCAGAGATTACCGAGTCCCAGTGGGGCATGGTTACCTCTGCGCAGGCTCTTGCTCGCGGGCTGAGTCATGTGGATCTTGCGCGCCTTGCAGACAATGGTGATCTCGTCAGGCTCGCGCATGGTGTGTATAAGGATGCGGGAGCACCTAGCAGTGAGCATGAAGACCTTCGCGCCGCCTGGCTAAGTATCGAGCCCAAACAGCTTGCATGGGAGCGCACGCAACATCGGCCGAGCTTTGCGACAGTTTCGGGTGAGACAGCGACAGTGCTTTATGGCGTAGGAGACCTGCGGGCCATGCGAACTGAATTTACCACTCTGCGTCGCAAGCAAACGCAGCGTGAAGAGATACGGTATAAAACTCGCACGCTAACTCGAGAAGATGTAACGATTCGCGAGGGTCTGCCGGTCACAACGGTCGAACGCACGATCGCCGACCTGGTTGAAGCACGCACCCAACTCGAGCACATCGGCGCGGTGATTCGTGACGCGAATCGCAAGATGAACCTGGACATGGAAAAGCTCGAGAGCTATCTCACTCCACTAGCTGAACGTAATGGTCACCGTAAGGGTGACGGGGAGGCTCTGCTCCAAGAGCTTCTGGAGGCGGCACATATTGATAACGAGACTGTCGCTGCACAGCTTGCCTCCCACGAGGAACTCGGGGCGATGATCGCAAGCAAGTTCATTGCCTCCCTGCCCGGCGCTGATCGGGCAGCAGTGGTTAGAAAAACTTCAGGGGCGAGAGGGAATTCTTCTGACTATCTGAAGGTTGTGGACTGGATCAATTTGGCTGCTCGAGCTGAGTATCCAGGATTCAAGAGCACAGAGGACGAAAGGTGAACGTCGTGAGCTACCAAAGCCCGAGGGCAGTAGAGTCAGGCATACTTGCCGCAGCCCGTAAGCTCTCTTCGGATGACCCATCGATCTCAGTCAACGATCGGATTAGGCAGGAATACTTCAGGCGGTTTCTAAGCAGGATATTTTCTGATGAAGCGGATGCACAATGGATGCTGAAGGGCGGCACCGGAGTACTCGCGCGCGTTGGTTCAGCCCGCACCACCAGAGACATCGACCTGTACCGAAAAGGCCAGACGATCGACGGCGCTTTGGATGATCTTAGGCGTTCCGCTGAAATTGACTTGGGAGACTTCTTTAGGTTTGAGTACGTGGGGCACGAACCGTCGGTCGCTGGTGATCAACAGGTTTACACCGAAGGGGTCCAGGTTCATTTCGATATGTACGTGGGAGCGAGCAAACGAGGCACGCTCAAAGTGGATCTTGTGACGAATGTAATTGTCATAGGAACGGCCCTCGTTGCAGCCCCTGCAAACGGACTTGATCTGCCGAAGCTGCGCAGCCATGACTACCGGCTCTATCCCGTGGTAGATCAAATTGCAGATAAGGTGTGCGCCACTCTCACAGAGTACAAAGGGCGACAGTCAACCAGAGAATGGGATCTCGTCGATCTGGTTATTCTCGTTTCGACAGCCTCCATGAATGCAGATGAACTGTGGCGTGCGCTTCAAGCTGAGGCCGACGCACGTGCATTGCTGCTCCCACAGATGTTCCGAGTACCGCAAACTTGGGGAGCGCGCTACGCAAAAGACGCAAAGTCGGTTCCAGCCTGCGCCGACTACCGAACCGTCGACGCGGCCCTGGTGCTCATGCGGGCGTTTCTTGACCCGGTGCTACGTGGTGAGGTGCGAGGCAAGGAATGGAGCCCCGAGTCCCTCAGCTGGGGTTAAGCACAGGCCCAATTTGATTGTGCTGGATGCGACTCCTTCGTCGCGCAGCATGACGGGGCGGGGTGCTCGCGCGGCATGACGAGGTCGGGGTGCTCGCGCGGCATGACGAGGTCGGGGTGCTCGCGCAGCATGGCGGGGGCACGGACACAAAATCCCCCTCGCGCAGCGACCAGCTGCGCGAGGGGGATCCGGATCAAAGGGCCGGGCTTAGATGATCCCGTTGAGGCTTACGATGCGTGGCTTACCGACTGGCTCGGCCGGGGGCTTGTCGAGGTAGGCACCGCAGCGCCAAGTAGTGACGGTCGCGGTTGGCTTGGATGCGGCGTGTCGCCGAGCTCTTCCTGCAGGTGCCAGAGTTGCACCTTTAACTGTTCGCGCACGTCGGCATACTCTGGCTGGTGATACACATTGATCAGCTCGTCGGGGTCGGCCCGCATATCGTACAGCTCCCACTCTGGCGCATATGTGAACGGTGACGAGCCCGGTAGCCCCATCCCGTCGCTGTAGAAATAAATCAACTTATAGCGTTCGGTGCGAATTCCATAGTGCGCGAGGACGTGATGATTCTCGTCATCGTTCTCGTAATAGCGGTAGTAGAAGCCGTCGCGTGTGGGCTGCTTGGGCTGCTCTGTGAGCTGCGGCAGAAAGCTCTGCCCTTGCATTCGCTCGTGAGCCGAAACCCCAGCGACGTCCAAGAACGTCTGAGCGAAGTCCACGTTTGTGACGATCTGCTCCATCGGTGCACCTGGTTTGATTCGGTCGGGCCACGACACCAGCAGTGGCATCTTGATGGACTCTTCGTACATAAATCGTTTGTCGAACCAGCCGTGATCGCCCAGAAAGAACCCTTGGTCCGAGCTGTACGCCATAAAGGTGTTGTCGAATTCGCCGCGGTCTTTCAAGAAATCGATGACGCGGCCGACATTGTCGTCGACGGAGGCGACGCAGCGTAGGTAGTCCTCCATGTACCGCTGGTACTTCCACAGTGCCAGTTCATCGGGGGTGAGGCCCTCGGGAGGTGTGATTTTGAGGTCGGTCATCGTTAGGTATTCAGCGATGCGCATGGTTGCGTGCTTCGCGGCCGCCGACCTTCCTTCGTGGTCATCATTGAACGTTGCCGGCACAGGGATCGGAGCGGTGTACATGCCTGCATGCGCTTCATCGGGCTCCCAAGACCGGTGGGGCGCTTTGTGATGGATGAGGAGGCACCACGGTGCATCGTCTTCACCCCCATCACGCTCATCGAGCGACTCGAGCCACTCGAGTGACAGATCAGTAATGATGTTAGTTGCGTACCCATGCTCGATGCGCACACCCTCAGATGTGAGAATCTGAGGGTCGAAGTACTCACCTTGGTCGCGTAGTACAGCCCAGTAGTCAAAGCTCTGAGGGTTATGATCTTCACCCTCCCCCATGTGCCATTTGCCCACGATACCGGTGCGGTAGCCTGCCTCCTTGAGCAGGGAAATGAAGGTGGGCTGGCTGGCATCAATCGGTGTCACGAGCGTGGACACCCCGTTCACATGACTGTAGGTGCCCGTGAGAATGCTTGCACGGCTGGGGGTGCACAGTGAATTGGTGCAGTAGCAGTGGTCGATCCGGCGCCCAGCCCGCGCGATCTCGTCGATCCGGGGCGTCTCATTGACCACAGACCCATAGGCGCCGATAGCGTGGCTGGCGTGGTCGTCCGTAAGAATCAAGACGATATTGGGGCGTTTCGGTGCGGCGGTCATCGGTGTTCCTCCCGTGCTGGCGTGCTCACTGTTGGTCACTGTTGGTCACTGTTGCGTATCAAGTGCGGCCATTCGGCTGCTGAGCTGAGAACTGAAAAGTTCTGAGGCGTGCTGGGCCGCTGCGGCCTGCACAACCTCGCTGAACGGTGTGATCCCTGCGTCTGTGCGGGTCACGCAACGAACCTGAGCGAACCGTCCGCCACCCCGCTCGATGGTCGACTGCTCGTCTTGATCGAGTGACAGAGCAGCCGACAATAGCGAGTCGTCCTGTTCTTGAAGCTCGCGCACGTTTGCTGCGCTGATCTCCACGGTGTACGGATCTGCCGCCCGCTCGCTCTCCCACTCAGTGACCTCGAGAGTCATGTCGTCCTGGCGTTCAAAACGCTCAGGATGAGCCTCGTAATAGGCTCGAACTTCTTCGATGGTCAAGTCGTCACGAATCTCATCTCTCAGGGCCTGGGCTTGCTTGTCTATAAAGGCCTGGTACTTGGCCCAGGGGCCAGCCTCACGAGGACCGGATCCGGTTCCCTGTCGGCTGGGGCCGGTATCTGTGGCGTCTGCAAGCGAGAATGGCGTCTCGATCGCTCCGTTTTCAATGGCCCAGTCAATGACCGCGATGTCGTGGATGCGTCGTTCCTCGGAGATCTTGGTTCCTGTCGCAGGGGAACGTGCGTAAGCCTCGTTGATCTGATCGGACACAGGGAGCGTGTTCGGGGTACAAGCCGAGACAGTAGCTCCGACGCCGAGCACGAGAGCTACACCTATCCCGAGCAGCAATAATGGTCGATGAGCACGCCTTGGTGGTCGTCGGGTGGTCACTTGTGTGCCCGCCGACGCAGTAACAGAAGCCCTGTCACGAGCAGCGCTCCGGCTCCGGCAATAAGCCCGCTGCGCCAGCCAACGCCCGTTGCCGCCAGGTTGCCGTTCTCGTACGTGCCTGCTTCAACATCCTCATTGGTCTGTCCAGAATCAGGGCCGTGAGTGCCAGACTGACCAGAGTTGGTACCCGAGCTGGTGCCTGCACCCGGTTGACCAGGGTTGAACTCTTCGTCATCCTCGTCGGTTCCCCCACCAGATTCACCGGGACCTTCAGACATAGGGTCCACGTACTGGATCGCACCAATTGAGAGTTCCGGTGCGGTGTCCCACGACCTGACCGAGGGGACATCTTTGGGAGCCGCCGCGAGCGGCTGCCCTAGGAAATCGAGATCGTAACGCACCTCCTCGATCGCAGGCAGAAACGCTCCCGCTACGAAATCGATACTGTTCCCGTCGAGGGCGAGCGCGTGAATCTCAGTTGGTGAGAGGTTGCGTCGGTCAACGACCGTGCCGTCGTAGAGGTCAACGATGTCTTGCACGGAGACGCCCGCAGTACGCAGTGGCGAGTCCGCGTCGGGCATGTATCCCGAGAAGTGGTCATCGACATATTTGCCAGCGCGCGGTTGGGTGGCCCCTGCGTCATCGGGAACCGACCCGAGGTCAGGGAGTCCAAGGGCGCCCGTGAGGGCCTGCGTTTCCTCAGCGGGAGGCTGAATTCCACCCGTGTAGGCATTATTGAACAGCATGGCTCTAGTCTTCATCGTCTCGGCTTCGCCGACGTAAAACGGCTGTCCAGCGGGGTAGTCGAAGACGTTATTAAAAATGAACACCTCACGGTTTCCGGTGCCCGCCGCCGAATTGGCCAGATCTAGCACGCCGCCGCGCGGACCCTGCAGTTTCGTGCTCGACGAAATAGTGTTGTTGTAGATCATCGTGCCAGCTGCCGTGCCTCGGGCGAACTCGAACGTCTTATCAGCGTCATTCTGGCTGATGTTGTAGCGCACGGTGGGGGCCGTGTGTGGAAACCCGTTCATAAGCAGCATGAAGCCGCCCTCATTATTGTGCGAGTAGTTGTACTGCATGACGGTGTACGAGGACACGTGATCGGTGTCGAGCCCCTGACCATCTTGCACGCCGTGGGTGTGTGACACCTCGTTGTACTGGATGACAGTGTTCGTCGCCTGGAACGGCCAGATTCCCGCATTGTAGCCCGTGTTCTGGTACCGCGAATGGCGCGCGAGGTTGTACTCGATTAGGGCGCCGTCGGTGTCGCGCACAGTGATTGCATCACCGCCCATGTACCGCAACTGGTTGTCACGCACAATCACGTCGGTGGATGGAAACCAATGAAGCGGAGTCCCCGGATTGTTAGCGGTCGACTGGTTGGCCCAGGCCGAACTGACCAGCTTGATCCCCGAACGGTCAACCCGCTCGAGCACGTTGCTCTCAATGCGCACGCCGTCATATTTAGTTGGGACTCCGTGTAGTTCGCCGCCAGCGACCTCGCCCGCCACATCGAAGAAGATGCCGCCATTCCACTTCGCCGCCAGGTTGCCGTTGATATCATGAATATAAAGATTTGTTATCTGGATCCCGTGAACGATGCCAAAGTCTCGAGCCGACACGTTTACGGCTCGCAAATTCTTAGCGCGGTTTGTATTCGAATTGAGTGCGAAGGTTGCACCAAACTCAGGGGCGGTGTTGGTGATCTCGAGATCCGAGATTGTGATGTGCTCCTGATTATTGACACTGACAACGTTTTCAACCTGTCCCGCTCCATTGAGCTGGGGTTGCCTGCCCTCACCATATGCGCCCACGACAATCGGTTTCTCAGCGCTACCCGAACCGCGAAAAGCGAGGGCAGACGCAGATCCCGAGAAGCTACTTCCACGCTTCAGTAGAATCTTGTCACCAGGGTTGAATGTTCGGTCGAGCTTTGCGAGGCTCGCCCAAGGGCGCGAAACCGAGGTGCCAGTGTTGGAATCATCGCCGACCGAAGGATCGATGTAGTAGGTCGTCGGTGTGGTCGAGGACCGAGTGAAGTTTGCGACGAGAATAACCGGTTCTGACTGTTCCTCTGAGATCACGAGCCCAGCCGCAGGGACTTCGATCCCATCTTGGGTCAGTCGGTCAAAGGTGTATCCGCCCTTGGCGACCGCCTCCCATGTGATCCGCTCTCCGGCTCCGACAAGGTATGACGACAACACGACCGCTCCAGATACCTGGCTTGGATCAGGTATGTCATCAAGCGTGACATCAACTGATGCTCTGACCGGCACCGGAACTCGCGCAACCTGAACATTATCGAAAGCAACGGACGAAGTCGGTGTCATGTTAATCAGGCTCAGTCCGGGGCTGAGCCCCGACCAGTTGTCGGCGTCGCGGTCCGGATCGTCCGTGTTGACATACGAGAGGAGTGGCGTGCCATTGGCGCTCACTGACACCGTATCGTCAGTAACATCAATGATGATGCGACGGGAGTTTTGGTCGAACGTAAAATTGGTGCTCGCGAGCTCGATATTGGCACCCTGTGAGTCGAGTCGACGTAGGAGGGCCTTTGAGCCGTTGAGTGCAAGCACGTAACGATCTGAAAACGCTTCGCCTCGAAAGGCGATCTGAGCGGTGCCGGCGGTGCCTGAAGCCTTGCGTGCGTCGAGCTGGATCCGATAATTGGATGGGTTGCGCCAGCTTGACGCGTCGACAATTGCATAGGCGGGGCCTGTTTCGGGGCGGATGTGCAAAGCGCCGTCAATAATACTCATTGCTGAGGGGGCATTAAACGTGTATTTACCGTGCTTGTTGAGGGGATCGTTGAAGTGGTCCGTGAAGACAACATTTGGATCTTCAGGTTCAGTGACGAACTTTGCGATGATGATGACACTGCCGGTCTTGTCATCAAGCGTGAAGCGATTGTTGGTAATCGTGAGTAGGCCATCAGTGCTGGTACCTGTGTCGAGTCGGAGTGATTCGTACCCCTGAAACACAAATCCGGGCTTTGCGGTGGGAGTGAGCGTCACGACGTCACCTGAATCACCCGACGAGCGGTTTGCTGAAAGCGAGCCACCAGCTGTCGCGGCATCGGTGTCCATGGTGCCGTTAGTTTTGGTTTGCACCTCGACGGCGTACTGCCCCGAGCGCTCTGACTCGGTGGTCGTGACGCGTACGTGGCCGATGCTGAAGTCTTGGTTTGGGAACTGGCCTGCGAAAAGCACGTGACCTTCGTGCGCTTGAGCGACGCTTGTGTCACTCACCTCCAAGAGAGACGTGCCGTTGACCGATGCCTGTAGCCGGTCGCCGGTCGAGGTAATGGTGACCTGGTGAGGCGAACCGCCAGAGTTCACGGGAAGTGCGAGATTGGCTGGCACACCAAGCACAGTCGCGACGCCATTGACGACCCGCTCGAACCGTAGAGTCTCATGGGGGCCATCCCAGGTGAGCTGGTGCCGGTTCGCGCCAGACGAGTCTGAGAAGAATCCGATCTTGATGGCCGAGTTTGTGTTGCCCTCATTGATGAACAGATCGAGTCCGAGGGTGAGGTCTGAGGCCAGAATGTCAGCCTCAGACATTACACGGTTCTCGGGACCACCGCCCTTGATGCGCGCAACACCGCCGGTGAAGGTGATCTCGGTCGCGGAGTTGGCCTTCGTAGCCACCCACCCAGCCCCATCACCGGACGAAAAGTTTTCCTCCAAGAGCACCCGTACAGGCGCGCCCTGATCCGGCTCAGCTGCCAGAGCCGAGTTAATTGGGGAGAGCGCGACACCAGTCGCCGCGAGACACCATGCCGCGAACACGGCGAGTACTCTCTTTGTCATGCACCTTCACCACCGTTGCTGAAGTGCAGGGGCGCCAAACGCCCCCGCAGATTGGAGCGCAGCATATTCCTGCGCGATTTGATCGCGAGCCTGTGCCGGATCGAGGTCTGGGTTCCACATACGCTCGGCGACCGCGAGCAGCCGCGGAAAGAGCATTGAGAACAGGTCTTCGCCATCGAGCACAAATTCAGACCACACCCCGGCCTGCACGCCTATGCATCGTTCGTCGAGAGTCTCGTTCCAGGGCGCCGTGAGAATATCGTGCATGGAAATGGCGGGCAGCATGCCTTTTTGCGGGAACTGGGCGTCTGGATCAACACGATTTAGATAGAGGTTGCGTGCGTCTGCGAAAACGTACTGCTGGTTGGTGCCAGCGATCCGGTCCATGCTGCGGCCCTCGTCCCAGGCGATCACCAGCGCGTCATGATCGTCCCATATCTCGCACGCCTCGTCCCAGACAGCAACCTGCTTGCCTGCCGTTCTCAGCGTGCGTGCTGCAATGTCCATGAACCATGTCTGCAGATGTTCGACTCGGCCGACGCCTCTTCGCGCCATCCAGTCGGTGATTTCGGGGTCAGAGGACCACTGCCGGTACGCGCACTCGTCACCACCGATGTGAACATAGGGCCCGGGGAACAGCTCGGCTACGCGACGAACAATCGCGACGACGAAGTCGCGTGCCGCGTCGGTGGGCCACAGTAGATCGTTGCGTGCGGGCCACCACATGTGGTCTCGCATCGATTCAGTCGGCAACGGGAGCTCAACCGGACGGCCGAGCTCGGGGTATGACAGAATCGCGGCCATCATGTGACCGGGTAGGTCAACCTCGGGCACGATCAAGATACCGTGCTGATGAGCGTGTGCGACAACCTCAGCGATCTCATCATCACAGTAAAACCCGTTGCTCCATTTGTCCTCCTGCTCAGCAACCGCACGCTCACGGGTATCCGTGAGGAGTGAGTCGTAGTCATCGAATCGGGTACGCGGCAGAAACGCGGCTTCGGCAGCGAGCTTAGGGTACTCGGGTACGTCGAAGCGCCACCCCTGATCATCGGTAAGGTGCCAATGAAGCCTATTGAAGCCGTAGCGAGCGGCAAGCTCGATGACACGCAGCAGCACCGAAACCGGATACTTGGTGCGTGCAGAGTCGATTAGGAGCCCCCTCCACGCGTACTGGGGCGAGCGTCCGGATACAGGGCCAACTCTTGGCGCAGGTAGAACTGAGAGAGTCATCCCTTCACCGCCCCAGCCACCATGCCTGAGGAAATCTTGTTCTGCACGAGCACGAAGATGATGATCACCGGAATAGCGATCAAAGTTGCACCCGCCATGACAGCTCCCCAGTCAGTGGCCTTGAGGCCTTGCTGGAAGGACTGCAGCCAGATCGGCAGAGTCACCGCAGAATCCTTTGACAGAACGATGAGTGCCAGTGTGTATTCGTTCCAAGCAAACAGGAAACCAAACACCGAGGTAGAAATGATGCCGGGCAGAAGTAGCGGCAGGGTGACGCGGCGAAACGCACCAAAGCGTGAGCAGCCGTCCACCATTGCGGCCTCCTCAAGCTCGATGGGAATACCGTCAACAAAGCCGCGCATCATCCACGCGATAAATGGCACGATTGTGCCGATGTAGAGGATCGAAAGGCCACTGATCGAGTTCAACAGGCCCCAGCCGTCGAGCATGCGGTACTGGGAGATGAACAGCGCTTCTGCCGGGATCATTTGCACGATGAGGATCGCGATGATCATGATTGTGCGGCCGCGAAAACGGAACCGAGAAAGCGCGAAGGCTGCGAGCAGGGCGCCGCCCGACGCGAATACGACAGTCAGTGCGCCCGCCGTTAGCGAGGCGCCGAGAGCCGGCCAGAAATTTGGGTTGGCCAGTGCTGTGCCGAAGTTGCCCCAGGTAAACTGCTGAGGCAAGAGATGGGGTGGCCAGGCCATGAGCTCGGACTCAGATTGAAACGCCGAGTTGACCATCCAGTAGACGGGAATCAACCACAGGAGCGCGAGCAGGATCCCGAAGGTGTTGGCGAGAGGCCGCGCGAAGAATTCTTTGCGCTTGGCCTTGCGAAGCGCGGTGCGCGAACCAGCGTTCTCAGATTCACTGATGACAATAAGTTGGGTGGTGGACACTACTTCATCCCTCCCTGGCGGTAGAGCATCGTGAGATAGCGGGCGGTGAGAATCAGTGTGAGGATCAGAATGATCATGGCGAGGGCTGAGGCCATGCCGTAGTTGCCCTTGGCGATACCCATCTCGTACACGTAGGTGCCGAGAAGGTTGGTTTCGCTCGCAATTCCGCCTGCCTGCTGTAGTACGTAAATTTGTGTGAATACGCGTAGATCCCAGATGACCTGTAGTACCCCGATCAGGCCGATCACGGGCGCGATCATCGGCACCATAATGTGCCGGATCAGCTGAAAACTTGAGGCTCCGTCGAGCTCAGCCGCCTCGAGTACTTCGCCAGAGACCTGCGAGAGCGCGGAGTAGATGGTGATCGCGACCAGGGGCAGTGAAGCCCAAATGATGACGGCAGATGCGATGAGGTAAAACGTCCAGAAGTTCTCCCCCAGCCAGTTGAAGTTCTTGAAGCTCTCGAACCCAACGGAAGTGAGAAAGTAGTTCAGCAGACCCGAGCGCGGGTCGACGAGCCACTGCCACACTGTCAGTGAGGCAAGAGCTGGCATCGCCCAGACGACAATGAGCGTGGTGTTGAGGATCGATCGCACGAGGGTATTGAGACGGAGCATAAGTACCGCAAACCCGATACCGAAGAGCATGGTGAGCCCTGCCGTCCAGGCGCAGAACAGGAGCGACTTGAGAAAGACGCTCCAGAAATACGGGTCTGTGACGATCTCGGCATAGTTTGACAGTCCGGCCCATTCAGCGGGCTGCCCAAATTGTTGTGCGAGCCCAAAGTGCTGAAATGACATGATGAGCTGGCGCACAAGGGGATATCCGAGGGCGACAAGCACCATGATGCTAGCAGGGGCAAGTAGCATCCATGGGGCTAGGCGGCGGCGGCCACCGCGCACCGATTTACTCATAGGCTGGGTCAACGCGGGGCGAGGTTTCTTCGCTTGCGTGGGACGGACTGTCAACTGTGTCATGTTCTTACAGGTGCCTTAATTACTTGTTGAGAGCAGTTTCGAGCTGCTCACCAAAGGTTTCGGCGGCGGCCTGTACGTCTTCACCCTTGGCGATACGGGTGAAGAATTCGGTGAGCTGCGCACCACCGAACGTGACGCCCCACTCGGGGCTGTTAGGGGTTAGCTTCGAGTGGGCGATGATGTCGCCTGCGATCTCCCCAAACGGGCCCGAGACGGCAGCTGAGTAGCTCGTGTTGCCGGGGACCCAGCCCTCTTCAGCCAACTTCGTCTGGAACCCCTCCGCAAAGATGGTCTCCAGTGCTTTCTTTGCCAGTTCTGGGTTCGGTGAGTTGGCTGCGAGGCCGATGTTGGAGCCGCCAGCAAAAGTTTCTCCGGCGACACCAGCCTCGTGTGACGGTAGTGCCATGACGCCGACTTTGTCGGCGTCCCATAGGGCCTCATCGATTTTGGTGCCAATGTTGCCGGTGCCGATGAGCAGGCCGGTGCTGTTTTCGTTGAAGTAGCGCTCAAACGACTTCTGGCCTGCCTGGGAGTCTTCGGCAAACGTAGTGCCGTTCTTGAACACGTTCTGGAGGGCTTCGAGTGCAGCGATGGAGTCGGGGGTTGAAACCTTACTCACCCACTTCTCGCCCTCCTGCGTGGCAAAGTCGAAGCCGTGTGCAAACAGGAAAGAGTTGACGCCGTGAACGTCGACTGCGGCAAGATACATGCCCGAGAAGTCATCGATGCTCTCGGGGTTTGCGGTCTGTAGATCGATGACAGCCTGATCGAACTCGTCGATGGTGGTTGGCACCTCGATTTCTGCCTGCTCCAGGAGGTCGGTGCGGTAGAAGACGCCGCGCGCGCCAGCGTAGAACGGGTAAGCGTAGACCTTACCGTCGACCGTGGAGGCATCGACGAATGACGGGATGAGATCGCTGCCACCCAGCGATTCCTGCATGTCAGTGACGTCGGCAAATGCTCCGACCGAGGTGAACGTGGTGGTTTGGGTATTGCCGATCTCAACGAGATCGGGGCTTTCGTTCTTTGAAGCCAGTGACGTCTGCAGTTTCGAGACGATGCCGTCCCACTGCTGCACCTCGATCTTCAGTTCGCTGCCGGGGTTTTCTTCGGCGAACTGCTCCGTCAGGTATTCCTGCGAAGCATCAGTGAGCGAGCCCTCCATGACCCACATGCGCACGGTGCCAGCTTCTGCTTTGCCGCCCGTGCCAGACGTGGCATCGGAGGAGGAGCTGCAGGCGGTGAGTGCTACGAGCGTTGACGCCGCAGCGACACCCGCCAGGATTTTACGAAACTTCATGATCCCTCCGATGGAATCGTGCTCCGACAAGCTCACTGCCATGTGGAGCATTGACTAGGTCTCGGCGTTGAGGTGTGAGCTGTCCTAAATAATGCACGTATAAATCAAAAGTGTCAATATTCTAAACAGTATTAGACTTGAGGCTGTGCAGCGCTGCCGTGACCGAACGGGCCCTGTACACTCAGTCCAGGCCAAAGGAGTGACCCTCGTGACTACACTGACCCCCAATGCCCAGCGCCTGCTGCGTGCCCTTGTTGCAGAAGGGCCTGCGTATCGCGCTGACCTTGCCCGAACTTTGGGTGTCTCTCGCGCCACCGTTACGAACTTGACGAATCGTCTCAGTGAGGACGGACTGATCAAGGAAGTGTCACCCGAGCCAGGTTTGTTGAAGAATCACATCGGTACTACCACGGAGTTGGGCGTGCTAGTTTCAGTGCTCTACCTGGTGGACTCTTGCGCGGTTACCTTGGCGACGCTCGATGGAGTGGTGTTAAATGAATGCACACTCACCCAGCTGGCCGAGCTCTCGGCTACTGACCGGCTAGCCGCTGGTGCCGACCTGGTCGATCGTGCGTTGTTAGAGCTCGAAATTCCCAGGAATCAAGTGCGCGCCTTGCATCTCGCCGTTGATACGCAGATGGATGCTCGCACTGGTGAAGTCTATGCTCAGCGAGCTTCGAGCAGATGGTACGGGGTGAACCCGAAGCAGTTCTTCAGAGAGCGTTTCGCTGTTCCCGTCTACACGCAGAACACCGCTCGGTTGGAGGGTCTTGCTGAGCACTTGTGGGGAGCAGGACGCGGCCATAATGACGTGTTGTATGTAGACATTAGCTATGGGATCACGTCAGGACATATGATCAAGGGCCAAATTCAGACAGGTGCGCGGGGCGGCTCGGGTGAGCTCGGCCATACCGTCTATGACTGGAACGGGCCGCTGTGCACGTGCGGCAATGCAGGATGCGTGATGCAGTACGCCGCAATTCCAGCAGTGTTACGGGATGCCGCTACCCAGCTCGGTCGATCGGTCGGTTGGGCGGAGTTCATTACACTTGCAGCTGCAGGCGATCGTGCGGTCGCCGAGATCACTCACCGTGCTGCCAAAGTCTTGGGGCGGGTACTGGTGAACATCTGCCACATGATCGACCCTGAGGTGCTTGTGCTCAGCGGTGAGTTGCCGCGCGCTATCCCTGGGTTTGCCGACGAAGTGGCCAAACATTTGCTCAGCCGAGCGCTACCGCTGGTGTCACGCAATATTTCTGTGGTCGTCGCAGAACTGGGTTATGACCACACGGCCAGCGCGCGGGCCGGAATCGAATCATTGCGTGCGATCGAAGAAGTGGTTGCAGACGCTACGAGTATTTAGGCGACCGAACCTTTGCGGTCGGTCACGCTCGCTGGCACAGCATATGCTTTCGTGGCCGTGAGTCGCCACGATGACATACACCTCCCTCGACAGTCTTCACACGCCGCGACCATGTTCACCCATGCCTATGATTTTGACTTGCGCTTACGAGAATTGCGGTTGCGTGACGTCGAAATCATAGGGCAGGCCGAAATCATAGGGGCGAGTGGGCAGCGATGACTTGGCATATACCTATCACAGGCGCCGGGCTCAGTGGCTTCGGGTAACCGCGCGCGTAGTCAAACTGAGTGAGTTTCTGTCTGCGCGCCGATGACTGGTCGATGTTGGTTGGTCGATGTTGGTCGAGGTGACAATATTTAGGTGGTCACTAATTCGGTCAACTCAGGTGACCCGGTGCTACGCGGTGAGGCGCGAGGCAAAAGTGGAGCCCCGAGTCTCTCAGTTGGGAGGGGACGTGAAATGTGCGCGGGTTGTTCCGCTTAAGACCCGGGGTTAAACGGAACTACTCGCGCATATTTTCTGAACGTCGACATGCGAACCTCAACACGAGGCCGACCACGGTCGATTTAGTACAAAAATCCCCCTCGCGCAGCGACCAGCTGCGCGAGGGGGATCCGGAACAAAAAGCCGGGCTTAGATGATCCCGTTCAGGTGCTCCTCGATCATCTGCTTGGGCATTGCGCCGATGATCTCGCGCACCTCTTCGCCGTTCTTGAAGACCTTCATCGCCGGGATCGACGTGATGCGGTACTTCGCCGACAGGTTGGGGTTCTCGTCGACGTTGAGCTTCACGACGCGCAGCTTGCCGTCTTGCTCGGCCGCGATCTTGTCGAGCACGGGCGCGACCTGGCGGCAGGGGCCGCACCAAGCTGCCCAGAAGTCGACCAGCACGGGGATCTCGCTCTGCAGCACGACCTTGTCGAACGTGTTCTCGTCTACGTTGATTGCTTCACTCATGATGACCTCCTTGGTCGGTGGATCCTGCGACTCGCTGGCCCTGTAGGGCCACCGCGACCTGTGAGAAACGCTGGCGCGTTTCTCTCTGAACAGGTCGCGCGCGCAGGATGACGGGGAAAGATGCTCGCGCAGGATGACGGTGTGTGGTGGATCCTGCGACTCGCGAGTGTTGTGGGCGCGCCCGCAGGGTGACAAATTGTGGGTTCTACGCGGTCGCGAGCTCGGCGGCGGCCTGCTCGCGCGCGGCGAGGTAGTGCTCGGCGTCAAGTGCTGCGACGGTGCCCGAGCCGGCGGCCGTGATGGCCTGGCGGTAGGTGGGGTCGATCACGTCGCCCGCCGCGAACACGCCCGCGACCGAGGTGCGCGATGAACGGCCCTCGACCGCGATCGTGCCCTCGGCGGTGAGCTCGAGCTTGTCGTGCACGAGGTGCGTGCGCGGGTCGTTGCCGATCGCCACAAACACGCCCGTCACGTCGAGCTTGCTGAGCTCGCCGTCGACGGTGCTGCGCAGGGTCACGCCGGTCACGTCGCTCTCGCCGTGAATCTCGGCGACCGCAGAGTTCCACACGAACTCGATCTTCTCGTTGTCGAACGCGCGCTGCTGCATGATCTTCGACGCCTTGAGCTCGTCGCGGCGGTGAATCACGTACACCTTCGACGCGAAGCGGGTGAGAAAAGTCGCCTCTTCCATCGCCGAGTCGCCGCCGCCGACGACGGCGATTGTCTTGTCCCTGAAGAAGAAGCCGTCGCACGTCGCGCACGACGAGACGCCGTGGCCGGTGAGCCGCTCCTCGCCCTCCACGCCGATCTTGCGGTATGCAGACCCGGTCGCGTAGATCACCGCGGCGGCCTCGTGCACCACGCCGTCGGCCGAGGTGACGCGCTTCACGTCACCCGAGAAATCGACCTCGGTGATGTCGTCGTAGACGACCTCGGTGCCAAAGCGCTCGGCCTGCTCCTGCATCTTCTGCATCAGGTCGGGCCCCTGAATGCCCTCAGGGAACCCGGGAAAGTTCTCGACGTCGGTCGTGTTCATGAGCTCGCCACCGATGCCGATGGCGCTCGCGAACATCAACGGCTCAAGGCCCGCACGTGCCGCGTAAATCGCGGCGGTAAAACCGGCGGGGCCGGAACCGATGATGATGATCTGGCGCATGAGGCTCCTCGCTGCATTAACGTGTTCGGGCGCCGGGTTTGCCCCGACGCCTCAGGTACAACCCATCCTAGGCGTCGTCTATTCCATGCGGCTTCACGTCGCTCTCGCCCGCCGCCCGCGGCTTACGCTGCTTGCGCGCCGACCCGGTGCGGCGCTTACGCACGCTGCGAATCGCGCCCCCCACGAAGAGCCACGCCGCGGCGATGCCCAGCACCCACAGCATGATCGTCTCGACGATGCTGCTAATCGACAGCGGCAGCGTGCCCGTGAACACGGTCGGATCGCCGCCGCGAGCGGCGACGGTCACCACGAGCCCCGACTCCCCCGACGACACACGACTGCGCACCGGCACGAGCACGCGCTCGTTCGCCTCGGCCCCCACCGCGACATCCTTAAACACCCGCTGTTCAACCTCGAGCGCCGCCGACACCGGCTGCACGTTCACCTGCACGGTCGCGTTAAACGGCAGTGAATTGTGCAGCTGAATAGGCACGCTCGTCGACACGCCCACGAGCTGCGTGTGCTCGGCGCTAATCACCTGCACGCCCTCGAGCAGCTCGGCATCGCGCGTGCGAAACGCGGTCGCGGCCCGATCAAATCCGCCGTCTTGCGGCGCATACCGCGTCGCAAACAGCTGCAGCAGGCGCGTGCGCTGATACCCGCTCAGATACTGCGGGTCATCAAGCACCGCCCCCACCTCGTTCACGGCCGCCTCACGATCGGCCGCCGACCGCAAGAGCGCAAGCCTGGGCTCCAGCGGGCCCGCTGCCCGCAATTCCCCACTGCCCTCAGCCTGATCTTCGATCGGGGTCGCGCGCACGGCATCAAGCAGCGTGAGCGCCTCAACAAGCAGCTCCGGATCCTCGGCATCAGCCACCGCGGCCCGCCCGAGCCCGAGCACGACGCCGCCCTCCTCAGCCTGCGCGCGCACGGCCAGCATGGCGACAAGCTCGGCCCGGGCGGCGGCGCGGTCAATGTCGGTGTCGCCCGTGAGGGCGGCCGCGGCGACCGCGCCGAGGGCGTTGTCGGTGACGACAACCGATGCGTCACCCAGGGTGATGCGCGGGCCGCCCGTGTGTTTCACATTGCCCGAGTCGAGCACGAGCTGGTCGACGTTTGACGCTGCGAGCAGGTCGAGCGCGCCCTCGTCGACGTTGCCCTCGGCCGGCCACGCCGTCGCTTTCTCGGGCCACGCCGTCAGCTGCTCGACCGTGGGGGTACCGACGCTCTCGTCGCTGCCCGCGTCGTTGTTGCCTTCGTTGTCGTTGTCGTTGTCGTTGTCGTTGTCGTTGCTCTTGTCGCCGCCAGCTTCTTCACCGGCATCGGGCTGTGTGTCGGAGTTCTCGGCGGCGTTCTTGTCTGTGTTCTTGTCTGTGTTCTCGTCGGCGATTTTGCTCTTGGCCTCGCTGGCCGCGTCTGCCGCGTCTGTTGCATCCGGTTCTGGGTCGGCGGTGCCGTTTTTGGATTCGGGGGCCGCCTCGAACTCCCCAAAGCGCGTCACAAACTCGAGGTTCGTGGGGCTCAGTAGCGAGGTGAAGCCGAGCGCCGCCTGCGCGGCCGGGTCGGCGTCGGCGAACTGCAACAAGAAGCTCGGGCTCGCGCTGGATTCGATCCGGCTCAGAAACTCTCGTGCCTCAGCGGGGGCCTCGGTGCCGTAACTGCGAATGCCCGCGATGACGCGGGGGTCGATCGCGAGGGTCGCCCGAGCCGCCTCGGCCGCGGTGAGCAGCCGATCCCAACCGGGCGCCAGGTCAGACAGCTGCCCGCGCGTGGGCATCGTGTGAATACTCGAGGGCAAGACGAACGGCACGATGAAGCTGACGTCGAGCTTCGTGAGCGCCTCGGCCTTCTGTGCCGCATCGGGCTGTTTCTCGTCGGCCTGTTGTTCGTTGCCGGGTTGCTGTGTGCCGGGTTGCTGCGTACCGGGCTTAGGCTCAGCGGTGGGTTTTTGCGTGGCCGTGCTGCGCCACACGAGGGGGGTCGCGGTTGTCGCCAGCGGGGCGTTAGCGCCCTCGGGGGTGAACTGTGCGCGCAGCACATACGTGCCGGGCGGCGTGATGTCGGTGAACGGTAGATCGTCTGCGGCGATATCGGTGGTGACGCGCTGCTCACCCGGGGCGCCTAGGCCGTCTGCCTGGTTCTCGCCCTTCTTTTGCTCTGCCGCGTCGACCTCGCCCACTTCGGCGGAGGTGAGCTTGGCGAACGCGAGGCCCGCGTCGGCGGTGTGGTTCGCCTCACTCACGGGCGTCGAGTCGGCGGGATCTGCTGTGTCTGCTGTGTCTGCTGTGTCTGCCGACTCGGCAGTCTCGCCTTCCTTGCCGCTCTCGCTCGTCCCGCCGACCCCGACGCTCTCGCGATGCGTGGTGAGCGCGCTGTCGAGCTCTGCCGAGGTGCGCACGGGCGCGGTGCTCAGCTCGTACACGATCTCGCCGGCCGCAAGCGGTGCGTCGGTCGGGTTGCGTAGCAGCGCGCGCAATTCGAGCCCGTCTTTCACCTCGCGCAGTACAGCCTCGCCGGGCGCGACGACGAGCGAAGGCTCGGGGGCGCGGGTCTCGGGACTGCTGGCCTCAGGAGTCTCAGCGCTCGTGCCGGGCACCGTAGCAGGCGCCGCTTCGGGTACCATGATGGCCGACGCCGCGGGCGCACCGCCCCAAATGAGGGCAGCGGCGAGGGCGGCCGAGAAGACAGAGCGAAGGCGCATGGGTCAAGTTTAGAGAGCCCAGCCCGCGCTCACCCCCAGGTACGATATACGGATGCCCTCTGTTGCTGAATCTATGGTCGCGCTGCGCGAGATTGCTGCCGCAGCCCCCGTCGCCACTCTTGCTCAGGCCTTCGCCCAAAACGGACACGAGTTTGCGCTCGTGGGCGGCCCGGTGCGCGACGCGATGCTCGGGCGGCCCGTCACCGACCTCGACTTCACCACCTCGGCGAGGCCCGACGAGACCCGCGCCATACTCGACGCCCTCGGCGTAAAGATTTGGGACGTGGGCCGCGACTTCGGCACCATCGCCGCCCGCGTGCACGGCGAAACCGTTGAGATCACCACCTACCGCGCCGAAATCTACCGCGACGACTCGCGCAAGCCCGAGGTGACGTTTGGCGACACCATCGAGGGTGACCTGGTGCGCCGCGACTTCACCATCAACGCGCTCGCGCTCATGCTGCCCGAGCTGCGTCTCGTCGACGTGTCGGGCGGCGTCGAAGACTTGCTCGCCCGCAAGATTCGCACCCCCGGCGCCCCCGAGGCCTCGTTTACCGACGATCCGCTGCGCATGTTGCGCGCCGCCCGGTTCTCGGCGCAGCTCGGTTTCGAGGTGGTGCCCGAGACCCAAGAGGCGATGGTGCGGCTGGCAGATCGGCTCGACATCATCTCGGCCGAGCGCATTCGCGACGAACTCGTCAAGCTGCTCAGCGCAAACGATCCGGTGCCCGGTATACGGCTGCTCGTCGACACGATGCTCGCCGAACGGTTCTTGCCCGAGCTCACCGAGCTCGTCGAAACCCAAGACGATCACGGCCGCCATAAAGACGTGTACGAGCACAGTCTCACCGTGCTGCAGCAGGCAATCGACCTCGAGATCGCGCGCCGCGACGACCCGCAGGCCGCCCCCGACATGGTGCTGCGGCTCGCGTCGCTCTTGCACGACATCGGCAAGCCAGCGACCCGCCGTTTCGAAGCGGGCGGTGTCACCTTTCACCACCACGACGTGGTGGGCGCCAAACTCGCCAAGAAGCGACTGCGCGAGCTGCGCTTCGACAACGACACGATCAAACGGGTGTCACGGCTCGTTGAACTGCACCTGCGGTTCTTCGGGTACAGCGACCAGCAGTGGACCGACTCGGCGGTGCGCAGGTATGTGCGCGACGCGGGCGGTGAACTCGAGCAGCTGCACATTCTCACGCGCGCAGACGTGACTACCCGCAACCGCCGCAAGGCTGAGCGACTCGAGCACGCCTACGACGACATTGAGCGCCGCATTCAAGAGCTCGCCGAGGCCGAAGAGCTGGCGGCCGTGCGCCCCGAGCTCGACGGCGAGCAAATCATGGCGATCCTGGGCATCAAACCGGGCCCGCAGATCGGGCAGGCCTACAAGTTCCTGCTCGAGTTGCGCCTCGACGAAGGCCCCATCGGAGAAGCGGCTGCGACCGAGCGGCTGCAAGCCTGGTGGGCCGAGCAGCACACCGCGAGCACAGAGCATTCCGCGAGCACAGAGGAAGAGAAGTAATGACTGAACAGGCAAACCGCACCGCGGTAGCCGACTGGTTCGACGGCCGGGCGCGCGTGATGTTCGTGCACGCCCACCCCGACGACGAGACGATCACGACGGGCGGCACCCTCGCGGCGCTCTCCGAGGCCGGCCGCGAGCCGTTGCTTGTCACGATGACCCGCGGCGAACGCGGCGAGGTCATGGCGGGGCCGCTTCAGGCGCTCGCTGCCACGCACGGCCTCGCGGTCGCCCGCCAGAACGAGCTGCGCACGGCGCTCGGCATGCTCGGGCTCGAGCGGCACGTGTTTTTGGGGGTCGATCCTGCGCGCGCCGAGGGGCACCCGCCCGCTATCTACGAAGACTCGGGCATGGCCTGGGGGGCAGATGGCCGCGCGACTGCTGGCCCCGATGCCGGCATCGACGCCTTCACGAGCGTGCCCGTCGTTGAGCCCCTCACCGACCTACTCGCGGCCGCGCAGCAGTCGGGGGCGCAGGCGATCGTCAGCTACGACGACGGCGGCGGCTACGGCCACCCCGACCACGTACTCTCCCATCGCCTCGCCCGCGCTGTCGCGCAGGCGCTGCAGCTGCCGTTCTGGGAGATCACGACCGCAGAGGCACAGGCCGCCGCGGGCAATGATCCGGATCAAAAATATGAGGCACACGATGTCGCGCCGTGGCTTGATCGCAAGATCGCGGCCCTGCGCGCGCACGCGACCCAGGTATTTGTCGACGGTGACGAGCTTGAACACGTGGGTGGTCAGCGCGAGCCGATTGGCGCAGTTGAGGTGTTTCGTCGGGCCGTGGTCGTCGATACGCAGGACTAGACCGTGAGTTGGGCGTCGCGGGGTGCGTGGGTCCGCCGGGTGTGCGGTAACCCATGGTTTGCGGGTGCGTTCGTCTGGGGCGCGATCATGCTGGCGGTGGGTGTCGATGGTGTGTGGGCGTGGTCACACACCCAAGGGTTGCCGCACGAGCAGGTGCGGGCTGTCGCGCGCGTAGACACGGGAGACAAAAACCGATGCATGCTGATTGGCCGCCCAAAGCCGGTGTACGACGTGACGTACCTGTCAGCTGAGCCACCACCCGGGCTCAGTGAGGAGTTTCGAAACAGGGAGGGCTGCGGCGCTCGCACCCCGGGTGCGCGTGAAATCATTGTGCGCACCCCGACCGCCATGGGAGACGACAAGATTTGGTTCCATCCTCCCACCACGTTCGGAACCGCTCTCGATGATGCACTCCTCTGGGCGACGGGTGCCGGCCTTGTGTCCAGTGGGCTGGTCGCCGGGATGAGGGCGCTCGCGCGCCGGGCGCAAAAGCGAACGCAAGAAACCCCGCCGCAGGGGTAGGGCACAGCCCATATCAGTGGTAAGCTAGTCAAGTTGTCTGTGCGCGGCGAACCTTTGCCGTGCGTGGGCACGATGCACAAACACCCTCCTGTCACAGAAATCCTGTGGCCGTGAAGTCCGAAGGAGGTGGGTCAGTACATGCATCCGTACGAACTCATGGTGATCCTCGATCCGGGTATCGACGAGCGTACCGTGGCTCCCAGCATGGAGAAGTTCCTGAGCGTCATCAGCAAGGCTGAAGGCGTCATCGAGAACGTCGACATCTGGGGCAAGCGTCGCCTCGCATACGAGATCAAGAAGCAGACCGAGGGCATCTACGTCGTGGTGAACTTCACCGCTTCGCACGAAGCCACCGCAGAGCTCGATCGTCAGCTGGGCCTGTCTGAGGCCGTGCTGCGCACCAAGGTGCTGCGCACTGACGAGATCATCGCTCAGCGCGCTGCTCAGGCAAAGCGCGATCAGGCCAAGGCCGCACGCGCCGCTGCAAAGGCGGGCGCGTAGCTCATGGCCGGTGAGCCGCTGATCACAGTTGTCGGTAACCTCGTTGCCGACCCCGAGCCTCGCGTAAGCCAGGCCGGCAAGTCGTGGGTGACTTTTCGTATCGCCTCGACGCCGCGCGTGCGTGACCGCCAGTCGGGTGACTGGTCGGACGGCGAACCGCTGTGGCTCGGATGCCGCGCATTCGGCGAATACGCCGATAACATTGCGGCATCGCTCACGAAGGGTATGCGGGTAATTGTGCAGGGTCGTCTGACTCAGCGCAGCTACACCGATAACCAGGGGCAGCAGCGCACCTCACTCGACCTTGATGTCGAAGAGGTGGGCCCGTCGCTTCGCTTCGCTACTGCACAGATCTCGCGCGGTCAAGCGCGTGGTCAGGTGGGTGGCTTTGGCGGCGGCGCGCAGCAGCCCGCGGGTCAGCCGAGCTGGGGACAGCCGGCTGCCGCACCGCAGCAGCCTCACCAGGCTCAGCAGCCTCAGCAGCAGCAAGACAATCCCTGGACCAACTCTGGTCAGGGAGGGTCGGGCGGCGGCTTTGGTGGCGGCTTCGACGATGAGCAGCCCTTCTAGGGCGCGAGCTTCGATTTACTTCTTGTTCCGTTTCTCGGAACGCATCACGAAAAGAGACCACAATGGCAGGCAAGTCCAGCGGCGCAGGCCGCAAGCCGGGTCGCGGTAAGAACGCAAAGACCGTAGCACCCGCTAAGAAGCAGACCGTGGGCGTCATCGATTACAAGGATGTCGCGACACTGCGCAAGTTCATCTCTGAGCGCGGCAAGATCCGCGCCCGCCGTATCACCGGCGTGTCCGTTCAGGAGCAGCGACTGATCGCGAAGGCCGTGAAGAACGCCCGCGAGATGGCACTCCTCCCCTACGCCGGCTCTGGCCGCTAAAGGAGAAGCGCATCATGGCGAAGGTAATTCTCACCCACGAGGTATCAGGCCTCGGTTCAGCTGGCGACGTCGTTGACGTCAAGACCGGCTACGCTCGCAACTACCTCGTGCCCCAGGGCTTCGGTGTTCACTGGACCCGCGGTGGCGAGGCTCAGGTTGCATCGTTGCGCGCGGCACGCGACGCACGCGCACTCGCTTCGGTCGAGGACGCTCAGGCGCTCCGCGACAAGCTGCAGGCAGGCAAGATCCGCCTGTTCGCAAAGACCGGCACCGGTGGCCGTCTGTTCGGTTCGATCAAGGGTGCCGCAGTAGCAGCAGCCGTTGCTGAGGCTGGCCTCGGCGAGATCGACAAGCGCAAGGTCGTGCTTCCCGCGATCAAGACGACCGGCGAGTACAAGGCTGTCGTGCACCTGCACGAGGGCGTTGACGCACGCATCACGCTGCAGGTTATCGCTCAGCGGTAACTCTCGCTCGCGTTGACAGCGGGGCGGTGGTTCCTTACGGACCCATCGCCCCGCTTTCGCGTTCCCCCGGTCCTGCGCGACGGCTTCCCGCGTTGTCATCCTGCGCGACGGAGGAGTCGCAGGATCCACCCCACATGATCGGCGCACAAACCGCGCCTGTCTTCGTGCCGGATCACTCCGGCCGAAGCGCCCCGCTGTCAACCGAACATTCGTACGGTTCTCCACAGAGGGGCTGTTAACAACTGCGGTTCAACCAGCACTTGAGGGTTGAATAACTTTTACCCTGTGGAAACAGTAAACCCCAGGTCATGATCCGGTTTTTGTTAACATGCCAGATTTCATCCACAGGTTGTCCCCAAACCTGTGGATAGAATGTGGTGAATCGTGGCAAGTTTTCCCCATAGTTATCCACAGGTAGATTTGACGGGGCTGGCGAGGCCGCGGCGGAGCGCCTAACGTGAACGTTAGACGCTCCGCCGCGGCCTCGCTGGTCGTTTGATTTTGCATCGTAAGGAGTAGTTGCGTGTCGATCGCACACCTCGGTATCCCCGACGAGCCCCCGCACCAGGGTGAGGCGCGTAACTTTGAGCGCACCCCGCCCTACGACCTGCTCGCCGAGCAAAGCGCGCTTGGCGGCATGCTGCTGTCGAAGGACGCTGTCGCAGACGTCACGGGGCTGCTCACTGGGGGCGACTTCTACGTGCCCAAGCACGAGGTCATCTACGAAGCAGTCTTGTCGTTGTACTCACGCGGTGAGCCGACCGATGTCATCACGGTCACCGACGAGCTCACCAAACTAGGCGAGCTACAGCGGGCCGGCGGGGTGGACTATCTGCACACCGTCACGAGCATCGTGCCGACGGCAGCCAACGCGAGCTTCTATGCCGAGATTGTGGCCGAGAAGGCGTTGCTGCGCCGACTCGTCGAAGCTGGCACGCGCATCGTGCAGATGGGCTACGCGGGCGAGGGTGAGGCCATCGACCTCGTCAACGTTGCGCAGTCAGAGATCTACGGCGTGACAGGCGAGTCACAGGGTGAAGACTATGTGCAGCTGTCGCTCGCCGTCGACGCTGCTCTCGAAGAGATCAGCAAAGCGAGCAGCTCGACCGGCGGCATGATGGGCGTTCCCACGGGCTTTAGCGAGCTCGATGCAATGACGAATGGTTTTGCGGGTGGTCAGATGATCATCATCGCAGCCCGTCCCGCCATGGGTAAGTCGACGCTTGCGCTTGACGTGGCCCGTTACGCTTCGGTGCACGCCGACGCGCCCACCGTCTTCTTCTCGCTCGAGATGGGGCGCGCAGAGATCGCGATGCGTCTACTCGCCGCCGAGGCGACGATCCCCATGCAAACGCTGCGTAAGGGCGCCCTCGATAACCGGGATTTCCAGAAGCTGGCTGCGACTCAGGCCCGTATTGCCGAGAAGCCCCTGTTTATTGACGATAGCCCCAACCTGACCCTCGTTGAGATTCGAGCGAAGTGCCGCAGGCTTAAGCAACAGCACGGCCTCAAGATGGTGGTCATTGACTACCTGCAGCTGCTCTCGAGCGGTAAGAAAGTCGAGAGCCGTCAGCAAGAGGTGAGTGAGTTCTCGCGTGCGCTCAAGCTGCTGTCGAAAGAGCTCGACGTGCCCGTCATCGCACTGTCCCAGCTGAACCGTGCATCAGAGCAGCGCGCCGACAAGATGCCAGCTATCAGCGACCTGCGTGAGTCCGGCTCGCTTGAGCAGGACGCCGATATGGTGATCCTGCTGCACCGCGAGGCGGTCGGCGACCGCGACAGCCCGCGTGCGGGTGAGGCAGACTTCATTCTCGCGAAACAGCGTAACGGCCCCACCGGCACCGTCACCGTCGCGTTCCAGGGCCACTACTCGCGGTTCCAAGACATGCCGAGTGGGGTGTAGCCCGCTGCTCGTCGCGCACAGGCGAAGATGAGGCGTGCGCGGTAGACTTGATGCGGCGAAAGGGAAGTCATGACCGCGACTGCATCACCGAGTGTGCCTTCAGTGACCCCGCAGGGTACACAGAGCCGAAGCATCAAGCTGCTGCGTGTGGTGGTGTTGCTCGCAGCGGGCATGGTCATCACGTTCACGGCGCCGCAGCACGAGCAACTGGGCTTCGACGTGACGGTGACAGCGCTTGCGCTGGCGGCGATCGGTCTCGCTCACGCGGTGGCTTGGTTCGCGGCACGCAGTCGTGGCGGCTCTCCCGCGACCCTGCTGCGTACAATCGTCGCACTTGTGGCCGCTGCCGGTCTGATCTTTACCGAATCGACCACGGGCTACGCGCTCGTCGTGGCGGCGTGGGCGCTCGTGTCTGCCCTGCTCGAGTTCATCGGTGCGACGGTGCGGCAGGTGCCCCGTACCGACGCCTTCCTCACGGGAGCGGCGGGCGTTTTGCTCGCATTGTTCACTCTGCTCGCGCGCGAAGATGCGGTTGCAGTGCTCGGCTTCTTTGGTGCTTACGCGATCATCGTCGGCGTGTTTCTCGGCATTTCAGCTTTCGATAGTCGCGGCGCTGCGACTCACCCTACAGTTTCTGCTCCCACTGACTCCGCAGCTGACTCCCCCAGCTGATCGCCGACCGAAAGCACACGATGTCTAAGTCTGAACCAGCCCAGAACGATCCCATTAACCCGTCGCGTCGCGACCGCCTGAAGCCGCTCGAGCTCGTCGGCTTCTCGGGCGTGCTGGCGGTATTCGCCGGCCTCGTCGTGCTGCTCACGACCCGCGACATCGTGCTCGCGCTGATCTTCTTGGGCATCGCGTTTATCGTTGTGGTGATGGTCGTGGCGCTCGTGGGCCTCGGCGGTAAGCCGAGCGCAGAAGACGAAGAAGCACGCAAAGACCTGCAGAGCCCAGACGAGGTCTGGCACTAGCCGCTCACGCAACCTCTTCCATCCGCGACCCTGCAGGAGCGTTTCCCCCGCGTCATCCTGCGGGAGCGCTTCCCCCGCGTGATCCTGCGGGAGCTTGCGACTCGCAGGATCCAGAGCGTGTGCGATTCACCGGGTGGCTTATGCGCGTCGCGAGTATTCGCCCATCATGCAGGGTGAGTTCGTAGTTGTGGTGATGGGTGCCCCTACTGCTTGTTGCTCGTTCGCGAGGCGTCCATTTTTCTGTGAGACAAAAACGCTCATGGTCTTTTCTTGTCGCCGTCGGAAATCTCCTTGCGCAACTAGCCAAGCTTTGAGTCGATCATCTGAAGCCGCGTCGACAAGCTGCACCAAGCCCCAGTTCTCGGAGTGATTCGGTGCAAGACGCAGGCGGTCAACCCAAGCTCTAGAATATGAACGGAGTGCGTCAACCGCCTCATCAAGCACTTCATCGAGCGTTTCGCCGACGGCGGCAATAGGGAGCCCTGGAAGAAACAGGCTCCAGCCATCTGGCTCGCTAACCATCTGAGCGTTGGCATGGATAGTGACCGCGAGAAACTCGACTAATCTAGCGGAATCGACGGCGGCAATCTTTGTGTCGCGTCGAGCAATAGACGCGGGTTTACCAGCCGCAGCCGCGTCGACAAGCGCGGACAAGTGCTCTCGTCCGGCCCGTACTGTGGCGAAATGCGTTTCGTTGGCCGGGCTATTATCTGCCACGAGCGTGCCCACGGTAGTCCCCCACACATTCAACGCGAACGCCGGATGTCGCGTTCCGCGTGTGCACACAGTGTACACGTCACCATGTGTTCGATGCACGCTCGCTCCCGTGTGCAGAATGATGGGAGCGAGCTGGCGCACCACGTTAGTCGTCGAGGTCGGTGGGATCGATGGGCGCGTGGTGGTCGAATGCGGCGTCGCCGCTCTTCCAGTACCCGGTGATCGCATACTGCTCGCGCGGCAGCTTCAGCTCGTGACGCACGAAACGGCGCAGCGGCACAAGTGAGCCGGCCTCCCCCGCCGCAAACACGTACGTGTTCTCGTCGATCGACAGCTCGGCCGCAGCCTCGGCGAAGCCAGCGGCGGCGCCCACCACACTCACCTGGCGGCCGCACTGGGCCCGCAGGTACTCCTCGGCCTGTGACACTGCGTCTGAGCCTGCCTCGGGCGAGGCGTCAACGACAACCTGCACGCTGGCGTCTGCGGGCATCTCGCTGATCCAGCGTGCAGCAGCAGGCAACGCGGTCGCGTCGACAAAGCACAGCACGCGCGGCGCGGCGCTTGCGACGGCACGCGAGCCGCGGGGGCCCACCACGACGAGCTCGTCACCGACCTCAGCCTGCGCCGCCCAGCGCGCTGCGGGGCCCGCGTTGTCGTGGCGCAGAATGTCGATGTCGAACGAGCGCTGCCCGGTCTCGGGGTGCTCGTGAATGTTGATGGGCGTGAAGTCGCGCCCGTGCATGGGAGCGTCGGGGCGCACAATGCCGTCGATGTCGGGCCCGGCGGGCGCCGGGGCGACCAGGGCGCCCGTGGCCGGATCCGGAAAAAACGTGCGCGCGTGGTCAGACGGCCCGAAGCTTGCCCAGTCATGCAGCTCGGGGCTCGTGAGGGTGACGCGAATGAAGCCGGCGACCTCGGTGACGTGGGTCACAGACACGGTGCGGGCGGTGAAGCGGTGGCGCGAGCCCTCGCGGGCAAAGCGGGTTGCAAGATCTACGTTGGTCACTACAATCCTTTCGTGGATTCCCCCACTCTGCCCTATCCGCCTGTATAGCGCTACCATTGTCGCCGTCGCGGCCCACGCGTAAACGCCAGATGCGCCAGTCCGTTCGGTATAGAGGGCTCTATACCGAACAAACTGGCGCATCTGTATCTCGGTGATGGGCCCTTGTCATTCGCGATAGCGCCCCTTGTCATTCTGCGCGCAGTCGCTGTGAGTATTAAGTTGGCTGGTCTGGGACTGGCTGGCAGGCTAGGCACTGGCCGTTGATTCTCACTCCCGA
>NZ_JBTJER020000018.1:0-35360 GCF_054456695.2 Leucobacter faecis
CAAGTGTTTCGGCAGTTGAACGCCGCGGCCGCCCCTCAACTGGCGAGTTGACAAACATAGAAGAATCAGAATCCACCGACCGCGCAGACAGCAAGCTTCAGGTAAGATGGATCTCTTATGTCTGAAACCGCTAACCGCCCGTTTGGGCCCACCGAGCAGCTCGCTATTTGGGTGCTGCTGATCTCAACGTTCGTCGTCATCTTGAACGAGACGGTGATGGGTGTCGCCCTGCCTAAACTCATGACCGACCTTGAGGTTTCGGCCGTCGCGGGGCAGTGGCTTACCACCGCGTTTCTGCTCACCATGAGCGTCGTGATTCCTATTACTGGCATGCTGATTCAGCGGGTGAAGACCCGCACGCTGTTTATGGTCGCGATGGCGCTGTTCACCGCGGGCACGCTGATTGCGGCGACAGCACCCGGCTTCGAAGTGTTGCTCGTCGGCCGCGTCGTGCAGGCCGGCGGCACCGCGATCATGATGCCGCTACTCATGACGACGGTCGTGACGCTGGTGCCAGAAGGCCAGCGCGGCAGGCTCATGGGCCGCATCGCGATCGTGATTTCGGTGGCTCCCGCACTGGGGCCGACGCTCTCGGGGCTCATCTTGCAGACGCTTAGCTGGCGGTGGCTCTTCATCATGATGCTGCCGTTCGCGCTCGCGGCGCTCGCATTTGGTATTGCTCGCATGCCTAATGTGGGGGAGCAGAGCCATGCACCGATTGATGCCGTGTCGGTGGTGCTGTCGGTGCTCGCCTTTGGTGGGCTTGTGTACGGCCTCAGCCTGGTGGGCGACGCGGCTAACGGCGCTGCTGTCATGCCGCCGTGGGTGCCTGTTGCGGTGGGCGTGGTGACGCTCGCGCTGTTCGTGTGGCGGCAGCTGGTGCTGCAGCGCGGGGATCGCGCGCTGCTCGACCTGCGCACCTTCAAGTCGCGCCCCTTCACACTGTCGGTGATCCTGTTCGTGTTCAGCTCGATCGCGCTGTTTGGGTCGCTCATCTTGCTGCCGATCTACGTGCAGAGCGTGCTCGGCTACAACACGCTGCAGACGGGGCTGCTGATGCTGCCGGGCGGCCTGCTGATGGGTCTGCTAGGCCCCTTCGTAGGGCGTCTCGTCGATGCCAAGGGTGCGCAGTTTGTGCTGATCCCGGGCACGCTCATCACCGCGCTCGCGCTGTGGAGCATGGGGTTGTTTACCGACACCACCCCGCTCGCGCAGGTGCTCGGCACACACTTGGGCCTGAGCCTCGGGCTCGCCGGCGTGTTTACGCCCCTGTTTACCGTGTCGCTAGGATCGCTCGACACGAAGCTCGCCTCGCACGGCAGCGCCCTGATCTCAACCGCGCAGCAGGTCGCCGGCGCTGCTGGCACCGCGCTGTTTGTGACGGTCATGACGCTCGTATCGGTGCAGGCGGCGGGGTCACCCCAGGCCGTCGACCCGCACGATCTCGCCGCCGGTACCCGCGCAGCGTTCTTGCTGGGTGGCGCGGTGTCGACGATCGGATTCGTGCTGGCCTTCTTCGTGCAAGACCCTGCGCACACGAAGGAGCCCGCGCCGGCCGCGAGTGCGGCTTAGGAGACTGCGTGTGAGGGCACGACGGGGCTAGCGGGCTCCTCGGTAACCCGCTGTGTGCGCGTCCGAAAATCAATTGTCAGCTTGGATCGATTCACCGACCTGACTCGCGATGTCGGGCTTGTCGCCAACAACTAGGAAAACTACTTCTGGCGGTGCGCGTTATTAGAAGCACTGTCTGCTGGCATTCAAACGGCACGAACCCGGTCACACGCACAGGCGCCAGGACATCGTGCGGCCAAAAGTGGGTGTTATCGGTCCTGATAACACCCACTTTTGGCCGCACGGCCTCTTTGCCAGAGGAACCGATCATTGGTGCAACGGATGTCGGCGAAGTCTCATGCGCCTGGGCTATTGCCTCAACGCTTCGACAGGTGCACTGCACGCCAGCACTTAAGAGGCATGAGCCAGGACCTATGACAGGGGTGTAAAGAACATCCAACCGGAGTTCATGGGTGTGTAGAGTGAAGAACGATGACCAACGAGAGATGTGACTGCTTTCTTGCACATACGTGCCAGCAGACGGAACGCTCTGCGGTACCTCTGACTTGGCGGGGCTTCGTGCTCCTCGTCGCGGCTCCTATGCTACTTGTGGCAGGCTTCGTGGTGCTCACTTCGATGGGTTGATAAGCGCTAGTCCAGCGCGCTGATTGAGCGCCGCACGACCTCGGCGAGCTGCCGCACCGCGGCCGACGGGCCGCCGGGGCCCGCGGGCGCCGCGAGAATCAGCTCGCGGGCAAACCGCGGGTCGTCGATGGGGCGCAGCACGACCCCCGCCGGGGGTGTGCTGCCCACGAGGCTCGGCACGAGCGCGACGGCCATGCCAGCCGCAATCAGGCCGAGCACGACCGAATAGTCGTCGGTGCGAATCGCGGCGTCGACCTTGTGGCCTCCCGCCGCGAAGACCTCGTGCAACAGGTCATCGAGCGTATCGCCCGGGGTCGACCCCATGACCCAGCGTTCGCCCGCGAGATCCAGCAGCCGGTCGGCGTCGAACGACGCGTGCTTCGCGGCCGGGTGACCTTCGGGCAGCGCGAGCAGCATCGGGTCGGTGAACAGGTGCGTCGTGTGTACCTCAGCACGAAATGGCAGCTTGTACCCGCCGGCCGCGTACACGAGCGCCGCGTCGAGCGTGTGCTGGTTCACGCGGGTGACGAGCGGCGCGAGCTCCTCGAGGGTCGCATCGAGCTCGATACCGAGCTCTGTGATGCGGCTCGCGATTCCCGGCAGAAGCCTCGCCGCCGCGGTCGGAAACGTGCCAAAGCGCAGCCGGATCCGTCCAAGCTTCGCCAGGTCCCTCACGTCGGTGAGGGCCCGCTCTGCGAGGCTCAAGATCTCCTCGCCGCGCTCAAGCATCAGTGTGCCCGCGGTGGTGAGGCGTGAGCCGCGGGTGCTGCGGGTGGTGAGGTCGGTGCCGACGAGCCGGTCGAGGTTGCGCAGGTGGTAGTCGACGGTGGGCTGGCTCCAGCCGAGGCGCAGCGCGGCGCGCGCCACCGACCCCTCGGCGGCGACGGCGCTGAGAGCTTGAAGCTGGCGTACGTCGATCATGGAGTATCACGGGTCCCTTCGGTGCAGTTGCCCGATCTGGGCACCTGGCTCCATACAGTCTATTACGCCCGAGAGTCGTTTCACGGGTTCCGCTCGCGCAGCATCCCGGCCACGCTGAAGGTATGTTCGATCACCACACTCACGACGGCCGCGCCGGGGTCGCCGCATCCGAGGTTGCCGCATCCGAGATCACCGCACCCCAACCCGCTGCTCCACCTGCCACCGCAGCAGCCACCGACGCGAGCCTCACGCGCGGCGGCGAAGGCCTGGGTACGCTCGCTGGGTGTGGTCTGCAACAGTGGCCGTTGGTCGACAGGCTGTCGCCTGCACAGCGCGGGGCGCCGTACGCTGATGCGCTGCGGCGTTTCGCCGACAGCTCGCCACTGTCGCTCATGGTGCCGGGGCACGGCAATGATCCGGCTGGGGGCGCCGCGCACATTGCCGACCTGTTTGGTGAGCAGGTCGCGCGCATGGACGTGCCGTTGATGCTCGAAGGCCTTGACCTGGGCGATGATTCGCCGCTCGCCCACGCGCGTGAGCTCGCGGCCGAGGCGTGGGGCGCGTCACGCACCTGGTTTCTGACGAACGGCGCGTCGCAGGCGACGCGCACCGCCGCGATCGCGGTGCGCGGGCTGGGGGAGCGCGTGCTCATTCAGCGCAGCATGCACTCGAGCTTCACCGACGGAGTGCTGCTTGCCGGGCTGATGCCCGCGTTTGTGATGCCCGCGATCGATGCCCGCCACGGCATTGCACACGGGCTCACGCCGGCGGCCCTCGACGCCGCGCTCACGCGGGAGGCGGCAGCGGGGCGGCCCGTGACGAGCGTCTACGCCGTCTCGCCGAGTTACTTTGGGTCGACCGCAGACGTGTCGGGGCTTGCCGAGGTGGCGCACGCACACGACGCAGCCCTGATCATCGATGGGGCCTGGGGCGCGCACTTCGGCTTTCACCCTGAGCTGCCTGAGTCGCCCGTGCGCCAGGGGGCAGACCTGGTGATCTCGAGCACCCACAAGCTCGCGGGCTCGCTCACACAGTCGGCGATGCTGCACTTAGGTCACGGTCCGCTCGCGGCGAGGCTCGCGCCGCTTGTTGAACGCGCGTTCTCGATGACGTCGTCGACGTCGATGAGCGGGGTGCTGATGGGGTCACTTGACCAGGCCAGGCACGCGCTCGTGACGAACGAAGCTCGCATCGGGGAAGCTGTCGCTGCCGCGCAGCAACTGCGTGAACTGCTGCGGGCCGACCCGCGGTTTAGCGTGATCAGCGACGACTTTGGCAGCTTCGATGACATCGTCGCCACCGACTTGCTGCGCGTGCCCATCGATGTGTCGAGGCTCGGTCAGAGCGGCCACTGGGTGCGCAGCCGCATGAACCACGGCCACGGTATCTACCTCGAAATGTCGACGGCCTCGAGCGTTGTGGCGGTGATCGGCGCGCTGGCGGTCCCCGATGTCGAACGTGTCATGACGGCGCTTCGCAGCGTCGCTGACGAAGCGGCTACGCTTGCGCCCGATGCGGCTGCGACCGGCGGGTTTCCGGCGCTGCCCGCGCCCGGGCGACTGCTCGAAGAACCACGGGTCGCCTATTTCGGCGACAGTGAGACGGTGTCTGCCGGCGAGGCCGTCGGCCGCATCTCAGCCGACACACTCGCGGCTTACCCGCCCGGTATTCCAAACGTGTTGCCGGGCGAAGAGATCACCGCCGAGACGGTGGCCTTCTTGCAAGCAGTGGCGGCCTCGCCCACGGGCTACGTGCGCGGCGCCGTCGACCCGCTCGTCGCGCAGTTTCGGGTGGTGAAGCGGGTATAGCGGGTGGAGCGGGTGCGGCGGGTGTCGCACCGCACCCGCCGCACCCGCTCCACCCGCAAGCGAGCATGAGCAGGTACCAAAACGACGAGTCGGTGCGATAAATACGTATTTATCGCACCGACTCGTCGTTTCGATGCCGTCTCGTCGCCGATGCGGGATCCACTGACCACGCGCGCGCCTTCGCGCAGCAAAAAAGGCGCCGCCCAGGCGGGCGGCGCCTTTTGAACCCGACTACCGGGTCTCGACTACTTCAGCTCGACTACTTCTTCTCGAAGAGGTTGCCGATGAGGGTCGATCCGATGAGCACGATGGCGAGGATCACAACGCCTACGATCGAGATCGCGACCACGTCAACGGGGTGGCCTGCCGACGAGTAGGGGTTTGCCTCGGGGCCCACGTGCGCGAACGCGGGGGTGGCCACGAACACCGAAGCAAGCGCTACGGTCACGGCGGTGGCGATACGGGTGCGGATCTTCACGGATGTCTCCTCGCGAGTCTGAGCTGCCGAAAGTGGCGGGTGCCAAAATGGCGATGTCACCATCCTAGCCGGTTGCGGCGCGCGTCGCGGGCGCCCGCGCCAGGCAGCTCTAGGATCGAAGATATGGACGCTGCGCGCACACCAACGATCATCGATGAAATCGCCGAGGGCTGGGTCGACACCGTCGCCGAGCTGGCCCCAACGGTGGGCACCTACATTGGGCGCACCAGCGTGACGCTCGCCGACTACTCGCCAGAGGGCGCCGAGGCGCTCGCTGAGGCTGAGCGGCGCACGCTCGCGCAGCTCGAAGCCGCCACGCCGGTCGACGCCGTCGATGAGGTCACGCGCCAAGACCTGTCGGCCGAACTGCGGCTGTCGCTCGCGCAGTACGAGGCGGGCGAGCACCTGCGCGACCTCAACGTGATCGCGTCACCGGTGCAAGACATGCGCGACGTGTTCGACCTGATGCCGCAGGCGACTGCCGAAGATCGGGCACAAATTATCGAGCGGCTGCGCGCTCTCCCGGCCGCGGTGGCGAGCTACGAGCGCTCGCTCGCCGAGGGCGCGGCGCGCGGCATAGCACCCGCGCTGCGGCAGGTTACCGAGGTCGCGGCCCAGGCCCGCCGCACCGCAGGCACGCCCGCGGCCCCCGGCTTCTTTGGCGCGCTCGCTGCCTGCCTCGGCGACAAAGCGGGCGCGACAGCGCACTCTGGGGCGGCCGCGGGGCGTGACGCGGCGCTCGCGCAGGACCTTGAGCTAGCGAGAAGCGCGGCAAACGAGGCAGCTGCGGCCTACGACGGGTTCGCCCGGTTTCTCGAGACCGAGATCGCGCCGCACGCGACGGCGACCGACGCGTTTGGGCGCGACCGGTACGAGCTCGCCTCAGAGGGGTTCTTGGGCGCGCGCGTCGACCTCGACGAAACCTACGAGTGGGGCCTCGACGAGCTCGCGCGCATGGTCGCAGAGCAAGAGCGGGTCGCCGCCGAGATCGTGGGCGGTGGGCCCAGGCCGGGCATCGTGGCAGAAGCGATCGCGCAGCTCGACCGCGACGAGACACGCAAACTGCACGGCACCGCCGCGCTGCAGCAGTGGATGCAGCGGGTCAGCGACCGCGCGGTCGCAGAGCTCGGGGCGACGCAGTTCGAGATTCCCGACGAGATTCGCACGCTCGAGTGCATGATCGCGCCCACGCAAGAGGGCGGTATCTACTACACGGGGCCGAGCGACGACTTTGCGCGCCCGGGCCGCATGTGGTGGTCGGTGCCCGAGGGGGTCGAGACGTTCGACACCTGGCGCGAGCTCACGACCGTGTACCACGAGGGGGTGCCCGGGCATCACCTGCAGATCGGGCAGGCTGTCGTGAACCGCGGCACACTCAACGAGTGGCGTAGGCAGCTCGCGGGCACATCGGGGCACGCCGAGGGCTGGGCGCTCTACGCCGAACGGCTCATGGAGCAGCTCGGCTACCTTGACGACCCCGCCGACCGGCTGGGCATGCTCGACGGGCAGCGCATGCGGGCCGCCCGCGTGGTGCTCGACATCGGCGTGCACCTCGGCAAAGAGCGGCCCGGCGGGGGCGGCGCCTGGACGGGCGACTACGCCTTCGAATTCATGAGCCAGCACGTCAACATGGAGCCCGCGTTCGTGCGCTTCGAGGTGCTGCGCTACCTCGGCTGGGCGGGCCAGGCGCCCTCGTACAAGATCGGGCAGCGCATCTGGGAGGAACTGCGCGAGGAAGCTCGCGCGCGGGCCGAGGGATCCGGATCGAGCTTCGACGTGCGCGAATTTCACCGCAGGGCGCTCGCTCTGGGCGGAGTGCGGCTCGACACGCTGCAGCAGGCGCTGCGCGGCGGGTTGGGGGAGCGGGCATGACGCGCGACGAGCAGAGCGTAAAAGGGCCCGGGGTCGCGGCGCCCGCGCTCGCAGCGGAGGCAGCCTGCCCCTGCGGGCGCGGTGAGTCGTATGGTGCGTGTTGCGGGCCGTTGCACGCGGGGGAGCCCGCGCCCACCGCAGAGCGGCTGATGCGGTCGCGGTACACCGCGTTCGCGCTGGGGCTGGTCGATTACCTCGAGCGCAGCTGGCACGAAACGACGAGGCCCGAGGAGCTCGAGATCGACCCCGACGTGGTGTGGCGGCGACTGCTCATCGAGCGTGTCGAAGCGGGCAGCCCGTTCGATCGTGAGGGGTTTGTGACGTTCACCGCGATCGGCCGCGGCCCCGAGGGGCGCTTCGAGCAGCGCGAGCGCAGCCGCTTCGTGCGCGATACGGCCGGGCGCTGGGTGTACGTCGACGGCGAGGCCGAGTTCGTTTAGCCGCAGCGTGCGGGAGGGAGCCCGAGAAGGCAGCCTCCCGCCGGCTAACGAATGTAGACGTCGAGGTGGTTGCCGAACGTGCCGCGGTCGTAGATTTTGCCGGGGTACCCGAACGGCGTGTCGAAGACGGCACCCTTCGGGTGGTCGCCCGCGAGCACAATGTAGCCGTCTTCGTCTGCGACGTATCCGCCCGCGTTGACGTGGCGGCCCGGGATCGCGAGGCCTGGCCCTGGCAGCACCTGCTGGCTATAGAACGTGAAGCGGTAGCCGCTCCAGTTCACGACTCCGCTGAAGAGAAACTCTTCGAGGGAGTACTCGGCAGGCGACGCCTTTGACAGCTGCGCTGCCGCGCCGATGCCGGGAGCCACGGCTATGGCTTCCTCGACGCCGTCAATGCTCGTGTCGAGTTCCGTGATGGTGGCGTCGGTGCTCTGCAGCGTCTGCGCAGTGCGCGCGCCGGGAACACCGCCTGCGCCCCCGTCGAGGGCGAACGCCGTGGTCATCGAGAACGGCGCGAGCGCGGCGGTGCCGAGAAACACGCAGACCGTGGCCACGGCGCCCGCCGCACGTACACGAGAAGTATTAGCCACGCTGGCGCTGTACCCAGGCTTCAACGGCGTCAGCCTCACGGGGAATATCGGCCGAGAGGTTCACGCAACCGTCTGCGGTGACGACGATGTCGTCCTCAATGCGCACACCGATGCCGCGGTACTCGGCCGGCACGGTGAGGTCGTCGGGCTGGAAGTAGAGACCGGGCTCGATGGTAAACACCATGCCCTCCTCGAGCTTGCCGTCGAGGTACATGTCGCGCCGCGCCTGCGCGCAGTCGTGCACGTCCATGCCGAGGTGGTGGCTTGTACCGTGCACCATGTAGCGGCGGTAGTACGCCGTGCCGTCGTCCTCGGGCAGAAAGCCCCACTCGCGGGTCTTGCGTTCGATCACGGCCATGGCCGCGTCGTGCACGTCGCCAAAACGAATGCCCGGGCGCACGATCGTGCGCGCCGCGTCTGCGGCCTCGAGCACTGCCTCGTAGACCCGACGCTGCACGTCAGAGAAGGTGCCCGAGACGGGGATCGTGCGCGTGATGTCGGCCGTGTAGAGGCTGTCGAGCTCGACGCCCGCGTCGAGCAGCAGCAGGTCGCCGTCGAGTACGGGACCGTTGTTCGTGATCCAGTGCAGCGTGCACGCGTGAGGGCCAGAGGCCGCGATCGTTTCGTAGCCGACGGTGTTGCCGTCGAGGCGTGCGCGCTGGTTGAAGACACCCTCGACGATGCGCTCACCGCGTGGGTGCGCACTCGCCTGCGGCAGCGCCGCGAGCACCTCATCAAAACCCTTAGCCGTGGCGTCAACGGCGGCCTGCATCTCGGCGAGCTCGTAGGAATCCTTCACGAGGCGCAGTTCAGACGTGGCTCGTGCGAGCTGCGCGTCAGCGAGAGTACGGTCGCCCTCCTGGGCGGCGAAGTCAGCGAGCGGAGCGGTACGCACACCGAGCGCGGCAGCGACCTGCACGAGAGACGGGCGCGCGCCGATCCAAAACTCGCCGATCTCGGGGTTCGCGAAGAACTCGTCGCTGTCGCGGCCCGCCCGCTCACGGAAGTAGAGGGTGGCCTCGTGCGTGGCGGCCGACGCGCCGGGAGCGGCCGGGTCGAGCACCAGGATCGCGCCGGGCTCGGAGTCTGAGCCCCAACCAGTGAGATGCGCGAACGCGCTGTGCGCACGGTACTGGTAGAACGTGTCATTGGAGCGCTGCTTCATAGCACCGGCTTCAATGACCAGCCGCTCACCGACAAACTGCGCACCGAGAGCGGCGCGACGCTCGGCCGCAAAAGGAGCCGCGGCCAAGAGGTTCGGCGTGACCTCGGGGCGGTCTGCCCAGTGCTGTGAAATGTACGAGGTAAACACGTCGCTCTGCGGCGTCGTGCTGCGGTTGGTGTTGTCAATCTCCACCTCGTGGGTGGTCTGCGCGCTCTCGGTCATGCCTGCCATTGTCTCACCCCGGCCTGGGCGTGACGATAGAGCGGCATGGCGAGTGTCGCCCCTCGTCATACAATGGCAAGATGGCGCATCTTTTGGCAGGCGTTGGCTTCGACCTGCACACGCACTCAGCGTTTTCAGACGGCACGACGTCTCCGACCGAGATCGCAGCCGAAGCAGCGGCGGTGGGGCTCGCGGGCTTTGCGCTCACCGACCATGACACGATCACGGGGTGGGAGGAGGCCAGGGCAGCCGCTGCCGCCCACAGGGTCTCGTTTCTGCCAGGCATCGAAATCACGACGAAGCACAATGGTGCTTCGCGGCACCTGCTCGGCTACGGCATCGACCCTGCACACGGTGAACTGTTCGCCGCGCTGGGAGAGGTGCAAGTGGCCAGGCTCACCAGGCTCAAAGAAATGGTGCGGCGGGTGGCCGTGGATTATGCCATCACACTCGAAGACGTCGTGGGGGCGGGCGATGTTGCCACGGTGGGCCGACCGCACATCGCCGACGCGCTGGTAGCGAAGGGGTATTTCGCAGACAGGTCGACCGCGTTCGAAGAAATACTGCACCCGCGCTCACCGTACTACTTGGGCACGCTCGCGATCGACACGCGTGAAGCGATCAGGCTCGTCACTGAAGCGGGCGGCGTCTCGGTGCTTGCCCACCCCGCCGCATTTCGGCAGCGCGCAGCGATCGCTACCACCGACATTGCCGAGCTTGCGGCGTCGGGGCTATGGGGCATTGAAACTGATCACCCCGAGAACCGGGCCGACTGGATGCCGCCGATTGTCGAAGCCGCGGCGCGGTTGGGCCTTGAAACAACGGGGTCAAGTGACTATCACGGGGCGGGTAAGCCCAACCGCTTGGGGGCGCACCGCACCCAAGCAGCAGTGGTCGCCAGGCTGCGTGAGCGCGTCACCAACCCGCAGTAATTCCGCCGGCCCAGGCACCCGGCGCGATGGAACATTCCGTAGTTGCGCGGGCTTGGATTCTGCGATCGACTCCGTCGCCGCAGAATGACTGGGTGGGGTGTCGCCGCAGAATGACTGGGTGGGGTGTCGCCGCAGAATGACGGGTGGGGTGTCGCTGCAGAATGACGGGGTGGTGCCTGCCACCCCGTCACATCGCGGCTACTCTGCGGCTGCTTCGGCCGACGGTGTCGACTGCGCCGACTCGCCAGCAGCGGCGCCGCCCGTGGTGCGACGGCGGCGACGGCGACGCGTGCCCGAAGCACCCTCGCTCGTGGTGTCCTTAGCGGCGTGCTTGAGGGCGCCGTCGAGCGAAGCCCCCGGCTCACCCCCGCCCGCGAGGTCGTGACCGTGCTGCTCGTGACCGTGGGGCTCGTGGCGGCCACGGCCCTGCGGGTTGGCGCTGCGGGTGCGGCGGCGCGTGCGTGTGCGGCCCTCGCCCGAACCCTCAGCGCCACCCTCAGCGCCAGCACCAGCACCAGCACGAGCACCAGCGCGCTCGCTGGCGCGGCGTGCGGGTGCGCTCTCCTTCACGGGAGTGGCCTTGAGGCGGCCCTTTGATCCCTCGGGAATGTTCAGGTCAGTGAATAGGTGCGGTGACGAAGAATAGGTCTCGACAGGCTCGGGCACACCAAAGTCGAGCGCCTTGTTGATGAGCGCCCACTTGTGCATGTCTTCCCAGTCGACGAACGTGACCGCGATGCCGGTGCGACCGGCGCGGCCGGTACGCCCCACGCGGTGCAGGTACGTCTTCTCATCCTCGGGCACCGTGTGGTTGATCACGTGTGTCACATCGTCAACGTCGATGCCGCGCGCGGCGACGTCGGTCGCGATGAGAATCTCCTTCTTGCCCGCCTTAAATGCGGCCATGGCACGCTCGCGCTGATCCTGATTGAGATCGCCGTGCACACCAGCCGTGCTGAAGCCGCGGTCGGTGAGCTCCTCTTGCAGCTTGGCAGCGGCGCGCTTGGTGCGCATGAAGATGACGGTCTTGCCGCGACCCTCGGCCTGCAGAATGCGGCCGATCACCTCGTCCTTGTCGAGCGAGTGCGCACGGTAAATGATGTGCTCGATGTTCGCCTGCGCGAGCCCCTCATCGGGGTCAGACGCGCGAATGTGCACGGGGTTTGACATGAAGCGGCGCGCGAGCGTGACGATCGTGCCCGGCATGGTTGCCGAGAACAGCATCGTGTGGCGCACCGCCGGCACCTTCGAGAACAGCTTCTCGATGTCGGGCAGAAAGCCCAGATCGAGCATCTTGTCGGCCTCGTCGAGCACCATTTCGCGCACCTTCGACAGGTTGAGCAAGCGCTGGCTTGACAGGTCGAGCAGGCGGCCGGGCGTGCCCACGACGATCTGCGCGCCGGCCTTCAGCTGCTCGATCTGACCCTCGTATGCCTTACCGCCATAGATCGGCACGACGGTCGCCCCGCGGCCGGCAGCCGCCAGCTCGAGGTCTTCGTACACCTGCACGGCGAGCTCGCGGGTGGGCACCACGATCAGTGCCTGCACGCCGGGTTCGGGGTTTGCGCCAATGCGCTGCAGCACGGGCAGACCAAAACCAAAGGTCTTGCCGGTGCCGGTTTTGGCCTGGCCAATAATGTCTTGCCCCGAGATCGCGAGCGGAATCGTCTGCTCTTGAATGGGAAAAGCTTCGGTGATGCCCTTGGCAGCTAGCTGGTCGACCATGTCTTGGTCAACGCCGAGTTCGAGAAATGTCGTCACGTGTGCGTCCTTGTCGGTGTGCGGTGCTGCGCACGCAGTGTTCAAAGGCGCAGCGGCGGGGGCTCCTGCGGCACCCGCGGTGAATACGTACCCGGCCAGTCTATTCCAGTAAGCGTGCGCACCGGGGCTAAACTGGCGGGGTGTTTGAATGGATTCGAGGCCTGCGCAGGCAGTCAGCCCCCGCCCGCAAGCTGCGTTCACGCGGCGACTCAGCTGATGCTGAGCGCGTAGAACTTGCCGAGTTTGCGCCCGGGATCCTGCCGTTTCTGGGGCTCACCTCGTACCTGCAGCTCGAACTCTATGAGGCCGCGACCCGCGCTGTCTCGGGGGCGCCCACGCTGCAGGCCAAGAACGTGCTCGCCCACGTCGCGGGCCAAACCCTCGATAAGCACCAGCGCCTCACTCAAGAAATACGGGACCGCGGCCACGAGCCACACACGCTGATGTCGCCCTACGCCGGTGTGATCGACGCGTACGTCGAGCGCATCGAGACGACCGACTGGCACCAGCACGTGCTGTCGCTGTACCTGGTGGGTGGACTGTTTGACGACTTCTTCGCGAGCCTGGCGCGAGGCCTGAAAGACGGTTTTCGCTCTGAAGCGATCTCGATTTTGCAGAGCGAGACGGGCCGCGGCGAGCTGAAAGAGCTGCTCGAGGGCGAGCTTGCCGCAGACGATGCGCTCGGCAGCTGGCTCGCGGTGTGGGGCAGGCGACTCGTGGGTGACACGCTGCTCATGTCGCGCGCGGTGCTCACGCTCAGCGAGCGCCGTGACTTTGACGCGAGCGAGGTGGAGCCCGTGTTCACCGAGCTTATTGCCGATCACATTCGCCGCATGGACGCGCTCGGCCTCACGGCCTAGCCGCTGGCCCACACAATGCGCAACCCGTTACTCACTCAACCGAACACGCCCCACTGCGACTACTTCGAGCGCGGGGTATGCCGTTCGTGTGTGCTCATCGAGACTCCCTACGAGCGGCAGCTCGCCGAGAAAGAGGCCCGCTGCAAGAGTCTGCTCGCCTCGGTGCCCGAGGCCGCCTGGCTCGAACCCGTCGAGGGCGGAGTCACCGGCTTTCGCAATAAGGCGAAGCTCGTAGTGGGGGGTGTGCGCGGCGACATCACGCTCGGTATTCTCGGGCCCGATCAGCGCGGCGTCGACCTGCGCGAGTGCCTCATCCAGTCGCCCGAGATTCACGCTGTGATCCCCGCGATCGCGCGGCTGCTCGAAGAGTCGAACCTTGCGCCCTACGATGTGCCAGCGCGCCGCGGGGAGCTCAAATTTGTGCACGTCACCTCGTCACCGGCCGGCCGGCTGATGCTGCGCTTCGTGGTGCGCAGCGCGCACGCTGCCGACCGGCTCACCCTTTTGAAGCCGCGGCTCGAAGAGCTGGTGCCCGGCATCGAGGCCGCCTCAATCAACCTGCTGCCCGAGCACAAGGCGGTGCTCGAGGGCGACGAAGAGCGGCCACTCATCGGATCCTCGCTCACCATGCAGCTCGGGCCAATCGCGCTGCACCTGCTGCCACGCAGCTTCTTCCAAACGAACACCGCCGTCGCGCGGGCGCTCTACGCCCAGGCCGCCGAGTGGGTCGCGGCAGCTGGGCCCGCCTCCCTCTGGGATCTCTACTGCGGCGTCGGTGGCTTCGCGCTGCACTGCGCACCGTCCGTGGGTTCCGGATCCGGATCGAACGGTGAGGCCTTGGCCCCGGGCCCGCAGGTGACGGGCGTCGAAATTAGCGAGGCAGCGATCGATTCGGCCGTGCGCAGCGCGCGCGAGGCGGGGCTGGCCGCGCACTTCATCGCGGCTGACGCGACCGCGTTTGCGCTTGGAGCGCGCGAGGTGCCCGAGATGGTCATCGTGAACCCGCCGCGCCGCGGCATTGGGGCAGAGCTTGCCGGGTGGCTCGAAGCGTCGGGCATTGAACGCGTGATTTACTCGAGCTGCAACCCCGAATCGCTCGCGCGTGACCTCGCCGCCATGCCTGGTTTCAGGGTGCAAAGCGCGCGGGTGTTTGACATGTTTCCGCACACGAAACACCTCGAGGTGATGGTGCTGCTCGAACGTAGGTAGCTCACTTCAAACGAAAAGTGCGAAGATGAACCGGTGAACATCGTATTGGGAGTGACCGGCGGCATTGCCGCGTACAAGGCCGTGCTGCTCGCCCGGCTGCTCGTGGAGGCGGGGCACGACGTGCACGTCATACCGACCGATGACGCGCTCAGGTTTGTGGGCAAGCCGACATGGGAGGCGATTAGTCGCCACCCGGTCACCACCTCGGTGCACGAGGATGTCGCGTCGGTGCGGCACGTCGCGCTCGGGCAGAGCGCCGACCTCGTGATCGTGGCCCCCGCGACGGCGAACACGATCGCGCGCATGACCGCGGGGCTCGCCGACGACCTGCTGGGAACGACACTGCTGGCGACGCGCGCGCCGGTGCTCATCGCGCCAGCGATGCACACCGAAATGTGGGAGCACCCCGCCACCCAAGACAACATGGCGATTCTGCGTGCGCGCGGCGTGCAAGTGGTGGGCCCCGAGAGCGGCCGGCTGACCGGTGACGACTCCGGTGCGGGCCGCATGAGCGAGCCCGACCAGATCGCGGCGCGCGCGCACGAGTTGTTGAGTGGTGGTGGTGGTGCTGGCGCTGGCCTTGCTGGCGCGGCGGGCGGTGTGAGCGGGGGAGCTGCTGAAGCAGACAGCGCCTACGGCGGTGTCGCGGCGGCGGGCGGGCTCGATCCGGAGCTTGACGATGGGTTCGCAGCCGGAGCAACGACCGCGCTTGGCGCGCTCGATGCCGATATTGATGCTGATGCTGAAGGCGACGATGTGGCGGCCTCGCCGGGGATCGCTCCGGGGGCTGCTTTGGCTGCCCCGTGGTTTGCGCAGGAGGAGGGGGACCCCGTTCCTGCGCAGGATCTCGCCGGGCTGCGCATGCTCGTGACGGCGGGCGGTACACGCGAGCCGATCGACCCCGTGCGATACTTGGGCAACCGGTCGAGCGGCAGGCAGGGGGCGGCGGTCGCCGCGGCGGCGGCGCTGCGTGGAGCGAAGGTCGTGCTGCTCGCAGCCAACATTGATGAGGCCGTGCTGGCGCCGGTGCGCGAGTTGGCGGGCGTGCGTGTAGTGCCCGTGGGCACCGCGGCAGAACTCGCCGATGCGGCGCAGGCGGCGGCGCCGGGCGCCCAGGCCGTGGTCATGGCGGCAGCGGTGGCCGACTACCGCGTAGCGAACCGGTCAGAGCAGAAGATACGCAAAGAGGACTCGCCCGGCGAAGCCCCCACGATCTCGCTCGTCGAAAACCCCGACATTCTCGTGGGGCTGGTGCGCGAGCGGGTGGCCGACCAGATTATCGTCGGGTTCGCGGCAGAAACCGTCGAGAGTGAAGAGGAGCTGCTCGAGCGGGGGCTGCGCAAGCTGGCCCGCAAGGGCGTCGACCTGCTCGCGGTGAACGCGGTGGGATGGGACGCGGGCTTCGAGTCGGCCGACAACACGCTCATGGTGCTCGATGCCGACGGTCACGTGGTGACCAGGTCGTCGGGGAGTAAGCGCCGCGTGGCAGACAGGCTACTCGACGCGGTGCGCGAGGAGCTGCGCGACTTTTAGCGGGTGCTGTGACGAGACGGCATCGAAATGACGAGACGGCATGGAAAATGCGTTATTTCCATGCCGTCTCGTCGTTTCGATGCAGAGTCGTGGGGAGAGCTCTACTAGCTGATGAAGCCGACCTTGCGGGCGGTCTCGCCGCCGAGCTCCACGTATGCGATCGAGCGGGTAGCCACGAGGTACTGGTTACCCTTCTCTGAGGTCAGCGACACGAGCGGGGCGTCGTTCGTGATGGCAGCTTCGATGAGCTCGCGCACATCGGCGGCCGCCTGCTCGGTCTCGAAGGTGAGCTCACGGGGGGAATCCTTGATGCCGATGCGAACTTCCACGGTGCCTCCTTGAGTGCGGTGGCGAGATGCCACGGGTGCCCGGCTGAGCCTGGGCGTGAATACCTGTCTCGAGTCTAGGGCCCGAGCCGTGTCTGGCGCTGCAGCAGTGCGGCTCGTTCGCCGTGAGCGCAGCGCGAAACGGCGATGTCGTACGTCACAAGTAGGCTGTGGCCATGATCGAATTCGATGATTCGCAGCGGCTGGTGCTCGCGCTCAATACGGCGCTGCACGCGAGTGTGCTGGGGGCGCCCGGCACGGGCAAGACTGCCACGCTCGTCGAGAGTCACGTGCGAGCGCTCGAAGTGCCGGGGTGGAGCGAAGAGGACGTGCTTTCACTCGCCCCCAACCGCCTCAGCGCTACGACGCTGCGGCAGCAGATCGAGGCGCGCGCGAGCCGGGCGATGGGGGGCACCGCCGCGCGCACTGCAACGTCGCTCGCGTTCTCGATTCTTGCGCGCGGCGCGGCACTACGCGGGGAAGACGCCCCGCGGCTACTCACAGGCACAGTGCAAGACGAAGCGATTGCGCAGCTGCTCGAGAGCGCCGGGAGTGGGGCCGCAGCCGAAGCCGCTGGGCTCACCAGTCTGGCCGCGTTCCCACCAGAGGTGCTCATGAGCCCGGCATTTCGCGGTGAGCTGCGCGAGCTGTGGCGCGTGAGCGACGACTACGGGCGGGGCCGCAAAGGGCTCGCCGAAGAGGTGTTGGTGGCGGCGGAGGTTGGCGGGCGCGAGGCTCACTCAATGGCACCAGACGCGGGGCTTGCTGAGCGCTGGGCGGCCGGGCTCGAAGTGATCGATGCCGTAGCTACGAAGCTTGCGTTCGAACGGCCGGGGGAGCTGACTTCGAGTGGGTTGCTGCGCGCCGCGGCTGAGCTGGTGGCGGCCGAGGGAGGAGTGCACGAGGGCGAGCGCATGCGGCTACCGAAATTGATCTTGGTCGACGACGCCCAAGAGGTGGGAGAGGGGGCGCTCGCGTTGATCGCCGCCTGTGCCGCGCGCGGCAGCACGGTGTGGGCGTTTGGCGACCCTGACGTGTCGACGGCGGCGTTTCAGGGTGAAGCGAGCGACCTTGCCGTGCACCCCGAGCGCGAGCTCGTGCGACGCGGCGGCCGCACGGCCGCGCGTGAGCGAGAACAACGAGTGGTGCTCGCGGTCTCCCACCGACAGACAGGTGACCTGCGCGAGTTCGTACAGAGCCTGAGCCGCCGGGTGGGCGCGCGGGGAGCGGGCGGTCAGCGTGAGGCGGGTCCGGCACAGCCCGCAGCGCCCGCCGCAGGTGCAGTGGCGGCCGCAGGTGCAGTGGCGGCCGCAGGTGCAGCGCCTGCCGTGCCCACAGAACCCGCAGCGCCTGCCGTGCCCACAGATCCCGTAGCGCCTGCCGTGCCCACAGATCCCGCAGCGCCCACTGGCGCACGCACGCCCGCACTGCAGTTTACGCTCGCCGAATCTGTCACCGAACAGTTGGGCGTCGTCGCGTACCAGCTGCGATCGAGGCGACTGGGGCTGGGAGGCGGTGCTCCGCTCGACTGGGGCGACATGGCGGTGCTCTGCCGCAGCCGTGCCGACGCGGTGCGCACCTCACGTGCGCTCGCACTGCACCAGGTGCCCACGACGCTGGCGGCGGGAGGCATCGTGCTGCGCGACCACCAGCTGGTGCGAGACCTCGTGGCGCTGCTGCGTCACGCGCTGGGCTACGAACAGCTCGGCGCCGCGAACGTGCTCGACATCGTGGGCGGCCCGATCGGGGGGCTCGACCCTGTGGCGCGGCGACGCCTGCGACGGGAGCTGTTGATCAGCGAACGGCGGGCGGCGGCAGACGCTGGGCGTGATCCGGCGCCGATTGAAGAGCGGGTGTTTGCGGCGTTCGAGCAGCCGGGGCCCGAACCCGTTGTCGACAGTGCGGGCGGTCGGGCCCTGCGCAAGGTGGGGCTCGTGGCCGCGGCTGGCACGAAGGTGCGCGCCGCGGGCGGCACCGCGCGTGAGACACTGTGGGCCGTGTGGGAGCGTACGAAGCTCGACGCAAATCTGCAGCGCGAGGCGCTCGACGGTCGGCCCGCGCGCGCTGCAGAGGCAAACCGGGCGCTCGATGCGGTAATGGGACTGTTTTTTGCGCTGCAGCGGCACGAGGAGAACGACAGCGCGCAGCCGATCGCGCAATTGCTCACCGACCTCATGGAGAACACGCTCCCCGAGGATTCACTGGCGCGACAGTCTGACCGGCAGTTGGTAACGGTGACGACACCGCAGGGTGCGATCGGGCGAGAGTTCGCCCAGGTTGCCGTGCTCGGGCTGCAAGATGGCAGCTGGCCCAATTTGCGTGCGCGCGGCATGCTGCTGGGAGCCACAGCGCTCGAGCGGTGGTTGCGGGGCGGGGCGGCGGCGACACCGTCGCGCCGAGACACGATTCATGACGAGCTACGGCTCATGATTTTGAGCTGTTCGCGCGCGAGCGAAGACCTGCTTGTCGTTGCGGTGGCAGACGAAGAGCAGCACCCGTCGGCGTTCTTCAGGTTCGGTGACGCTGCTCGCTGTGAGGGGCTACCGAGCTCACGGTTGACGCTGCGCGGGGCGACCGCCGAGATGCGGCGCAGGCTCGTGCAGCAGCCCACAGACGAGACTGCGGGGCGCACGCTCGCGGCGCTCGCGCGCGAAGACCTGCCAGGCGCCCACCCCGGCACCTGGTACGGTGTGCGCGGCCCGAGCACGCGAAGGCCGCTCATCGATCTCGACGCAGACCCTGAGGCGACGGTGCCGGTGAGTCCGTCGCAGCTCGAACGTGCCGAGGAGTGCCCGCTCAGCTGGGCGATTGCGGTGCTCGGCGGCGGCAGTAGCAATCTGCAAGCGAACATCGGCACGCTGGTGCACCACGCGTTTGAGACTGTGAGCGAGCCAGATTCGGCAAAGCTCCTGGCCGCCGTGCTCTCACAGTGGTCAAAGCTGCAGTTTGACACCGACTGGCAGTCTGAGCGCTCTGAGCGCACCGCGCAGGCGATGGTCGATGGGCTCGCCGGGTACCTGCGCGAGTTCGAAGCGTCAGACCGCGAGCTGCTCGGGCAAGAAGCAAAGTTTCAGGCCACGATTGAGCGCGCGCTGCTGCGTGGCACGGCCGACCGGCTCGAGGGGCGAACCCTGCCCGATGGTCGGCTCGAGGTGACCGTGCTTGACCTGAAAACCGGGCGCAACGTGCCTTCTGCGGGCGAAACGGCCGAGCAGGCGCAGCTGCAGGCCTACCAATTAGGGGTGGCGCTGGGGTCGTTCGTGCTCGACGCTGAAGTGGCGGCCGGGGGAGCGGTGTCAGAAGGAGCGGCGGCCGGGGGAGCGGTGTCAGAAGGGGCGGCGGCCGGGGGAGTAGCGACGCACGAGCCAGCTACTAGCTCCGAGCCAGAAGTCGTGACCGGGGGTGCCAGGCTGCTGTATGTGCACCCAGACGCGACGAAGAAAAATGTGTTCGTTGAACGCGCGCAAGCGCCCATTAGCGAAGAAATGAAGGAGGCGTTTATGCAGCGTGTAGCCTCGGCTGCCCGAGTTATGGCGGCCGGCGAGTTTATTGCCCGTGTCGATCACCACTGCTCTGACCAGTACAAACCCGGCGACTGCCAGATTCACATTATTCCGGCGGTGAGCCGAGCATGAGCGCGTACGCCTCAAACGAGCCGCCCGCGGGTGCCGTGGGTGCCGCTGGCGCTGCTGGCGCCACCGTGACCGTGGTGTTTTCAGCGGCCCGCATCGCTGAGCTGCTGACCGTGCCGCCGGCCACCCCGCTCACACCCACCACAGAGCAGCAGGCCGTGATCGAGCACCCGGTGGAAGGCACCGCGCTCGTGGTGGCGGGCGCCGGCAGTGGCAAAACCGAGACGATGGCGAACCGTGTGGTGTGGCTCGTCGCCAATGGCATCGTCGCCCCCGACCAAGTGCTCGGGCTTACGTTTACACGCAAAGCGGCAGGCGAGCTGCGCGAGCGTATCGCGGGCAGGCTCGCGACCTTCGCCGAGCGGCTCGTTGATGCGGCCGAGCGCGGGATGCTCACTGAGCTCGAGCAGGCGCGTGCGACCGAGGTGTGCGAGCTGCTCGCCGACGGGCTCGAACTGCCCGACGTGAGCACCTATAACGCGTTTGCCGCGGCCGTGCTGCAAGAGTTCGGTGTAGCGGCGGGCGTGGCCCCCGGCGCCGCGATCATCGACGAATCAACCGCGTGGGGGCTCGCCCGCGAAGTAGTAGTGGCGAGCCGTGACCCCGAGCTTGTGGCGAGCGAACTGAGCCTGCCCAAGCTCATTGACAACATGCTGAAGCTCGACCACGCCGTCTCAGACAACCTCACCTCGTTCGACAGGGTCGACCAGGTCATCGCCGAGTTCGCTCGGGTAGAGCAGCTGCCCTACAACGAAAAGGCGCGGCAGACCGGCGCGGTGGGCAAAGTGTACGCGCCCGTGCGCGACGCGCTCAAAGCGCTCGAAGAAACCCCGCTGATTACGCGGCTCGCGCGCGCCTACGCCGAGCAAAAGCAAGCGCGCGGCCTGCTCGAATTCTCAGACCAGCTTGCCCTCGCCACGCGCGTCATCGAGAAGTCTGCCGAGGCTGTGCAGGCGATACGCCGCCGCTACCGCACGGTGCTGCTCGACGAAGTGCAAGACACGTCAGTCGGGCAGACACGTTTTCTGTCGCGCATCTTTGCGGGCATGGCCGTGATGGCGGTGGGCGACCCACACCAGTCAATCTACGGCTGGCGCGGCGCATCAGCCGAAGGGCTCACATCGTTTCACCAAGACTTTGGTGGCCGGGGGGTGCCACAGGCAACGCTGTCGCTCTCGACGAGCTGGCGCAATCCCGTGAGCGTGCTGGCCGCCGCCAACATCATCTCGGCGCCGCTCGCGGCAGAATCGGCGATCGACGTGCCGCGGCTCGCCCCCCGCCCGGGGGCCGCCATAGGCAGCGTGGAATGGCGGTTCCCCGAAACCGTGCACGAGGAGCGGCTCGCCCTCGCCGAGTGGATGCGCGATGCCCGCGCCGCGTTTCAGGCCGAGCACGGCAAATCACCCACCGCGGCCGTCGTGTTTCGCAACCGCAAACACATGGCCCCGGTCGCTGCCGCGCTCACCGAGGCCGGTGTGCCCAATCGCATCGTCGGGCTGGGCGGTCTCCTCACAACCCCCGAGGTCACCGACGTCGTGAGTGTGCTGCGGGCAGTCTGGTACGCCGATGCGTCGAGCGAGCTCATTCGGCTACTCACCGGCCCGAGGTTTCGGGTGGGCGCAGCCGATATCGCGGGGCTGCGTGCTGCGGCACGCTGGTTCGGTGACCGCGACGTCACCCAGCAGCAGCTGAACGAGCGCGACCGCGCGGCCGACAGCGTGCTCCCTGATCCGGATCGTGCGTTCACCCTCATCGACGCGCTTGACCAGCTCGCGCGCATGAAGCCCACGCGGCATCGCGCATTCGAGGGCGTGAGCGACACCGGCATCGAGCGCATGCGCGAGGCCGGGTTGATGCTCGCCGAGCTGCGTCTCGGCGTGGGGGGCAGCATCACCGAGCTGATCAGCGAGACCGTGTACGCGCTGCAGCTCGACATTGAGCTTGATGCGAACGAGGCTCGCGAGACCTCGGGCACCTCGGCCGCCCACGCCAACATTGATTCGTTTGTGCAGCTCGTTGACCAGTTCCTGTCGATCGACGGGGCCGCAACGCTCGCGTCGCTGCTCGAGTGGCTCGAGCGGGCCACCGAGGCAGACGAGGTGGCCGAGCATGTCGCGGCCCCGTCGCCCGATACGGTGCACCTCATCACAGCGCACGGTTCGAAGGGGCTCGAGTGGGACCTGGTGGCCGTGCCGCGGCTCGTTGCCGGTGAGTTTCCGGGGTCATCGAAGAGCGGGGCGGGTTGGCTGCGCACCGGGCAACTGCCCGATGAGCTTCGCGGTGACGCGGCCGCGCGCCCCGAACTGAACTGGCGCATCTGCGAGACACAGCAAGAGCTTAAGGAGCGCATGGCCGAGTACTCGCAGGCGCTCAAGGACCGGCACGCGCAAGAAGAACGCCGGCTGGCCTACGTCGCGGTGACGCGCGCCGCTTCTCGACTGCTGGTAACCGGATCATTCTGGGGTGGGCAGACCCGCGCTCGCGTGCCTTCTGACTTCTTGACCGAGCTACAAGACGAGAAGTCGAGCGAAATGCAGGGCAACGCGCTCATCGAAGGGCTGCCCGAGGCGACCGTATATGAGACCGATCCGAGCGAACAAGACGAGCTGACGCTCACTTGGCCGCTCGATCCGCTCGGAAAGCGGGGAGCGGCGGTGTTGGCAGCAGCCGATGTCGTGAGCGCGCTGCTCGCGGCTGATCCGGCTGATCCGGCTGATCCGGGAGAGCCGGGGGAGCCGGGGGAGTCGGGTACGGCGCGCGACGCAGGCCCAGACATCGACCCGACCGTGCGATTGCTACTTGCAGAGCGGCGCGCGCAGCAGACGCACACCGAAACTCCGCTCGCCACGCGCATCACGGCGTCGACGTTTCACGACTTCATCGACGATCCGGTGCTTGCAGAGCGAACGAGACTGCGCCCCGTGCCGCAGAGACCGTACCGGCGCACGCGCGTGGGCAACCTGTTTCACGAGTGGGTGGAGCGCCGGGCGACGACCGCGCGTGGCACCGCGCTCACCCTCGCCGGTTTCGAACCGGCAGGGTTTGATGCAGCAGCGCTTGATGCAGCAGGGGTCGATGCCGCATTCGCGCATGAAACAGCCGAAGACCTGGGGCAAGACGCGGCAGCGCTGCAGCCGCTGATCGACCAGTTCGAACGCTCACGCTGGGCGTCACGCCAACCCATTTCGGTTGAGCAAGAGGTAGTGTTGCCGTTTGCCGGCCGCTCGCTCGTGTGCAAACTCGACGCCGTGTTCGAGGAAGTGGGAGACGACGGCGCGTCTCGGTTCGAGGTGGTCGACTGGAAGTCAGGGCGAGCTCCGGCCACCGCCGCCGAGCGCGAGACCCGGTTCTTTCAGCTCGACCTCTACCGCCACGCCTACGCACAGTGGGCGGGGGTACCGCCCGAACGCATCGACGTCACCCTGTTTTATGTGGCCGAGGGGGTGGAGCTATGCGGCGACACTCCGCGCAGCCTCGCCGAGCTTGAAGGGCTGTGGCTCGAAGCTGCCGAGCGGCGCTTCGAAGATCGAGGTTAGCGCGCCTCGCCCCCCGGCCCGCCTGCAGAGCTCGGGCCGGGGCTTCCCGGTTCAATCAGATCGGTGTGAAACACGTCGGTTACCTGGTCGTCGGGGTTGAGCTCAGCGGAGGGGAACTTGCCTGCGGCGTCGCTGTTGGCCTCGGAAGTACGAGCAGCCTCGCTCGTACCCTCGTCGCCAGACGCCCCGGTACCTGCCTCACCGGTACCTGCTTCACCGGTGCCGGCTTCACCAGTACCAGCTTCACCAGCGCTTGCCGCGTCGGCCTCTGCTGCCGTCAGGGGTTCGACGAACTCGGTGTCTTCACCAAACATGCGGTCTTCGTCGAGCGCCTCGTAGGCAGCGGTGTCAGACAGAAAGTCAACGACCTCGGGGGTCTCGCTGAGAATCTGTTCGGCCTCGGCCGCAGACAGAGGCGAGCGGTCGCGTGCCTTCGCGAGGGCAGATGTGAGGGTGTGGCCACCATTCACGAGTCGATCGAGCATCGCCACAGCATCGTCCACGATGTCTTGATCGTGGCTGTCGACGCCCTGCAGCAGCCACCGGGCCACCTCGAGCTCGTGGTAAAGCGCCACGCGCGAGCGCAACTTCGCGAGCACACCCGGGTTGTGGAGGTCGGCGTAGCGCTCGAGTACCGCGTCCAGCACCTCAGCGCTCGCCCCAAGTAGCCACGTGAAGTCGAGCGCGGGGTCATCAACAGCAAGCCCCGACCAGCCCAGCACACCGGTGACGCGGTCATCATCGATGCGCAGCTGGCTCTCGTTGAGTGTGCCGTGCACCATTGAGGGGGCAAAGTCCCACAGCGCCGCATCTTCGACAACGCTCAGCCAGCGCCTGCGCACCACCTCTGGCACGAGTCGAGTTTGCTCGGCTCGGTCAATGACGCGCGTCGCTGCAAGCCTGGCATCGTTTGCCGAGTTGATGGCGAGGCCGCCGTGCTGTGCAACGCTCACGGGCAGCGAATGAATTGAAGCGATTGTGCGAGCGATCGATTCGATGAGCAACGAATCTGCCTGCAGGTCGGCGGCCTCGAATGAGCCGCCAGCGAGATGCGAGGTAACGACCGCGCGGGTTTGGCCCGCCCGCGTCATTCCCTGCGGTTCGGGCACAGCAAAGGGCAACTGAGACCTGGGCCCCTCGGTGAGCGCGGCGAGGCCGAGCAGCTCTCCACGCTGCAGCGCCTCGGCCGACTGGGTGCGCGGCACTCGCACGAGCAGCTCGGCGTCCTCGCTCACGATGACCGCTTCAACGAAGTCAGGGTTGGGTTCGAGCGCCCGGGCGCCGAATACCGTGAGGTCTGGCACCGCGGAGGTGGCGAGCGCGGCTAAAGTGAGAGGGATGCTGGCCATATAGACAGCGTATGCATCAGCGGGCACGGCAGGGTCGCGCCACGCGCAAGGAGGAGAATCGATGGACCAGGCAGTACCACCGCTCGCGCAGGGAACCCTTGACCGAGACGCCCCCTCGAGACTGAGCGACGACCTACTGGCCGAAGCCTGGAACGACCCTCGAGCGCGTCTTCTGCGCCTGCGCGGCACAGAGATCCCAGTGACGCAGCTCGCTGAGGGCAAGCAGGGTAAGCAGGGCGAGCAGGGCAAGCAGCGGCTCGCCCTCGCCCCCACGAGCGGCCCGTGGCGGCTCGCCCACGACGACGGCCGGGTCGCGCACGTGTTTCTCGGTCGCGTAGCTGGCGCGCCCGTCTTCGCACGCGCTGCCGCCGCAGACGAAGCGGCGTCTGACACCGATGCTGAGTCGCGCTGGCGCCCGACCTTCGAGGCGGCGCTCGGGCTTGAAGAGTCCGAGCGCGAACTAGTGGCGGCGGCGTCTGCGCTGCTGCGCTGGCATGAGGCTGCGAGGTTCTCTGGTGCAGACGGTTCGGTGACTCACCCGGCACAGGGTGGCTGGGCGCGCACCGACGCGGCCGGGCGTGAGTTCTTTCCGCGTACTGACCCCGCGGTCATCGTGCTGATCGAGCACGACGATCGCGTGCTGCTCGGCTCGAATACGCTGTGGGAGGCGGGCCGGTTTTCTCTGCTTGCGGGCTTCGTGGAGGCCGGTGAGTCGCTCGAGCAGGCTGCCCGTCGCGAGGTGTTTGAGGAGTCTGGTGTGCGGCTCGGTGAGGTGCGCTATGTCGCCTCGCAGCCGTGGCCGTTTCCCCGGTCGTTGATGCTCGGGTTTCGTGCCAGACTCGCCGCAGGGCAGGCGCCAGACGCGCTCAGCCCCGACACCGCCGAAATCTCGGAGCTGCGCTGGTTTAGTCGCGACGAGCTGCGCACCCCGCCGCCGGGTGTGACGCTGCCCGGGCCGCTGTCGATCGCACGCTGGCTGCTCGATCGCTGGTGTGAGGAGGGCGCGTGAGCGAGACGGGGGACCCGATCCTGTCGGGCCTCGATCCCGACCAGCGTGACATCGCCGAGGCTCTGCGTGGCCCGGTCGTGGTGCTCGCGGGAGCGGGCACTGGCAAGACACGAGCGATCACGCACCGCATCGCGCACGGTGTGCGCACGGGTGTCTACGCTCCGGATCGAGTGCTCGCGGTGACCTTTACGCGTAAGGCCGCGGGCGAACTGCAGGGGCGGCTGCGTGCGCTGGGCGCAGACGGCGTGCGCGCGCAGACCTTTCACGGCGCTGCCCTCGCCCAGCTCGGGCACTTCTGGCCCGACCTGGTGGGCGGCGCCGCCCCGCAGATCATTCCCGGCAAATCTGCCGTACTGTCACAGGTGCTCGAGGCGATGAAACTGCGCGCGAGCGGCGAAACCGTGCGCGATGTGGCCGCCGAGATCGAGTGGCGCAAGACCTCCATGCTTAGCCTCGATGACTATGAGACGCGCCTGCCGGATCGCCCGCTGCCGCAGGGCCTCACTGCAGAGCAGCTGCTTGATGTGCACCGCGGCTATGCGAGCCTGCTCGAGGAGCGGCGGCAGATCGACTTTGAAGACGTGCTGGTGCTTATGACGGGCATGCTCGAGGCGGAGCCGCGGGTCGCGATGCAGGTGCGCGAGCGCTATCGCTTCTTCACCGTAGACGAGTACCAGGACGTCTCGCCACTGCAGCACGCCCTGCTGTCGGCATGGCTGGGCAACCGCGACGACCTGTGTGTGGTGGGCGATGCGAGCCAAACGATTTACTCGTTCGCGGGCGCATCGAGTTCGTACCTGCTCGGTTTTGGTGCTGAGTACCCGAACGCGCGCGAGATACGGCTCGAGCGTAACTATCGCTCTACCGAGCCGGTCGTGCGCCTCGCGAACAAGCTGATGCGTGACCAGCCGGGCGCGCTCACCCTGCGTGCGCACCGCGACACCGGGGCGAAAGCCGGGCAACCGGCTGCGACATCGGCAGCATCATCAGCGCCGCCCAGTTTCGGTTGGTTTGCGTCTGAGAGTGACGAAGCGGCGGCCGTGGCCGGGTCGGTGCGCGACGCCATTGCGACGGGCACACCACCGTCAGAGATTGCCGTGCTCTATCGTACGAACGCGCAGTCGGCCAGGTTCGAGCAAGCGCTGCAACTCGCGGGGGTGAATACGCGCGTGCACGGCGCGCAGCGATTTTTTGACCGCGCTGATGTGCGCCAGGCCGTGATGCTCATTCGAGGTGAAGCCAAGGTGGGCGACACCAGGCCACTGTTTCAAATCGTGAGTGACGTGCTGCGTGCGGGCGGATGGACGGCGCGTGCGCCCGAGGGAGCAGCGGCACGCGACAAGTGGGAGGCGCTTGCGGCGGTGCTGTCACTCGTGGACGAGATGCCCGAGGGTGCCACGATCAAGGAGTTCAGTGAGGAGCTGCTCGCCAGGCAGCGCACCCAGCACGAACCAACGTTGCAAGCTGTCACGCTGAGCGCGATCCACGCTGCCAAGGGCCTTGAATGGTCGCTCGTGCACGTCGTGGGTTTGGCCGAAGGGGTGCTGCCTATCGCGCACGCGGTAGATGACGCGGCAATCGACGAAGAGCGGCGGCTCACTTATGTCGCGTTCACGCGTGCGAAAGATTCGCTGCGGCTATCTGGTGTGGCGGGCGGGGCACGCGGCCGCAGGCTGCCGTCACGGTTCTTGGAAGAGGCCGGCCTCGCAGTGTAGCCACGGCGTGCGTTCAGCATGATCTCCGCAGCGTACACGCGCACTCGGGGTGCGGTGTTACCTGTTCGATGCGGGGAGCCGCGGCCAGAAGAACGGGTGACGTCGGAATCACGACGCGAGTGGCGTGCACATGCCCGGCGCCCGCGACCCAGTCGGTCATCAGCGCGGCCGCGATGCTTGCTGCGATGCCCACAGCGGCACGGGTCTCGCTCTGCGGTTTCACGGCGGCCAGCTGTGCCGCAAGCACCGGGTATGCCGGGTCACGAGCAATGAACTCGAGTGTGACGCACATGTGGCACGGGACGCCCGGGGGCTCAACGATGGGGCCCACGTGTACCGCGGTATCGGTGAACCGCACGAGCAGCTGCGGCACCCCAGCGATGAGCCAGCGCTGCGCGCGCTCGAGCGGCTCAAGAAACCGTTCAACGTAGACGATGAGATCGGGTAGCTCACGCTCGTAGTCGTAACTCAGGTCGCACAACCCAGTGGCGGCGATCGCTTCGACGAGCCAGGGCACCGCCCGGCCGTCGTCTGAGATCGCCATGCGCAGGCCGGGCGGGGAGCCTGGAGACTGACGAGGCGATACCAGCGCAGGCGCGAGCGTATCGATCACCAGTTCGGCCTCGCGGGTGGTGATCCCTACTGCGCTCGCAGATTCGGCGATGCGGCGGGGGTCGATACCGCGCAGGAGGGCATACAGAAGCCGCTGCACGCCAGGGGAAGGATCGTGCAGGCGCGCGTGCGCTCGCTCGAAGCCGACACGCAGCGTCTCGGGGTCTTCCCAGCACAGCGGCAGATCTGGATCAATCTTGAGGTGTGCCATAGACCGAGTATGAACGCGAAAGTAGCCCCGTGCGGGTTATCCACAGTCAAGCTGCAAACTCACCAAAAACAGCTCATTGGCGATGCCTGTGGACGACCAGGCGCGACCTGCACCCCCCCGCTACTCGGGTGTTACGTCGCTGCTCGGGGCGTCACCGTTCTTGTCGTCATTCTTGTCACCGTTCGTGTTGCCGCCCTCATTGTCAGCTTCGTGCGGTGGCAGTTCGCCATCGAGTAGCTGCGCGAGCGCCGCGTCGAAGTCGTCGACCTCGGTGGTCGGGGAGCCCCCAGCGAGCCCCAAACGCTCGAGGAGTCGGGCCGGATGATCGAGCTCCTCGCTCGTTGGCAGCAGATCGGGGTGCGCCCACAGGCCATCGCGCACGGCAACCGAACCGCGCTCAGACACGAGCCGCCACAGCGCGGCGGCGTCGCGCAGCCTGCGCGGCCGCAGCTCAAGCCCCACGAGCGATGAGAACGCGTGCTCGGCGGGCCCGCCCGTGGCGCGCCGCCTGCGCACCATCTCGGCGATGGCCTCCGCTCCGGGAATACGCTTCGCAGCGTCTGCCGTGACGACATCGACCCAGCCCTCGATCAGGGCGAGCATCGTCTCGAGGCGCGCGTGCGCGGCCTCCTGCGCCTCGGTCTTCGGCGGAATCAGGGCCCCGCCCGCGATCAGCTCCTGAATCTGCTCGGGGTGCTCCGGATCAAGATCCTGCGCAAGATCCTGGATCCGGTCGGTGTCGATGCTGATACCGCGCGCGTAGTCGGTGATGGCAGTGAGCAGGTGCAGCCTGAGCCACTTCGTGTGCCTGAACAGGCGCGCGTGCGCGAGCTCACGCACCGCAAGGTACAGCATGACCGTGTCGAGCGACTGGTCGAGCCCCTCAGCGAACTTCTTGACGCCGCCCACCATGAGGGCACCGCCCTCGCGTCCCGAGCCCTCGAAGAGTGGAATGCCGACGTCGCCCGCAGAGACCACTTCTCCCGAAAGCTTGCCGATAATCGTGCCCAGCTGCACGGCGAAGAGCGCACCGCCCACGCTGCGCAGCATGGGGGTCGCGCCTTTGAGGGCGTCGCCGAGCTCCTCGGGCATTTGTTGGTTGAGCGCGTTCATGAGCGCCCCCGTGATGGATTCGGCGACGGGCTCAGCGAGCGCCACCCACGTGTCGATGCTCTGCTGCACCCACTCGATACGGCCGATAGCGCGCGGGGCATCTGGAGTGGGGCCGAGCTCGGTGGCCTCGTCGAGCCACAGCGCCGCGACAGGAAACGCGCGCAGCGCTGGCGCAGGGTCAGCGGCGGGCGTGCCATCGCTTGCCACTTCGAGGGCGGTGCGCCTGGTGACCGACCAGTCGATGCCCTCGCCCGGGTGCTGCATCGCACCCTGCAGCGTGCTGAACAGGTTTTGCAGGGTGGCGGGGTCGACGGGGATGCCTGCGGCCTTCGCGAACTGCTCGGCATCGACGGGGCCCTGCGGGGTGCCGCTACCCGAGAACATGTCACGCAGCATGCGCTGCAGTTCTTCAAAATCGGGGGTGTTCTCGGCGTCGTCAGGCCGATTGTTGTCGCCAGTGCTCATGTCTTGGCTCCTCGTGAGATTGGTGCAGCTTCAACGCTACGGCACACGGCCAGAAACTGCCTGCTAGATTGGCGGGCGGCCGCCGTGTTGCGTTGCGCCGAGTGCGAACAGGCACGGTCATCGCCGCCGGTGGGCGAGACCTGCAGCGCACAAACGAGAAGAGCACCCGTGAATTTCGAACCCGCAAGCGTGAACGAGCAGAACGCACCCACGGGGGACTCAGGGCCAGCGAATGAGGCGAAGCGGCCGGGCAAACTGGTGCGCTTGTGGCGGCGCACGCGGGCACTCGTGCGCGCCAACCGCACGGAGACCGTAATGGGTCTGGTGGCGATCGCGGTTTTGCTCGCGGCCACCGTTCCGTCACCCTATGCGATCGAGCGCCCCGGCCCGGTCGTCGATGTGCTCGGCACCGTGCAGGTCGAGGGTGAAGATGTGCCGGTGCTCACAGTAGAGGGGCAAAAGAAAGAGGCGCAAGACGCCGAGGCGGCGGGCGCACTCAACCTCTTGACCGTGCAGATCACGGGCAGCCCGCAGAAGCCGCTCAACTGGGCAGCCTTGATTCCGGCGCTGTTTGACCCGTCGCAGTCGATTGCGCCCGTGACCAACTTTTATCCCGAAGGCATCACCGTCGAGCAGCGCGAGAAGGTGACATCGATGCAGATGGACAATTCGCAGGTGCAGGCCGCCGCCGCCGCGTTCGCCGAGCTGGGGTTGCCCGTAAAAGTGGCTCTCAGCGTCGATGGAGTCGACGAACACGGGGCCGCTGCGGGACTACTCGAAGCGGGGGACGAGCTCGTGAGCGTGGGCGGTGCACCGCTTGAAAGCTTCGATGACCTGAATGCCGCGGTATCTGCGTCCGACGGTGAGATCGAGATCGGGATCCGGCGCGAAGGCAAAGACCGCAGCGTGCGGGTGACGCCGCAGCCGCAAAACCCGGGGGGCGACCCGCGTCTCGGGGTCGTGATCGCTTCGTCGTTCGAGCTGCCGCGCGAGGTTGACATTAGTGTGCCGCAGATCGGGGGGCCGAGTGCAGGGCTCATCTTTGGGCTTGCGATCATGGACCGGCTCGGCGACTCGCCCGAGCTTGGCGGCCTCGCCGTGTCGGGTACTGGCACGCTCACCGCCAAGGGCGAGGTGGGCCCAATTGGTGGGCTAACACAAAAGGCCTGGGCGGCCAAGCGGGCGGGCAGTGACCTGTTCTTGATGCCCGTGGCGAACTGCGCAGACGTCGAAGGGTTTCCAAAGGAGCTGCGCGTGGCCCCCGTAGCGACGCTCGCCGAAGCGGCGGCAGCGATTGATACGGCGGCCTCGGGTGGCCAGGTCGCTGGGCTCGAGCGCTGCAGCGCTGGCGGCGTCGCGGAGGGTTAGCGCGAAGTGAGCGGAGGGTGCGCGCTTCGCTCCGCATCGAACGCAGCAATTGTCAGCTCAGGGCGACGCCTGCGCGATAGGCTCGAGGGTGTAGACCGCGCCCCGCACTTGCTGGGCGCAAGCTCGGACAGGAAGTAATACGAAGACGTGACCGACCAGAACGTACATGCTCAGGCCGCACGCTCGCGCCGGATGTCGCCGCTCGCGGTGACCATCGTGATCGTGGTGGCCCTCATACTCGGCTTTCTCGCAGCCGCCGCGGTCGCCGCGGAGGTGCTGTGGTACCGGCAGGTCGGCTTCTTGCCGGTGCTGACGACACAGTGGATCGCCGCCGGCACCATGTTTGTGCTCGGCTTTCTTGGCCTTGCCGTGCCGCTATTCTTCGCGATCGATATCGCGTACCGCAAGCGCCCCGTGTACGCGCGCCTGACGGCGCAGCTCGACCGGTATCAGGAGCTATTCGAGCCGCTGCGCCGGCTCGTGAAGTGGGCGTTGCCGTCACTCATCGGTCTGTTTGGCGGTTTCGCGGCCGCCGCGAACTGGCAGCGTGCACTGCTGTGGCTCAACAGTGAGCCCACGGGTGAGAAAGATGCCCAGTTTGGGCTCGACGTCTCGTTCTACATGTTTGACCTGCCCATGCTGCAGGGCATTGTGGCCTTCGCGTCAGCCGTGATCATGCTGTCGCTCATTGCGGGCGTCGCCACCAGTTATCTGTACGGCGGTATCTCCTTCTCGGGCCGCGACGTGCGCGTCTCGAAGGCGACCCGCATTCAGGCGGCCATCTTGGCTGGCGTCTACCTGCTGCTGCAGGGTGTGAGCCTGTGGCTTGACCAGTACCGTACGCTCACCGGCGGTGAGGGTATTCGTACGGGTGCCATGTTCCAAGACGTGCACGCACTGATTCCGGGTAAACAGATTCTGGCGGGCATCGCGATCATTGTGGCGCTGCTGTTCTTTGTCACCTCTGTGACCGGCAAGTGGCGGCTGCCCGTTGTGGGCACGGCGCTGTTTCTGGTGTCGAGCATCGTGCTCGGTGTCGGTTACCCGTGGGGTGTGCAGCAGTTCCAGGTGAACCCCGACGAGAAGAGCCTCGAGTCCGAGTACATTCAGCGCAACATTGACGCGACGCGGGCGGCCTACGGCATTGAAGATGTCGAAAAGGAACGCTACGACGCGGTCACCGACGCCGAGCCGGGGGCGCTGCGCAATGACGCCGCGACTACCGCCAACATTCGTATCATCGACCCCGAGGTCGTGTCGCCCACGTTTGCGCAGCTTGAACAGATCCGGCAGTATTACCAGTTCCCCAAGTCACTGAACGTCGATCGCTATGAGATCGATGGCAAGATCGAAGATACGGTCTCGGCTATTCGAGACATCGACATTCGTGACCAGAGCGGCTGGTACAACCGCACGCTCGTGTACACGCACGGTTACGGTCTGGTCGCCTCGTACGGCAACCAGCGCTCTGCCGGCGGCGAGCCAGTGTTCCTTGAGAGCGGCATTCCGACGAGCGGTAAGCTCGGCGAGTTTGAGCCGCGCGTCTACTTCGGCGAGAACTCGCCCGAGTATTCGATCGTGGGTGGAGAGCGCAAGAAGGCCATCGAGCTCGACTTCCCGGCCGACGCCGAGAGCATTGCAGAGGCGTCAGCCGAAGACGCGCCCGACGCGACTGAGGCTGAGGCCGATAAGACCGATACCGCCACCGACGAGGCTGCAGCAGAAGACGCTGCGGCAGAAGACGCTGTCGCCGAGGGTGATGGCGGCCTGCAGAACATGACCACCTTTAAGGGTGACGGCGGCCCCGAGCTGAGCAACATCTTCACGAAACTGATCTATGCGCTCAAATTCCAGGACATGGAGGTGCTGTTGTCGGGCGCCGTGGTTGACGGCTCCCAGATTCTCTACGACCGCAACCCTGTCGACCGCGTCAAGAAGGTTGCACCGTACCTGACGATTGACGAGTCGCCGTACTCCTCGGTCGTTGACGGGCGTATCGTGTGGATCATCGACGGGTACACCACGTCGGCCGACTACCCCTACTCAGAGGTAGCCGACATGAACGCGCTGACCGTTGACTCGGCGAACAAGGAGCGCAACCCGCTGCCAAAGCCGATCAACTACATTCGCAACTCGGTGAAGGCCACGGTTGACGCCTACGACGGTTCGGTGAAACTGTATGCCTGGGACACCGAAGACCCGCTGCTGAAGTCGTGGGGCAAGATTTTCCCCGGCACGCTCACGAGCATCTCTGAGATGAGCGGCGACCTCATGAGCCACGTGCGTTACCCGTCAGACCTGTTCAAGGTGCAGCGCGCCATGCTCGGTGAGTACCACGTCACCCAGCCCGACGCGTTCTACTCAGAAGAAGATAAGTGGCGCACGCCCAATGACCCGGTCACGGGAACGCAGGCGAGCGCGCAGAAGTTCTTGCAGCCGCCGTACTATCTGACGCTCGCGGCGGGTGCTAAGGCTGACCCGAACTACTCGATTTACTCGACGTACATTCCGGCGTCTGAGGGCGAGACCCAGCGAGACATTCTCACGGGTTACCTCGCTGCGAACTCGAACGCGGGCAACGTGAAGGGCAAGGTGTCGAAGGACTACGGTTCGCTGAAGATGCTCACCCTGCCCAAGAGCAACTCGATTCCTGGCCCCGGTCAGGTGCAGAACAGCTTTACGACCGACTCGAAGGTCTCGAACCTGCTCAACATTTTGCGCCAGGGCGAGAGTGAAGTGATCAGCGGTAACCTGCTGACACTGCCGGTGGGCGGCGGGCTGCTGTACGTGCAGCCGGTGTACGTGAAGGCAAAGTCGGGTACCAGCTTCCCGATCCTGCAGAAGGTGCTGGTGTCGTTCGGTGACCAGATCGCGTTCGAGGACACCCTCGACGGCGCGCTCGACGCGCTCTTCGCGGGTGACTCGGGGGCGAACGCCGGTGACGGCGATACGCCCACTGAAGCTCCGGATCCCGATGCCGAAGCGCCCACTGACGAAGACGGCTCGGCCGGATCGGGTTCATCTGGTTCTGGTTCGACAGATGCTGGTTCGACAATGACGCTCGACGAAGCGCTCAAGCAGATGCAGGCCGCGATCAAGGATCGTGATGCCGCAATGCAGAAGGGTGACTGGGCGGCCTACGGCAAGGCCGATGCGAAGCTGAAGGAGGCGCTCGACGCCGCTCTCGCGGCAGAGTAGTTTCACTCTTGCGCTGTTGCTGAGCGGGCCCGGCACCGGTTCTTAATTGAATTGGTGCCGGGCTCGCTTCGGTGTTCCTTGGTGTTTTAGTTTCGTATCTTTAAGCGATTTCGAACATGTTTACCGTATGCGTGATATACTTAGATCATGTCCAGCAATGTAGCTGGGACAGAGGATTTGACCGTTGAAGCTGAAGCGGAGCAGCTTGTGTCAGGTCTGGCTGACCTTTCTGAGCGTATGGGTGACCGCGAGTTCGCACTCATCGCAGATGACTCCCTGCTCGCTCTCGTAACCGGGCTTGAGCAGGCGTCCCGGCAGCTCGAAGCGTTGATTGTGCGGGCCGAGGGCACGGTGGTGGAGCGTTGCGTGGGTGATACGCGTGAGACGCTTGCGGGCCGGTTGGGGTGTCGCGACGGGGTTGATGTGCTGCAGCGCATTACGCGTAGGTCTCATCGGCTGCTGCGGCAGCGTGCCCTGCTCGCGAGTGATCTACGCCCTGATCAAGGGTATTCGGGTGGTGTGATTGGGCCCGTGTTTCCGGCGATTGCGGCCGCGTTTTATGCGGGGGATGTGTCGTTTGAGACGGCGCAGATGATTGCTGACGCGCTGCGCAAGGTGCCTGGCCATGTTGACCCGGCGGAGGTGGCAGAGGCTGAGCGGTGCATTGTGAATCAGGCGGCGGGGTATCCCGAAGACCACGGCTTTGATACTGGCGCTGGCGCTGGCGCTGATGCTGATGCTGATGCTGATGCTGACGCCGGCGTTGACGCGGCCGGCGATGTTGATGCGGGTGGGGTGGCGGAGCGGTTGCCGGTGGGGCATGACACGGTGCGCGAGAT
>NZ_JBTJER020000019.1:0-35280 GCF_054456695.2 Leucobacter faecis
TCAAGTGTTTCGGCAGTTGAACGCCGCGGCCGCCCCTCAACTGGCGAGTTGACAAACATAGAAGAATCAGAATCCAGTGTGGATCCTGCGACTCGCTACGCTCCCGCAGGATGACGGGTGGGACGCCGCAGGATGACGGGTGGGACGCCGCAGGATGACGGGTGGGGCGCCGCAGGATGACGGTTGGGACTACCGCTGCAAGAAGTCGACCAGGCGCACCGCGTCACCGATGTAGGTTGCGGGCGTAAGCTCCAGCAGGCGCGCTTTCGCCTCGGCTCCGATCTCGAGTGCCTGCACGAACTCGACGAGTTCGGCCTGCCCGATCCGGCGCCCGCGCGTGAGCTCCTTGAGCGCAGCGTAGGGGTCAGAGATTGTCGAGCGGCCCGCGGTGACCTCAGCACGAATGACGGTCTGAATCGCTTCGCCCAGCACCTCCCAGTTGTGGTCGAGGTCGTAGGCGAGCGCCTCGGGCGCAGCGTCGATCTGACCCAGCCCGCGAAGCAGGTTGTCGAGCGCGAGCACCGAGTGGCCAAAGCCCACACCGATGTTGCGCTGCGCCGACGAGTCGGTGAGGTCGCGCTGCCAGCGGCTCGTCACGAGCGTCGCCGCGAGCGAGTCGAGAATCGCGTTCGACAGCTCGAGGTTTGCCTCGGCGTTCTCGAAGCGAATCGGGTTCACCTTGTGCGGCATCGTCGAGGAGCCCGTCGCGCCCGCCACCGGAATCTGCTTGAAGTAGCCGATCGAGATGTAGCTCCAGATATCGGTCGCGAGGTTGTGCAGGATGCGGTTCGCGTGCGCGATGCGCGTGTACAGCTCGGCCTGCCAGTCGTGCGACTCGATCTGGGTGGTGAGCGGGTTCCAGTCGAGGCCCAGGCCCTCCACGAACTCCTGCGACACCTGCACCCAGTCAACCGCGGGGTCGGCGGCGAGGTGCGCGGCAAACGTGCCGGTCGCGCCCGAGAACTTGCCCAGGTACTCGATGTCGTCGATCTGGTTGAGCTGGCGCTCGAGGCGGTACACGAACACGGCGAGCTCGCGGCCCAGCGTCGTGGGCGTTGCGGGCTGACCGTGCGTGCGGCTCATCATGGGCAGCTCGCGGTACTGCTCGGCCTGGCGTGCCAGCTCAGCGATGACCTTCTCGAAGCGGGGGCGCCACACGTCGGCGACAGCCTGCTTCACGGTGAGCGCGTACGACAGGTTGTTGATGTCTTCGCTCGTGCAGCACACGTGCGTCAACTCGGCGAGGTGCGCGAGGCCCTGCTTCTCGAGGCGCGCGCGCACGAGATACTCGACGGCCTTCACGTCATGCTGCGTGACCTTCTCGGTCGCCGCGAGCTCGTCGATCTCGGCCTGGCCGAAGCCCGCCGCCCACTCGCGCAGGCTCGCCAGCTGCTCGGCCGCGACAGGGGTCGCACCCAGCAGCGAGTGCTCGGTGAGGTACGCGAGCCACTCGACCTCAACGTGTACGCGCGCCTTGTTGAGGCCCGCCTCCGAGAGCGTGTTGCCGAGGTCTTGCACCGCGGCACGGTAGCGGCCGTCAAGCGGGCTGATGGGCTGAGGGGGCAGGGTCGTCATGAGGTCTCCGTGCGGTGTCGGCGAATAACGGGCAAATCCCCTCCATTCTCCCATTCTTTAGCGCGCAGCTCATTCGCCGCCTGCGCGCGGCTTGCCTAGGCGTTTTTCGCTCCGGATCAATGCCCGCTCCGCCCTCCGTGTCGTACCCCATTGCTAGGCTCGACCTATGTCGATGCCCCCACCGTCTGGCCCCTGGCTTCCGCCCTCCTCTGGATCACCTGTGCCGCCGGCGGTGCCGGGCAGCGCGCACGTGCCGGGCTATCCGGCGCCCCAGGGGTTTCCTCCGCCCGCGGCGGCACCGCAGACACCGCAGCAAGAGCCGCAGGCGTGGCAGCCGCCCGCGGTCGGGGCTGGTGTTGGGGCTCCCGGTATGGCCGCTGGGGCTCCCGGTATACCCGCCGGGACCCCGGCCGGCCCACAGACGTGGCAACCCGACAACACGCCGCGCGGCCGCAAGTCTCGTCGCCGCACCATCACCTGGGTGAGTGTGGGCGTGGGGCTCGCGCTGCTCGTGGCGGGGGCCGCGGTCGCGGTGAAGCTGATCAACGATTCGCGTGATCCGGCATCGCAGGTTGAACAGTACCTCGACCTGCTCGCGAGCGGTGACGCGGCGGAGGCCTCGAAGATGGTGAGCCCGAACGTGGCCGACACGTCGCTGCTCACCGACGAGGTGCTCGAGTCGGCGACCGAGCGCATTGACGTGATTTCGGTCGAGACGCTCGAACGTGGCGCCGACGGGGCGCGCGTGCTCGCGCGCATGTCGCTCGCGGGCGAAGAGTTTGAGCACGAGTTCACCGTGGATCAGGGGCCGCGCGAGCTGGTTGTGCTTGAGACGTGGGAGCTTGACGAGCCGTTGATCGCCGAGGCGCAGCTGTCGCTTCAGACTCCCGTCAGCGCGGGCGCAGTGTCGGCGGTCGTCGACGTTGCGGGCACCCAGGTGACGCTGGCAGAGACGATGACGGGCGACGACAGCGCGACGGTCTACGTGTATCCGGGGGTGTACGAGGTGGCGGCGGGCGACCTGGGCCGCTACCTCGAAAGCGATGACGGCAGCGCCACGCTCGTCGCCGGAGTGTGGGGCGAGCCCGCGACGGCGTCGCTCACAGCCTCCCTCAACATGGCGTTCGAAGACGAGATTCTCACCCAGGCGGCGGCCTACGCCGATGGCTGCGTGAGCATCGGAGGCAATGAGGCCGTGACGGGCAACATGGATGCGGCGTGCCCCGCGATCACCCGCAATACGCGGTTGTCGTCGCTCACGGTGGCGAAGTATGCGGCGGGACTCAGCGACATCAGTGCGAAGTCGTTCACCACCGACCAGTACAAGTTCGAGGTGCGCGACACGACCGCGGCGGCGAGGCTCGACAGCGACACGTCGTCGCTGTCGGGCGGCATTACGTGGCGCGACGGTGAGCCGCGCATCGTCGACGCGACGTTCGGGTGGTGGTAGCTCGCTGGCGGTGAGCAGAGCGCGGCGGTGGGCTGGCCGGGTGTGGCGATCCGGAGCCCAGAGCGGGTGAGCTAACGCCTGGAGCGCTTTTTGCCGGTGCCCAGGAGCGCGTTCATGAGACCCGCGAGCACCGACATGACGAGCGCAGCGAGCACGCCCCACCAGAACGTTTCGATGCGCAGCCCAAAGCCCGCGAGCTCTGACAGCCACGCCACGAGCGCAAACATGAGGCCGTTGACGATCAGCCCAAACAGGCCGAACGTGATGATGTACAGCGGAATCGACACGAACCGCACCACGCGGCCCAGCGTGCCGTTGACGAGCCCAAACACGAGCGCCACCAACACGAGTGTGACCGCCGGGGCGTAGTCGTCGTCGCTGATCGGCACGATCCAGATGCCGCGGGTGCCGCCGTCGCTCACGATCAGCGTGGTGAGCCACAGCGCGAAGGCGCCAACGAGTACTCGAATGATGGAACGCATGCGCCCAGTCTGGCAGCGCGCGCTGACTCTGGGCTTAGCGCGCGCTGCGCCCGGGGTGGGTGGGCGCGTCGATACACTGGCACTCATGAGCGAACAGGCGACTCCCCCCGTCAAACTCCGCGCGAACGTGTTGGCCGCGCCTGCATATCGGCAGGGGGCCGCGCCCACCAAGCCCGGATTCAAGCTCTCAAGCAACGAGAATCCGTTTAGCCCGCTGCCCGGTGTCATCGACGCCGTGGTCGCGCGTGCCGCCCTCACGAACCGGTATGCGGGTGCCGCGATGCCCGAACTGCGCGACGCGATCGGGACGATCTTCGGCGTCGACGCGGCCCACGTCGCCTTAGGCGCCGGATCAGTGACCCTGCTGGTTCAGCTCGTGCACGCCGCGGCGGGCCCGGGCGACGAGTACCTGTACGCCTGGCCGAGCTTTGAGGCATACCCCTCGCTCGGTCTCGCCTCGGGGGCGACTGGCGTCGCTGTGCCACTCACCGGCACGAGCGAGCACGACCTCGACGCCATGGCCGACCGGGTGACCGAGGCCACCCGCGTAGTGCTGCTGTGCACGCCCAACAACCCGACGGGCCCCGCGATTACGCGCGAAGCGTTTGACCGGTTCATGGCGCGGGTGCCCAGCGACACACTCGTGGTACTCGACGAGGCATACCGCGAGTTTGTCACCGACCCCGCCGCCGTGCGGGGCGAGGACGTGCTCGCCGCGCACGAAAACCTCGTCGTGCTGCGCACGTTCTCGAAGGCGTACGGTCTCGCCGGCTTGCGCATTGGCTACGGTGTTGGCTCCCCCGCGATTCTGGCGGCGGCCGCGAGCGTGGCGATTCCACTGTCAGTAACCGGTGTTGCTGAGGCGGCGGCGCTCGCATCGCTGGCACCTGCGGTCGCGTCGGTGCACGAGTCACGCATCGCCGAGCTCACCGCCCGCCGCGATGAGCTCGCCGCCGGCCTGCGCGACCTTGGCCTCGCAGTACCCGACGCGCAGGGCAACTTCGTGTGGGTGCCCGAAACGCCCGGCGCTGGTGCTGGTGATGGTGATGCTGGTGGCGTTGGGGCTGGTGCTGTCGATGGTGCTGGCGCTGGTGCTGTTGTTGGCGCTGTCGGTGATGCTGGTGATGGTGATGCTGGTGGCGTTGGGGCTGGCGGCGTGCCCAGCGCCGCCGACCTCGCGGCCGACTTCGTGGAGGCTGGCACGCTCGTGCGCCCCTTCCCCGGCCACGGCGTGCGCATCTCGGTCGGCGAACCCGAAAGCGTGCCTGAGGTGCTGCGCATCGTGCGCGCCCACCTCGGCCGCTAGCCCCTACGGGCTGATCCGGCACATAAATATCGCCCCCCAAAAAATATGCGCGACGAATTCTGCTTAAGACCGCGGGTTAAACGGAAGAAGTCGCGCATATTTTGCGGATGGTGGGTTGGGGACACGAGAAGGCCACCACTGTGGGAGCCGCAGAACGCCGAGCATATCCGGTGATACGCATAGTGTTTCATTACACTGGCCTAGATGACTGAGCAGAACTCCCCAAGCGCCCTGCGCAGCACCCCCGTGGCAGCCCTGCACGCGGGGGGCGACCCCGCGCCGATTCGGTTTCTCGACGCAGCCGGTGCCTACGCGCCCTCAGACACTGCGGCCGAGTACGCCGCCGAGCTCGAAGGCGTCGGCGTTGACGACTTCAAGCAGTGGTACGTCGACATGGCCTGGACCCGCGCCTTTGACACCGAGTGCACGCACCTGCAGCGCCAGGGCCAGCTCGCCCTGTGGGTGCCGAGCGTCGGCCAAGAGGGCTGCCAGGTGGGTATCGCGCACGCCACCGCCCCCCAAGACCACGTGTTTCCGGCCTACCGTGAGCACACCGTCGCCAAGGTGCGCGGCGTGCCGTTCGAGAAAGTGGCTTCGCTGTTTCGCGGTGTGACCCACGGCGGATGGGACGTTACCGACCCCGCGCACGGCAACTTTCACCAGTACACGCTCGTGCTTGGCTCGCAGACCCAGCACGCGACCGGCTATGCCCTCGGCCAGGTACTCGACGCCAAGATGCGTGCGCTCGCCGCGGGAGACTCGGTAGGCAAAGAACTTGAGGCGGGCGAAGCGGCCACCGTCACCGGTGAGGCCACCGTCGTGTTCTACGGTGACGGCACCTCGAGCCAGGGCGACCCGAACGAAGCCATGGTGTTTGCGGCAAGCTACCAGACGCCCGAGCTGTTCGTCGTGCAAAACAACGGCTGGGCGATCTCGGTGCCGGTTGCGCGCCAGTCGCGTACCCCGCTCTACCGCCGCGCGCTAGGCTTCGGTCTGCGCGCTGTGCAGATCGACGGCAACGACCCGCTCGCTGCCTTCGCGGTGAGCCGTCGGTTCTTGCGTCTCGCACGCGAGGGCGGCGGCCCGGCCTACATCGAGGCGCTCACGTACCGCATCGGTGCGCACACGACGAGTGATGACCCCACGCGGTATCGCGAGAAGGCTGAGCTTGAGGAGTGGCAGCAGCGCGACCCGCTCATGCGCCTCGAGGTATATCTTCGATCGCTCGGCGTCACCGACGAGTTCTTCGCCGAGACGCACGAGGCAGCAGACCGTGAGGCGAAGCGGGTACGCGATGCCATTCTGACGCTGCCAAAGCCCGCCGCCGATGATATGTTCGCCCACGTATATAGTGAGTCGCACCCGCGCATTGAAGAGCAGCGTGAGTGGCTCGCCCGCTACGAGGCATCGTTTGAAGACCAGGAGGCGGGAGCATGAACGCGGCCGTGAACGCACTACCGATCGCGAAGGCGATCAACGAGGGCCTGCGCGCAGCGATGCAGGCGAACGACCGTGTCATCTTGATGGGCGAAGACATTGGCCCCCTCGGCGGCGTCTTTCGTGTCACCGACAAGCTGCAAGCAGAGTTTGGCTCGGCGCGCGTGCTCGACACCCCGCTCGCGGAGTCGGGCATCGTCGGCAGCGCGATTGGGCTGGCGATGCGCGGCTACCGCCCCGTCATCGAGATCCAGTTCGACGGTTTCATCTTTCCGGCGTTCAACCAGATCGTGACGCAGCTGGCCAAGATTACGAGCCGCCACGACGGCCACATACAGATGCCCATCGTGATTCGGGTGCCCTACGGCGGGCACATCGGCGCGATCGAACACCACCAAGAGAGCCCCGAGGCATACTTCGCGCACACCCCGGGCCTGCGCGTCGTCGCCCCGTCGACCGCGAACGATGCCTACTGGATGATTCAGCAGGCGATTGAGTCGCCCGATCCGGTGCTGTTTTTCGAGCCCAAAGCAAAGTACTGGCAGAAGGGTGAGGTGAACTTCACCGAGCCCGCGAGCAAGCTGCACGCGACCCGCGTCGCCCGCGCAGGCACCGACTGCACCGTCGTCGGGTACGGTGCGATGGTGACCACGCTGATGCAGGCCGCCGAGATTGCGGCCGCCGAGGGCACCAGTCTCGAGGTGGTTGACCTGCGCAGCATCTCGCCCATTGACTACGATCCGCTGCTCGAGTCGGTGCGCAAGACAGGCCGCCTCGTCGTTGCGCAGGAAGCGCCGGGCAACGCGAGCGTGGGCAGCGAAATCGCTGCATACGTCGCAGAGCATGCGTTTTATTCGCTGCAGGCTCCGGTGCTGCGGGCGTCGGGCTACGACGTGCCGTTTCCGCCCGCCGACCTCGAGGGCGTCTACCTGCCCGACGCTGATCGCGTGCTCGAAGCAGTCGACCGCACGATGCACTACTAAACTTCACCATCACCCCAGAAGGAGCCGACATGAGCGAGATGACCTTCCCCCTCCCCGACGTAGGCGAGGGCCTCACTGAAGCAGAGATCGTCACCTGGTTTGTGGCGCCCGGCGACACGGTGACCCTCAACCAGGTGATCTGCGAAATCGAAACCGCCAAGTCGCTCGTCGAACTGCCGTCGCCGTTCGCCGGCGTGGTAACCGCGGTGCTCGCCGAGGTCGGCCAGACCGTGCCCGTTGGTGACCCGATTCTGCGCGTCACCGTCGCAGGTGGTGCGGGCGAGGTGGCGCCGACCGGTTCTGCTGGCTCGGCTGCTGCGCCGACTGGTTCTGCTGACTCGGCTGCTGCGCCGGCTGAGCACGTCGCTGCTGCGCCTGCCGGATCGGGCGCCGTCGATGCCGCGCCTACTGCCCCTGCGGTTGCCCCCGCGGCTGCCGAAGAAGCTGGCGGGGCTGTGCTCGTCGGTTACGGCACCGGCGGAGCCGTGAAGTCGCGCCGCCGCCGTGGCGGCGAGCCGCTCCTGTCGAACCCCGCCCCCATTCCCGTCGCAGATGCCGCCCCGGTGATCGCGAAACCACCGATCCGGAAGCTGGCGAAGGACCTGGGCGTAGACCTGACCGCGGTCGTGGGCAGCGGCATTGCCGGCGAGGTGCTGCGCGATGACGTGGTGCGCGAGGCGTCGCAGGCGCGAGTGTTTCGCAACATCGAGACGCCCGAGCCGCAGGAGGCGCGTGAGGTGCGTATTCCGCTGAAGGGCGTGCGCAAGCAGATCGCGAAGGCGATGGCGGCGAGCTCGAACGATGCGCCGCACGTGGGTGTCTTCACTGACGTTGACGCGACCCGCACGATGGAGTTTGTGAAGCGGCTCAAGGCCTCGACCGATTTTGCGGGCGTGAAGGTGTCGCCGCTGCTCATCTTCGCGAAGGCGATGCTGTGGGCGATCCGTCGCAACCCCGAGATCAACTCGACGTTCACCGAGACCGAGATTATTCGGCACAACTTTGTGAACCTGGGTATTGCGGCGGCGACTCCGCGGGGGCTGATCGTGCCGAACATCAAAGATGCGCAGGAGCTCAGCCTGCTTGACCTCGCGCGCGCGATTGAGCAGCTGACGATCACGGCGCGCGATGGCCGTACGCAGCCCGCCGAAATGGCGAACGGCACGATCACGATCACCAACATTGGCGTGTTTGGCATGGACTTCGGTACGCCGATTCTGGTGCCCGGCGAGGTAGCGATCATGGCGATGGGCACCATCAAGCAGAAGCCGTGGGTTGTCGACGGTGAGGTGCGCCCGCGCATGGTGACGACCGTCGGTGGCTCGTTTGACCACCGCGTCGTTGACGGTGATGTGATCTCGCGCTTCGTCGCCGACGTGGCGTCGGTTCTCGAGGAGCCCGCGCTGCTGCTCGACTAGCGGTCACTGCTGTTCTCGTATATGTATTAGCAGGGAACGCGTATGGTTGATCTATGGCTGGTCCTATCTCGCGCATGATTTATACCGACGATTCAGGCATGCTCGAACAAGGATGGATCGTTTATGGCTGGTTGGAGTTAGACGCCCGGCATTGGGATGTTGTCCTCAAATACTGGTTGCAGTTTCGGAAGCGCCTGTTGGCCACGCACGGGCTCTCCGTCACGAAGGAGATCCACACATCAAAATTTGTGACGGGCCGCGCACGCCCTGTCCCAGAGTTACCAGAGAAACATTATGAAAATGGGCAGCCTCGTTGGGAGTATCTAGGTCGAGAGCTTGTAGAGCTCTGCCTTCAAGCGATTCGAGATTGCCCTCATATCGAAGTGGGGGCAATTTTTAGAGAAACACCAGCACGAGGGGCTGACCTGAAGGTTGAGCGGGAAGCTACCTATACAGAGCTGGTGCATCTATGGGATGAGCAATTGCGAACTGCTGACCAGTACGGTCTGGTGGGGATGGATGGGGACGGCCATGATCCCATCTATTATGCGGCGCATCGCTCCCTGGACTTACCTGCTCGCCGGATCGTGGAAGACCCGATCTTCATGAACTCAGGCCGGTCTCAGTGGATACAAATTGCCGACATTATTGCCTGGTGTTCGTACACTCACCTGAACAATCGCCCCGACAATGAATTTGCCTGGAACTGGTATAGCGCATACCTCGCTGGCCTGAACCCCATGCGGGAGCCGCTCAAGTCTGAATAATGAAACAGCAAGACCCGCTCATCCACGAGTGTGGGGCGGGTCTGCTCTTTCAGTATAGCCGCTATTTTCAGAAATGGAGTTGAGGATGCGACCCCAAGTGGCGTATCCGACGGTTGTCATGGCGCTAATGCGAAACGTTCACATGCGTATGCCAATCGTTAATTTGAATTACTCAAAATAGTGGGTATAGTGGTGTCATATGGACACCACGCTTGCCCCCCTCACGGACGCCGAACTGCGCACCCGTTTGAAAGACGCGGGCCTGCGTGCAACCACCCCTCGAGCGGCCGTGCTGCGGCTGCTCGGCCGCGGTGGCCACTGGAGCGCCACTGAGGTGTTCGACGCCGTAAAGGTCGAGCTGCCGGGCACGTCGGTGCAGGCCGTCTACGGGGTGCTTTCGGCGCTCAGTGACGTGCGCATCGTGCGCAAGATTGAAGCCTCTGCTGGTGCTGCACTCTATGAAATGCACCGCGGCGACAACCACCACCACATTGTGTGCGTGGTGTGCGGCGAGATTCGCGACGTGCCGTGTGCCGTGGGGGCTGCCCCCTGCCTCACCGCGAGTGAAAGCCACGGCTACGACATCGTCGCGGCAGACGTCACTTTTCGCGGCGTGTGCCCCGAGTGCGCCGCGACATAGCGCAGCGCCCCGACGGGGCACGCACCCCTCGGCTGCTACCCCCGCGCTTACGCGCGTCACGCGCCCCACTAGCTCCATTGCCCCACAAGCTTCACTAGCCAAGTATCAACTACCGAAAGAGGTCTCTCATGACAGAACAGAAGTTGACCACCACTCAGTCCGGTACCCCCATCGCCAACGACGAGCACTCGCTCACCGTCGGCGCCAACGGCCCCACCGTTCTGCACGACCGCTACCTCGTTGAGAAGCTCGCAGCGTTCAACCGCGAGCGTGTGCCCGAGCGTAACCCGCACGCAAAGGGCGGCGGCGCGTTCGGCGAGTTCGTCGTCACCGAAGACGTTTCGAAGTACACGCGTGCAGCAGTGTTCCAGCCCGGCGCCAAGTCAGAGACGCTCATTCGCTTCTCGACCGTTGCCGGTGAGCAGGGTTCGCCCGACACCTGGCGCGACGTGCGCGGCTTCTCGCTGCGTTTCTACACGACCGAGGGCAACCTCGACATCGTGGGCAACAACACCCCCACGTTCTTCATCCGTGACGGCATCAAGTTCCCCGACTTCATCCACTCGCAGAAGCGCCTGGCTGACTCGGGCCTGCGCGACGCAGACATGCAGTGGGACTTCTGGACCCTCTCGCCCGAGACCTCACACCAGGTGACCTACGTCATGGGTGACCGCGGCCTGCCCACCAGCTGGCGCGAGATGAACGGCTACGGCTCGCACACCTACCAGTGGATCAACGCTGAGGGCGAGAAGTTCTGGGTGAAGTACCACTTCATGTCGCAGCAGGGCGTCAAGACGATGTCGGGCGAAGAGGCTGACGCACTCGCCGGCACCGACGCTGACTACCACCGTCGCGAGCTGTTCGACGCGATCGCAGACGGCAACTTCCCGTCGTGGGACGTCTACGTGCAGGTCATGCCGCACGAAGAGGCGAAGACCTACCGCCTCAACCCCTTCGATCTCACGAAGACCTGGCCCAAGGCTGACTACCCCCGCATCAAGGTGGGCACGTTCACGCTGAACCGCAACCCCGTGAACTTCTTCGCCGAGATCGAGCAGGCAGCGTTCTCGCCCGGCAACCAGGTGCCCGGCACCGGCATCTCGCCCGACAAGATGCTCATGGCGCGCGTTTTCTCGTACCCCGATGCACAGCGCTACCGTATCGGCACGAACTACAACCAGTTGCCGGTCAACCAGCCGCACGCCACCGAGGCGAACAACTACATGCACCAGGGCAACATGCAGTACCACTTCCCGTCGGCTGCTCAGCGCGTGTACCACCCCAACTCGTTCGGCGCTGCCGGTGGCCCCGTGGCCGACGCGCAGGCTGGTGTCGAGGGCAACTGGGAGTCGGACGGCGAGCTCGTGCGCACCGCGTACACGCTGCGTGAAGACGACAGCAACTTCGGTCAGGCCGGTATTCTTTACCGCGACGTCTTCACCGAAGAGTCGAAGGCTCGCTTCCACGCGACCCTCGGCGGCCAGGCAAAGTCGATCACGATCGACGAGATTCGCGAGCGCTTCTTCCAGTACTGGACGAACGTTGACGCGGGCCTCGGCCAGCTGCTGCGCGACAACTACGCGGCAGGCAAGTAAGCCGTAACTGAGAGGGGCGGTGCGCTAGGAGGTCCTAGTGCACCGCACCTTTTGGTGTTTGCAGGTGGATGCTGCGACTCCTTCGTCGCGCAGCATGACGGTTGTGGAGAGCTCGCGCAGCATGACGAAGGAGGAGCCACGGCCTCCCTCGTCATCCTGCGGCGACGGAGTCGATCGCAGGATCCATGCCGCACGGTGCATGTGTCCGGCGGGGTATGCCGCGCCCGGCATGATCCGGATCGAGCTATGCGTGCGTGGGCGCGTGCGGAATATGGTGGCTTGCGGGCTCGAGCTGAATCGTCGAATGATCGACGTCGAAGTGGCTCATGAGGCAGGCCTTGAGCTCATCGAGAATCGCATGGTAGCCGCGCTCGTTCCACGCATCGTCGGTGACGGTGACGTGAGCAGAGAACGCGGGCATACCCGACGTGATCGTCCACGCGTGCAGGTCGTGCACCGACGCGACACCCGGCACCGCGAGCATGTGTGTGCGGGCAACCTCGACGTCGATGTTTTTGGGCGACGCCTCGAGCAGCACGTTGACGACGTCGCGCAACAGGCTGAGGGCGCGGGGAAAGATGAGCACCGCGATGAGGATCGACGCGATCTGGTCGGCGGGATTCCAGCCGGTGAACATGATTACGAGACCCGCGGCGATGACGAGCACCGAGCCGAGTAGGTCGCCGAGTACCTCGAGGTACGCGCCGCGCACGTTGAGGCTCTCCTTCTGACCGGCCTGCAGAATGAGCAGCGACACAAGGTTCGCGGCAGCGCCGATGATCGCGGCGATGAGCATGGGGCCCGACTGCACCTCGACCTCGTGACCGAAGCGGGCGATCGCCTGCACAAAGATCACGACGGCGATAACACCCAGGATGATGCCGTTGGCGAGTGCGGCGAGAATCTCGACGCGCAGGTATCCGAAGGTGCGCTTTGACGTTGCGGGAAGTGCTGCAATGAGGCTCGCGATGAGGGCGATCGCGACTCCCGTCGCGTCGGTGAGCATGTGGCCAGCGTCGGCGAGCAGCGACAGCGAGCCCGAGACGAACGCGCCGATCACCTGCACCACGAACACGGTGAGGGTGATGCACAGCACCGCGATGAGACGCTTGCGATGTTTGCCGGTCGCGGTGCCGGCGCCCTGTAGCCCGTGGTCGTGCGAGTGGCCGTGTGAATGACCGGAGCTGGCACCCTCCGCGGCGCCCGCACCGGGCGCCGCGGGGTGGCCCGCGCTGAACTCGGGCTCACACCCCTCATCGTGGGCGTTCGTCTCGGGCTGCTGATCGCTCATGGCACTCATTGTGCCACGCTCTTGAAGCGGCGCAGCCGCAGGCTGTTGCCCACGACAAACACGCTCGAGAACGCCATCGCGGCGCCCGCAATCATGGGGTTCAAGAGGCCGAGAGCTGCCAGCGGAATCGCCGCCACGTTGTACGCGAACGCCCAAAACAGGTTCACTTTGATGGTGCTGAGCGTGCGGCGCGACAGCCGGATCGCGTCGGCGGCGCTGCGCAGGTCGCCGCGCACCAGCGTAATGTCGGCGGCCTCGATGGCCGCGTCGGTGCCCGTGCCCATCGCGAGCCCCAGGTCGGCTTGCGCGAGCGCCGCGGCGTCGTTGACACCGTCGCCCACCATCGCGACCACTCGGCCCTCGGCCTGCAACCGCTTCACGACGTCAACTTTGTCGCCGGGCAGCACCTCGGCGTGTACGTCGTCGCCCGCGATGCCCACCTCGGCGGCAACCTGTTCGGCGACGGCACGATTATCGCCCGTCAGCAAGATGGGGGTGAGTCCGAGTCGCTGCAGCTGCGCGATCGCTTCGGGGCTCGTGGGTTTCACCGAATCGGCGACGGCGACGAGCCCGTGTGCGGCGCCATCCCACGCGACGTACGCGACCGTGCGGCCCAGTTGCTCCAGGCGGGCGAGCTCCGCGCGCAGCGCGGGATCCGGATCTATAGCCCACTCAGCCAGCAGGCTCTCGCGGCCCACCAGCACCGCGTGGCCGTCGACGAGACCCGAGACGCCCTTGCCAGCAGTGTTGTGAAAGTTGGTGGCGGGCGGCAGCGGCGCGCCGAGCCGCTCGCTCGCGCCTGCCGCGATGGCCTGCGCGATGGGGTGTTCAGAGGCGGCTTCGAGGGCGCCCGCGAGCCGCAGCAACTGGTCGCGGTCAACTCCCGCGCCCGGCGTTGCCTCCGCAAGGATCATCTTGCCGCTCGTGACGGTGCCCGTCTTGTCGAGCACGACAGTGTCGACGCGGCGGGTGGACTCGAGGATTTCGGGGCCCTTGATGAGCGTACCGAGCTGCGCGCCGCGGCCGGTGCCCACGAGCAGCGCGGTGGGGGTGGCGAGCCCGAGCGCGCAGGGGCATGCGATGATCAGCACCGCGACGGCGGCCGTGAACGCTGACGCCGCCGAGAATCCGAGCGCGAGCCAAACGCCCAGCGTTACCAGGGCGACGACGATCACGATCGGCACGAACACGCCAGAAACGCGGTCGGCGAGGCGCTGCACTTCGGCCTTGCCCGACTGCGCGTCTTCGACTAGCTGTGCCATGTGGGCGAGCTGCGTGTCGTGGCCCACCGCGGTGGCCCGCACGGTGATGCGGCCGCTCGTTGAGACGGTGCCGCCGGTCACCGGGTCGCCCGTGGTGGCCTCGACGGGTACTGATTCGCCCGTGAGCATCGACGCGTCGACCGCCGTCGCGCCCGAGGTGATGACGCCGTCGGTCGCGATCTTCTCGCCGGAGCGCACGACGAACTCATCGCCGACCACAAGCTCGGTAATGGGCACGCGCGCTTCGACCCCGCCGCGCAGCACCGCGACGTCTTTCGCGCCCACTTCGAGCAGGGCGCGCAGCGCGGCGCCCGCCTGCCGCTTCGAGCGTTTCTCGAAGTAGCGGCCGGCGAGCAAGAACATGGTGACGCCCGCGGCCACTTCGAGGTACATGTTGCCCGCTCCGTCATGCGGGCTGATGCTCAGCTCAAAGGCGTGGGTCATACCCTTCTCGCCTGCGCTACCGAGAAACAGGGCGTACAGCGACCACAGGTAGGCCGCGCTCGTGCCCACCGACACGAGGGTGTCCATGGTGGCGGCGCCGTGGCGGGCGTTGATGAACGCGGCGCGGTGAAACGGCCACGCCGCCCACACGATCACCGGCGACGTGAGTGCCAACATCGCCCACTGCCAATACGTGAACTGCAGCGCCGGAACCATCGAAATCACGATCACCGGCACCGACAGCCAGATCGAGCCGATGAGCCGCTGCCTCAGGCTCGCGAGCTCGGGGTCGGGTTGCTGAGTGCCTGTTCGCGCAGCGGGCGCGGTGCTTGTTCGCACGGCGCTTGCTTGCTCGGCCGCGGTGTGATCCGGATCATTGCCCGCGGGCCCAGGCGTGGTCGCGACCGCAGCGGCGGGCGGCGTCGGTAACGTCGGGGCCGCGGGTAGCTGCGCAGAGTAGCCGGTCTTTGTGACCTCGGCGATGAGCAGCTGGGGGTCATACCCCTCGGGGGTGTGCACGCGGGCTTTCTCGGTGGCGTAGTTGACCGTGGCCTCGACGCCGTCGAGACGGTTGAGCTTCTTCTCGATGCGGTTGGCGCAGGAGGCGCAGGTCATGCCGCCGATTTCGAGGTCGAACGTGGTGGGGAGTGACATGCTGCCTTCCTTCGCGAGTGTGAGTGGTGTGGAAGCTGGCGCGGGTTACGCCTGCGCGGCTTCGTAACCCGCTTCGTCGACGGCCGCGATCACGGCTGCCACGAAGGGGGCGTCGGTGGCTGAATCGTGGGTGACGCTGAGCTTGCCTGTCTCGGCGCTCACCGCGATCTCGGTGACACCCGCGACGCTGCCCACCTCTTCGCGCACGGCCTTCTCGCAGTGGCCGCAGGTCATGCCGGTGACCTGAAATTCGGTGGTGGTGCTCATGGTAGCTCCTCGTTGGGTTGCGGTGGCGTCCGATTGGGCGCTCACCAACACTATACCCCCCAGGGGTATGTACGTAAACCTGTAACGCGGCTTCAACCGAGTAGGTCGAGGATGTCGTCTGCCGAGATCGTGCCGGGGCTCGCCCCGCCACCGTCGAGTACCCGGCCAAAGAGCTCGGCCTTTGACTCGCGCAGCGCGATCACCTTCTTCTCGATCGTGTTCGCCGCCACGAGGCGGTACACGAACACGGGGCGCTCTTGCCCGATGCGGTGGGTGCGGTCGATCGCTTGTGCCTCGACGGCCGGGTTCCACCACGGGTCGAGCAGCACCACATAGTCGGCCTCGACAAGGTTGAGGCCGAAACCTCCGGCCTTGAGCGAGACAAAGAACACGGGAGCGTCACCGGTGCGAAACTCGTCGATCACTTCGCCGCGGTTGGTGGTGGACCCGTCGAGGTAGCAAGACATTAGCCCCGCCGCTTCGGCACGGTCGCGGGCTGACCCCAAGAACCGGGTGAACTGGCTGAGCACGAGCACGCGGTGCCCCTCGTCGGCGGCCTCGGTGAGCAGTTCGACGAGCGCCTCAAGCTTCGCCGACGGGACGGTGCTTGCTTGGCTTGCTTTGCTTTCGTGGCGTTCGACGAGCGCGGGGTCGAGGGCGAGCTGCCTGAGCATGGTGAGCGACTTGAATATCTGAAACCGGTTCGCCTCCATGTTTGTGACGAGCCCCAAGATCTTTTGTCGTTCGCGTTGAAACCGCAGGTCGTAGAGTTTGCGGTGCCTGGGGTGCAGCTCGACCTCGATGACCTGCTCTTGTTTGGGTGGCAGTTCTTTGGCGACGAGGTCTTTGGTGCGGCGCAGCAGAAAGGGCCGCAGCCGGCGCTGCAGCAGCGCGAGGCGCTCGGGGTTTTGTTGCTTCTCGATCGGGGTGCGGTAGAACTCAGTGAACTTGGCGCGGTTGCCGAGCAAGCCCGGGCAGGCGAGCGAGGTGAGCGCCCACAGCTCGAGCAGGTTGTTCTCGAGCGGGGTGCCCGTGACGACGAGCGTAAACGGGGCACCGAGCATGCGCGCGGCGCGGTGGCCGTGGGAGGCGAAGTTCTTGATCTGCTGCGCCTCGTCGAGAATGAGCCCCGACCATTCGAGGTCGCGGTACGCTTCGGCTTCGCCGCGAAACAGGGCGTAGCTGGTGACGACCACGTTGGCGCCGTGCACGGCGTCGGCGAGCGGGGCACCCCGCTTGCCCTCCATGCCCGTGATGGTGGCGACCTGCATGGCCGGGGCGAATCGGGCGCACTCGCTCGCCCAGTTGCTCACGACGCTGGTCGGCGCCACCACCAAAAACGGCGGCATCTGGGGGTCTTCTTCGCGGGCCAGCTCCATCATGGCGATGGTCTGCAGTGTCTTGCCGAGCCCCATGTCGTCGGCGAGAATGCCGCCGAGGCCGTGGGCGCGTAGAAAGTGCAGCCACGCGAGCCCGTCTTCTTGGTAGTCGCGCAGCGTCGCGTTGATGCCCTTGGGCTTGGTCACGCGCGGGATCTCGGCGTTTGGGCCGAGTGACTGCATGGCCAGCCACCAGTCGGCCTCTTGCGCGGCCACGATGCCGAGCTCGCGCAGGTCGTTCCACAGGTCGATATTGTGTCGGTTGACGCGCACGCCCTCCCTAAAGCGTGCCTTGTCGCCGTCGACGAGCGCGCGGGCTTCATTGAGGATCTCGCGTAGCTTGTCGAACTCTGGCGACATGAGCGAGAAGTACTTGCCGCTCGGTAGCACGAACAGTGCGTCGCCCAGGGTGAGGGCAGTGAACAAGGACGCAAACTCGACGATCTCACCCTCGACCTGCACCGACACGTGCAGGTCGAACCAGTCGCCCGACTCTTGCGCGCGAATGTCGACCTTGGGCACCGTGTCGAGCGCCTGATAATTGGGGGTCTCGCTGTGCTCGATGACCTCGACACCGTCGATCTCGCGTATGCCGGGCAACGCCTCGGTCACAAACTGCACACTCTGTGTCTGGTTGAGGCTCGACCGGGGTGGCGCAAAAGTATCGCTGCCTGGCTCCTCTGGGAACCCTAACCCAGGGGGGAACGTCAGATCGGGGCACACGAGATCTGCGATGCTCTCGGGCAGCGTCTTGAGCAGGGTCTCGCGTAGCGCGGCCAGGATCGGTCGTTCGAGTGCCGGATCGCGCGGAAACCGGTCTGGCCGGTGCCACTTCCAGGCCAGGCGGGTCTGGCGTGCACCGTCGGGGCCGCGTGCCCGCCCGGCACCAGCGGTCTCGTAAGTGATCTCGAGGCGCAGCGTGGGCGCTGCAGGCTGGGGAATCGTATAGCTGTCGTCGGGGGAGGCAAGGGGCAGCTCGGCCAGCAGTCGCGGCAGGTACTCGTCTTCGAACGCCGCGCGCTCGGATTCGGGAATAACGAGCGGCTCAGGCATGGCGAGCAGCTTGCGGCCCACCTGAGTGAGCGGATCGACGAGCTTCGCGATGGTAATGCGTTCATTGGCTGCCGAGGGCTGCTCGATGAGCGCGAACGCGGCGGTGGGCGTGCCGATCCACCAGGGGTGCTCTGTTACATGATTTTCGTCGCTGTTCGCGGCACCGGCAGTTCCGCTGGCACCGGCATCATCACCAGCATCGTCAGCGCCCGGGCCCCGCCCACCCGCGGCCCCGATGCTCAGACGCGCCGTGATCTCGAGGTGGTCGCCCTGCCGCGACACGAGCCCCTCGACCTTGCCCACGCCGTCGAGAAATGTGACCGGCCGCTGGTTCGCGCCCGCCGACACGATCGCGATCGCTTTGGCGGCATCGCGCAGCGTCGCCCACAGTGCATCACCCGGCGCACGCGACAGGTCGAGCCAGTCGTTCGTTGAATAGTACGTGGAGTAGCGCTCAGCGACCGCCCGAATGCGCACGAGCGCGCGGGTGGCCTCGCGTGAACCACCCAACTGCTCAACGTTGCTCCACTTGGCCGAGCCGCGAATCCACTTGCCTCGCGACCCGAGAATACCTGGACGCATCGACAGCGTCGCCGCGTCGTGACTGTACAGTCGTGACGACGATGGCTGCAGCGCCGTAATAAACAGGCACAGCGTTGCCCGCACCTCGCGGCGCGGCGCGGGCAGCGCGGTGTCGAGTTCGTGCGCCCAGCCAGACAGGCGCGGGGCGGGCGCCTGGACGCGCGCGGGCAGGTGCAGAGGCACCCTGGGTTTCTGGGCTCCCGGGCCGTGTGCGCTGAATGTCTGCAGCAGCAGGGCAACCGAGTGCGCGCACGGCCCACCGTCATCGTCGTAATACTGTGCACCCTCGGGCAAGAACGCGCACGAGCAGCCGTAGGTAACGCCCGCGGTACCCGAGCGATAGTCCACGATGTCATCAAACTCGTGCGCCTCGTCCTCGCTGGGCGCAAAATCAACGCCCACCTCAGCAGCAACCTCAGCGGTGGCCCGAGCACGGCTGAGCGATACGACGCCGGTGGCATTAAACCCGTCGTCGAACTCCTCGACGCTGCGCGTAACCACGCGACGCTCAGCGATGATCGCAATCGCCTGACTGAGCACGCTGCGCGAAGCGACCTGCTTCGCGATCGAGAGTGCATCTGCTGTGACGTCCATATCTTCAGTGTTCACCATGCCACTGACACCGTGTCAAGCACGGTACGCAACACCGCGCGACGGGCTCCGGATCAGTGCGACCCCGCACTGATCCGGAGCCGCGGGTTATTGCGTCGCCAGCAGGGCAGACGCGACCGGGCCGTCCTCCTGCCAGAGCAGCGGGCAGAACTCGACCCACTTGAGCAGGGGTGTCTCGGGCAGTTTCTCATGCGTCACGAACCTGATGCCGTGCGCGTTGGCCGCGCGCTCGCCGCCGAGCGCCGCCACCACACGATCCGGGCGGAGGCGCCTGAACGCGTCGTGCAGGGCGCTGTAGTGCGTGGGCGTCACGCCAAACGCGGCGAGCCCGCGCGCGATGCCGACGTACCCCACGTTGAGCGGCGACGCGGGCTGCGTCGTGCGAATGTGATGGTACATGCGGTTGTGCGCGAGGCCGCTGCGCAGCGGGCCCTTCAGTGCGACGAGCCAGCTCAGCAGCTCGTCGGCTTCGAGGCTCCGAGAAGGTGTCTGGCCGCTCTCGATCGCGCGCCAGCACGCGCAGCCTGCGGCGCACGTGAGCCGCACCGGCGGCAACTCGGGCTGCGGGTCAGGGTGTGCGGCGGGCAGGGCGGGGGTGCCGTGCTCGGTGCCGTCGTTACCGATGAGGGTGATGCTGGCGTGTGAAGCGTGCACTCCGGTGCCGGGGTTGGTGCCGGGGTTTGTGGGCTGGTTTTGGATTCCGTGAATGGACACGGGTCACCTCCGTGAAGAGAAACTGACTTGCGGGCCCTTTTGGGCCTGCCGGCTCTTCCCCTGGGGCACCCCGCTCAGTGAGGAGGGTTGCCGTGCAGCTAGCCAGGTACTTAGCGCTGCAGCTCGAGAGCACGCCCAGCGTAGCAGAAGTTTGGGCGGTGTACATGCAGGCAGGTGCGTTCTCGGAGGCCCGATGCTGGGCGCAAAGTTTCAAAGTTATGCATAGTTATGACACTCAACTCAAGGGTGTGCGTTGAGTGTTATAACTATGCATAAATCTGGCATAAACGAGCGCAGTGCCGTGTTTGCGGAGGTCGATTAAGCCGATTTATGAGGTTGTTGGGCTCTTTAGAAATGTGAGGGTGCCGCGCTGCTTGCCGCTCTTGACTACTGATCATTTGTACGAACGATTTGTTCGCTTATCTGGAGTTTTCACGCTACTTCGGGTGGCGTGCGGGGCTTGACTTCGGGTGAATTTTGCTTCTCGCACGAGGCGTTGGCTTCAAAGTTATGCATAGTTATAACACTCAACTCAAGGGTGTGAGTTGAGTGTTATAACTATGCATAAAGTCGGCTAAACCGGGCCATTAGAGGGTCGCGGGCGGGCCTTAAATGAGCAAAGTGCAACTCAAACTGCAGATTCAAACTGGCAAACTGCAATTCATACTATAAAAGTTGCACTTAGAGTTGTACTCTTGCAGTATGACCTGGAACGAAGGCCGCATCCTAGAGCTTCTGGACACCCTGCGGGTGCACCGGGGCGACACTACGTCGGTAGAAGTGAAGCGGGCGGCTGGTGGCGTGCCCGAGGCGGCGGCCAGCACCATCTGCGCGTTTGCAAACATGCCTGAGGGTGGCGTGATGCTGCTCGGCATCGACGAGGCGTCAAACTTCACAGTTGTCGGGGTCGCTGATCCAGCAGCGATGGAAGCCGGCATCGTCAACCAGGCGCGGTCGGCGATCGACCCCGCCCCGCACCTCGACACCTACTCGGTCGCGGTAGACGGCAAGCAGGTGGTGGTGGTTGAGGTGACCCCGTTGCGGCTCGCCGACCGGCCAGCGGTCTACCAGGGCAGGGCCTACCTGCGGCAGGCTGACGGTGATTTTGTGATGCACGAACACGACCTGCGCATGATCGAGGTCGAGAAAGCGCTGCTGCAGACCCCCGACAACTATGACCTGCAGCCCGTACCCGGCGTGACCGCAGAAGATCTCGTGCCCGAGCTCGTCGCACAGTACCTCCGCGCTGCGCGCAGCCGCGACCGGCGACTCAGCGAGCGCACCGACGCCGAGATTCTGCGTCGCACCGGCGTTGTCACGGCATCGGGGGAGCCGACCCTGGCTGGGCTTTATGCACTGGGGGATTACCCTCAGGGGCAGTATCCGAGCCTCACCGTGACGGCCGCGGTGCAGCTGCCGAGCAACGACCGGGGCGAGCGTACCCGCGACCTCAAACATTTCACTGGTCCGGTGCCGGTGCTGCTCGACGAACTGATGGTCTGGTGTGAGCAGAATATTGTGGCCACACGCTTCTACCGCGCCGACGGACACATGGGCGAGCGCCCACAATTGCCCCTCAGTGCGGTTCGAGAGCTACTCGCCAACGCGCTCGTGCACCGTGATCTCAGCCCCAACACCCTCGGTATCGGCAAACAGGTTCAGGTGCGCCTCACGCCGCGGGCGCTGTTCATCGTCAGCCCCGGCGGGCTGCGCGGGGTCTCTCTCGACCAGCTCGAGAGCGAGGACCACGCGCAGGCCGCCGTCAACCAGCGGCTTTATGGCATCGCGCAAAAGCTGCGCACTGCAGACGACGCGTTCGTCATCGAGGGCGAAGGCGGCGGCATTCGCGAAGTGTTTCGCGCCGCGAGTGAATACGGTCTGCCGACCCCCTCGCTCACCAACACCGGCGTGCAGTTTAAGGCCACCCTGTGGCTCCCCGTCGCAGGCGAGCTGCCCCGCGATGCGACCCCGCGCCCCAGTGGGGTCGCGGCCCATACGGCCGCAGAAACGACTGCTCAATCACCCGCGACCAAGGGCGCTCAAGAGCCTGGCCCCGCGGTGCATTGGGTTGATCCGGATCGCCATGAGCCGCAGCGCCCCGCCATTCAGGGCGGTGGCAACGATGCCGCGGTGCTGGCGGCGATCGCACGCGCGGGCGAGGTGACCGTGAAGGAACTCCAGTTGGCGCTGGGGCTCACGGTGGGGCAGGTGCGGTACTCGCTCAACAAAGCGCTGCGCAGCGGCGACGTCGAGATGGTCGGAGGCCAGGGCCGAAAGCGCACGGTGTATCGACTGGGGCGATAATGTCGGCGGCATAGGGCATTATGCGGTCACACTCCCCGTCAGAGTGAGGTGTCGGGGCCGGTCGGCTCGATGCTCCTCCCGTTACGCCCTCGTACCGAAGTAGTGTCAAAACCTTTCCTTTTTGGTAAGGTTTTGACATGTCTACAGTGACTAAGCTCGATGTATTGCGCGAGATCGCGATGGATCAGCATGGGTATGTCACGACGGCCGAGGCGCTTGGCGAAGGCATCACGCACGCCGATCTGTCGAAGATGGTGACGCGGGGGCGATTGTTCAGAGCAGGGCACGGCGTGTATCGGGTGCCGCAGATTCCCGTAACCGAGTTCGACCAGTATCGCCTCGCACTGCTCTGGTCGGGCGTCGATGGTGCGGTGCTGAGTCACGATACGGCGCTGCAAGCCTGGGAAATCTCGGACATCAACCCGGCGCGCATCCATCTCACGGTCCCTCGGGGACGTCGATTGCGCCGCACTGGCGGCGACGGCTACATCATCCATTACGAAGACATTGTGCCGGGGGAGGTCACGTGGTGGCAGGAATTGCCCGTTACTGACGTGCCGACGACGATTGCTCAGTGTATTCGGTCCGGTGTGCCCACCTATCTATTGAGACAAGCGATTGACCGTGCTGGGCGAGGCGGGCAGCTCGACCCCGAGCGGCAGATCGAACTCGTGCGCACACTGGAGGAGCGAGATGGACGCCGATGACGTGGAGAACTTTGCGGCTTCGTTGAAGAACTTGGACCCCAAGGATAAGGAACCCACCAACGCTCGTGTGCTCGACGGCTGGATTGCGCAAGCACGCGACCGTCTCGATTCATACGGGCCGCGACTCGGGTGGCTCGTTGCAGCCACCGTCGTGACCGCCGCGCTGCAACGTGCCGTTGATGAAGACGGGCGCTCACTGTTCCTACTCAAGGGTGGGACGATGCTGCAGTACCGCCTGCCAGGGATGTCCCGTACGACACAGGACATCGACGGCCTCGTACGTGGAGACCTCGACGACTTCCTGCAAAAGCTCGACGCTGCGCTGGCCCATCCCTGGGGTCCACTCGTGATGACGCGCGGTGAGGTGCTGGAAGAGATCGTGGTTCCTGCCCGGATTGTGAATCCTCGTCGCTTCGACATCAAGGTCACCTTCAAGGGTGTGACGTGGCGACGCGTGAAGGTTGAGATCTCGCACGACGAGGGCGGTGCTGGTGCTCGACCGGAAGAGATACCCTCACCATCACTCGCGGGGTTCGGCCTGCCGACCCCAGATCGACTCATCGGCCTGTCGATGGCGTACCAAATTGCCCAGAAGATCCACGCTAGCACTGACCCGCACGATCCGCCGCGCCTGGTTAATGACCGGGCTCGTGACGTTGTAGATCTGCTGTTGCTGCGCGACCTCACGACTCGCACCGGGCACCCTGCGCTGGGGGAGATCCGAAACGCGGTGATGGACATCTTCACTGCACGAGCGGTCGAAGCGGAAGTCGCAGGCATGCCGCCGAGGATATGGCCAACGATGTTGACAGCTCATCCCCATTGGCGCGAGAGCTATGCCGACGCCGCAGGGTCTGCGGGAGTCGCGCTTGATCTGGAAGACTCGGTTGTCGAACTCAACGAATGGCTGCTTACGCTGCACTGACCACTCAAACATGAGCGGGAATTGGGGTGTGCGTCTGCCGCTGGAAGTTGCACCCGGGCGGCGCCCCGCCCAATACGCCCACAGAGAGCGTCGCACCGGCACCGGCGCGCACCAGATACGCTGGAGGCTATGAACTCAGCAGCGTTGACGATCGGTTTTGTGATGCTGCACACGTCTCCGCTCGACATTCCGGGTACCAAAGACGCGGGCGGCATGAACGTGGTCGTGCGCGCTCAGGCCGAAGCGCTTGCCCGCGCGGGGCACGACGTGCGCATCTACACACGCCGCAGTGACGAAGAATCCCCCGCCCGCGTCGAAGTGGAGCCCGGGCTTGTGGTGATTCACCTCGACGCCGGCCCCGCCCGGCTGCTCGCGAAGGGCGAGCACGAAGGCGTGATGGACGACTTTGGGCACCAGCTCGACAAGGCTCTCGAGGGCGACAGCGTCGACCTGCTGCACGCCGAGCACTGGTTCTCTGGCATCGCCGCCCTGTCGGTCGCCCGCGGCCGCGGGATCCCGCTCGTGCAGAGCTATCACTCCATCGCCGCCGAGGCCGACTCGCCGCTCACCGACGGCGAGCGGCCCGAATCTCCCGGCCGTCTGGCCGGTGAGAAACTGCTCGCCCGCGAAGCCGATCTCGTGATCGCGGTGAGCGAGGCCGAGCGCCAGACGGTGATCGAGCGGCTGGGAGGGGATCCGGATCGAGTACGCGTGGTCGCCCTGGGTGTCGACACCGAGCTTTTTTACCCGTGCGCCACCCGCGAGTGCGCCGAGCAGCGTGACTGGATCGGCCGCGGCGGCCGACCCGAGGTGATCATGGTCGGCCGGTTGCACCCGCTCAAGGGTTTCGACCTGATCATCGAGGCGATGGCGCTGCTGCCAGAGGCCTCGCGGCCCGTGCTGCGCGTCGTCGGGGCACCACCGCCCGACGGTGACGACTACGCGCGCGGCCTGCACGAGGCGGCCGCCCGCCACGGCATGCTCGGCACCACCGCGTTTGATGGCGCGCTGCGGCGCTCTGAGCTGTCAGAGCGCATTCGTTCGGCTGCGGTCATGGTCGTCCCGTCGCACTCTGAGACCTTTGGGCTCGTGGCGCTCGAGGCTGCCGCATCGGGCGTGCCCGTGATCGCGCGCTCCACGGGAGGCCTGCGGGAGGCCGTGATCGACGGCGAGACGGGTGTGCTCGTCACCGGCGATGACCCGCAGATGTGGGCGACCGAGATCGCGCAGCTGCTGGGCGATGCCTACCGCCTCGCCCGTATGGGCCAGGCGGCGCGTGCGCACGCGCTCGAAAGTAGCTGGGCCGCGTCGGCCGAGCGGCTCATCGAGACGTACGCCGCGATCTAGCGAGCGACGAGGGTTGTCGAGAACGAGTAGAGGTCGGGGCGGTAGCAGTGGTGCCCCGCCTCGATGACCCGGCCACCCTGGTCGAACGCCACGCGGTCCATCGTCAGTAGCGGGCTGCCCTTGGCGATGTCGAGCAGCTCGTGCTCGTCGCCCTGGGTGCGTCGCGCACCGATCGTCTGGTTAGCGATCTTGATGGTCACACCGCGGGCGCGCAGCATCTCGTAGAGCCCCTGGCGCTCAAGCTGCTCGGCCGTAATGTCGGCAAACTCGGGCGGTAGTAGGTTCTCGAGCACCGCCATGGGGGTGCCGTCGGCGCTGCGCACTCGCCTGATGCGTGTGACCTCGGTGCCCACCTCTACGTTGAGGCGCTGCGCGGTCTCGGCGTCGGCCGCCACACGTTCAAGTGACAGCACGCGCGTGGTCGGCCGCATGCCGGTGTGGCTGAGATCCTCATGCAGGCTCGTCAGCTCGACGGGCCTACTCACTCGCGCCTGCACCACCTGCGTTCCGATGCCACGGCGGCGCACCAGCAGCCCCTTGTCGACGAGCTCCTGGATCGCCCGCCGCACGGTGGGGCGCGATAGCCCCAGCTTCTCGCCAATCGAGATTTCGTTCTCGAGGCGTGCCCCCGACGGAATCGTGCCGTTGCGAATCGCCCGTTCGAGGCGACTCGAGATCTGGTAGTACAGCGGCACAGGGCCGGTGCGGTCAAGATCGGTGAATAGCTCTGCGGGCCACACTGGCTCGGTGCTCATAAGGTGCTCCTTGAGTGGACCAGCGCGACGTCGGGCGGCCCGTTTTCATGCATTGTACTGACAACATTACAGCGAATGTGTGTGATCTTGAGGCACAACGCGTCATTCGTGCTATTGTTAGGACAAATGCAGCGACGCACCTGGCGTCGTAACGCGCAAGGAAAGGCGGCGGCTGAATGTCGGAACAACGACGTCCTGATGACGTGCTCGTAATGGGACGCCTCGGCGTCGATGTCTACCCTCTGCAGGGAGGTGTCGGCCTCGAAGACGTGACGAGCTTTGGCAAGTACCTCGGCGGCAGCGCGGCCAACGTGTCGGTGGCCGCGGCCAAGTACGGCCACAAGAGCGCACTGATCTCGCGCGTCGGTGACGACCCCTTCGGCAAGTACCTACTGCGCGAACTCGACCGCCTCGGCGTCGACCCCCGCGAGGTCAAGACCGACCCGCAGTACAAGACGCCCATCACGTTCTGCGAGATCTTTCCGCCCGACGACTTTCCGCTCTACTTCTACCGCGAGCCCAAGGCTCCGGATCTCGAAATCGCGCCCGAGGATCTCGACGCAGAAGGGATCCGGGCCGCGAAGATCCTGTGGCTCACGGTCACGGGCCTGAGCCAAGAGCCGAGCCGGGCGGCGCACCACGCGGCGCTCGCGGCGCGCGGCCGCCGCTCGCACACGATCCTCGATCTCGACTACCGTCCCATGTTCTGGGAGCACCCCGAGGAGGCGAGCGCCCAGGTCGCTCAGGCTCTCGAGGGGGTCACCGTTGCCGTGGGTAACAAGGAGGAGTGCGAGGTCGCCGTCGGCGAGACTGAACCAGATCGTGCGGCAGATGCGCTGCTCGAGCGCGGTGTCGAGCTGGCGATCGTGAAGCAGGGCCCCAAGGGCGTCATGGCCAAGACGCGCGACGAGCGCGTCGAGGTGCCGCCCTACTTCGTTGATGTGGTCAACGGGCTCGGCTCGGGCGACGCGTTTGGTGGCGCGCTGTGCCACAGCCTTCTCGAGGGCTGGGACCTCGAGCGCATCTTCAAGTTCGCCAACGTGGCCGGCGCGCTCGTCGCGACCCGCCTGGAGTGCTCGACGGCGATGCCCACCGCGCAAGAGATCGAAGAAATCCTGAAGGGATCGGCCGCATGACGCTCGAACGCTCACCGCTCGACTTTGCTTCGCTGCGCGAACTGCGCGCCGCACACCCCGCCGCGATCGCCGAGAAGCTTGCGACCCGCAAGCGTCGCGACGTGATTCAGGGCGACGGCAGGCTCTTCATCGTCGCCGCCGACCACCCGGCCCGCGGCGCGGTCGCGGTCGGTGCAAACCCGACCGCGATGGCTAACCGCTACGACCTGCTCGAGCGCATGGCGATCGCACTGTCACGCCCCGGCGTCGACGGCGTGCTCGGCACCCCCGACATCATCGACGACCTCGCGGCGATGGGCCTGCTCGACGACAAGATCGTCGTGGGCTCCATGAACCGCGGCGGCCTGCGCGGCGCGAGCTTCGAGCTCGACGACCGCTACACGGCCTACGACATCGACTCGATGGTGCGCGACCGGCTCGACTTCGCGAAGACGCTCATTCGCGTCGACCTAAACGATGCTGGCACCGCTTCGACCCTCGAAGCGACGGCCCGCGCCGTCGACGATGCCGCGGCCGCCGGGCTGCCCATTATGCTCGAGCCGTTCATGAGCCGCCGCCTCGACGGCAAGGTTGCGAACGACCTCACCGCCGACGCCGTGATCCTGTCGACCGCGATCGCGTCGGGCCTCGGCAACTCCAGCGCGTACACGTGGATGAAGCTGCCCGTCGTGCCCGAGATGGAGCGCGTCATGGAGGCCACCACGATGCCGACGCTGCTGCTCGGCGGCGACAACGGCGGTGACCCCGACGAGACGTTCGCGTCGTGGGAGGCGGCCCTCGCGCTGCCCGGCGTGCGCGGCCTGACGGTCGGGCGCACGCTGCTCTACCCCGCCACCGGCGACGTTGCACAGGCCGTCGACACCGCGGCCCGGCTCGTGCATACTGGCCTCGCGTAGGTCTCTTCCCAACAACTTCCGGATCGCGCCCACCCGGCGCCCCGCCCCCTGTAGGCGCGATCCGGCACCCACCAAAATTCACTCGACAGAGAGGCACAGATTATGAGCACCGAGAACGTCACCGTCGTTCCCCACTGGATCGATGGCGCGCGCAGCGAGTCGACGTCGGGCCGCACCGCGCCCGTACACAACCCCGCCACCGGAGAGGTCGTGCGCGAGGTTGCGCTCGCAAACGACGACGAGATCGCAGCGGCGATCGCGTCGGCCCAGAAGGGCTTCGAGACCTGGAGCGCGCTGTCGATGGCGCGCCGCCAGGCAGTGATCTTCAAGTTCCGTGAGCTGCTGAACAACAAGAAGACCGAACTCGCCGCGATCGTCACCGAGGAGCACGGCAAGGTGCTCTCGGACGCGATGGGCGAGATCGCCCGCGGCCAGGAGGTCGTGGAGCTCGCAACCGGGTTTCCGCACCTCATCAAGGGCGGCTTCTCAGAGAACGTCTCGACCGGCATCGACGTCTACACGCTGAAGCAGCCGCTCGGCGTCGTCGGCATCATCTCGCCCTTCAACTTCCCTGTCATGGTGCCGATGTGGTTCTTCCCCATCGCGATCGCCGCGGGCAACGCTGTCATTCTGAAGCCCTCAGAGAAGGACCCCTCGGCCGCGATCTGGATGGCAGAGCTGTGGAAGGAAGCGGGCCTGCCCGACGGCGTCTTCACCGTGCTCAACGGCGACAAGCAGGCCGTCGATGGCCTGCTGAACGCCCCCGAGGTGCAGTCGATCTCGTTCGTCGGCTCGACCCCCATCGCGCAGTACATCTACGAGACCGCCGCCAAGAACGGCAAGCGCGTGCAGGCGCTCGGTGGCGCGAAGAACCACATGCTCGTGCTGCCCGACGCCGACCTCGACCTCGTCGCTGACCAGGCAATCAACGCCGGCTACGGCGCCGCGGGCGAGCGCTGCATGGCGCTGTCGGTCGTGCTCGCGGTCGAGCCCGTCGCTGACGAGCTGATCAGCAAGATCGAAGAGCGCATCGCGAATCTCGTCGTGGGCAACGGCGCGACCGGCGCTGACGGCTCGACGCGTGAGCCGGATCTGGGCCCGCTGATCACCGCCGAGCACCGCGCGAAGGTGTCGAATTACGTCGACATCGCCGAGGCCGACGGTGGCCGCATCGTCGTCGACGGCCGCAACTGCCAGGTTGACGGTCACGAGGACGGGTTCTTCTTTGGCCCGACCCTGATCGACAACCTGTCGACCGACTCGCGCGCCTACACCGAAGAGATCTTTGGGCCGGTGCTGCAGGTCGTACGCGTGGAGTCGTTTGAAGAGGGCGTCTCGCTCATCAACTCGGGCCAGTTCGGCAACGGCACCGCGATCTTCACGAACGACGGTGGCGCTGCGCGCCGGTTCCAGCACGAGATCCACGTGGGCATGGTGGGCATCAATGTGCCGATTCCCGTGCCGGTCGCGTACCACTCGTTCGGTGGCTGGAAGGCGTCGCTGTTCGGTGACGCGAAGGCGTACGGCGTGCAGGGCTTCGACTTCTTCACCCGCGAGAAGGCGATCACGAGCCGCTGGCTCGACCCGGCCAAGCACGGCGGCATCAACCTGGGCTTCCCCCAGAACGACTAAGCATCACCCTGGATCCTGCGACTCGTGCCTCGCGCAGGATGACGTAGAAGTGGTGACCCCCTCCGTCATCCTGCGGGAGCGGCCCACCCCGTCATCCTGCGGGAGCAGCCCACCCCGTCATCCTGCGGGAGCGGAGCGAGTCGCAGGATCCAGACCAGCAAGCAGTAACGAGAGGTAGAAGCACATGACTGAGCAGGCAACGCAGGCCGAGCGCTGGTTTCATTGCCGCGGCGCACTCGCCGAGGCTGGCTGGGAGACCGTCGTCGACGAGCGCACCCCCGGCTGGGCGCACACTGGCCTGCGGGTCGCCCGCCTTGTCGAGGGCGAGTCGATCGAGCTCGCGGGCACCGGCGTAGAGCGGCTGGTCGTGCCGCTGTCGGGGTCGTTCGAGGTCACACACGGTGTCGCTGCCGCTGACTCGACTGTCGCTAGCGGGCAGGCTGGCGACACCACTGGTGCTCCCGAGACGACCGTGCTCGCGGGCCGCCGTTCGGTGTTTGATGGCCCCACCGATGTGCTTTACCTCTCGGCCGCAAGCCAGGCAACCGTCACCGCCCGCACCGCAGGCGAGACCCGCTTTCTCGTGGCGACCTCTCCCACCGACATCGTGCGCCCGTCGGCGTACATGCCGGTGGAAGAGGTGCCCGTCGAGCTGCGCGGCGCGGGCGCCTCGAGCCGCCAGGTGCACAACTTTGGCCGCAAGGAGTCGCTCGACGCGGCCCGGTTTATCGTCGTCGAGGTGATCACGCCGTCTGAAAACTGGTCGTCGTACCCGCCTCACAAGCACGACGAGCACCTGCCCGGCCACGAGTCAGAGCTTGAAGAGATCTACTACTTCGAGGTCGCGCCGACGAAGGGCGCCCCCGCCGAGGTGAGCGAGGAGCACGCCTTTGGCATGTTCAGCACCTACTCGTCTCCCGCGGGCCCCATCGACATTGACGCCCGGGTGTTCACCGGCGACGTCGCCCTCGTGCCCCACGGCTACCACGGCCCTGCTGTGGCAGCCCCCGGCTACGACATGTACTACTTGAACGTGATGGCCGGCCCCGACCCCGAGCGCAGCTGGCTGATTAGCGACGACCCGGCCCACGGCTGGGTGCGCGACACATGGGAGGGGCAAGAGTTTGACTCGCGCCTGCCCTACGGCACCACCCCCGAAACTTCCGAGGAGACCCGATGAACACCCGCCGCATGACGGTCAGCCAGGCGCTGGTCGAATTTCTCGCCAACCAGTGGACCGTGGACCGCGACGCCCAGGGCAACGAGATTCGTGAGCGCACGATTCCCGGCATGTTTGGCATCTTCGGTCACGGCAACGTCGCCGGCATCGGCCAGGCGCTGAAGCAGGCCAACGCCCTCAACCCCGACGCGATGCCCTACTTCCAGGCCCGCAACGAGCAGGCGATGGTGCACCAGTCGGTCGGTTACGCCCGCATGCATCGCCGCCGCGGCACCTACGCCTCGGCCGCCTCGGTCGGCCCCGGCGCGACCAACCTGCTGACGGGTGCCGCGCTCGCGACCACCAACCGCCTGCCCGCATTGCTGCTGCCCAGCGACACGTTTGCGACCCGGGTTGCTGATCCGGTGCTGCAGCAGCTTGAGCAGCCCCACGACATTGGCCTCACGGTCAATGACGCGTTTCGGCCCGTGTCGAAGTTCTTCGATCGCGTGCAGCGCCCCGAGCAGCTGTTCTCGATCGCGCTCGCCGCGATGCGCGTGCTCACCGACCCGGCAGAGACCGGCGCCGTGACCATCGCGCTGCCCGAGGACGTGCAGGCCGAGGCGATGGACGTGCCCGAAGAGTTCTTGCAGCCGCGCGAGTGGCGCATCAGGCGGCCGCGGCCCGACCGCGACGCGTTCGCGCAGGCGCTCGAAGCGATTCGCGGCGCGAAGCGGCCCATGATCATCGCGGGCGGCGGCGTGCTGTACTCCGACGCCGAAGCGCAGTTGCGCGAGTTCGTCGAGGCGACCGGAATCCCGGTCGGTACCTCGCAGGCGGGCGGCGGCGTGCTCGCGTGGGATCACCCGCAGTACCTCGGCGGCGTGGGCGCGACCGGCACCCTCGCGGCGAACCGCATGGCGGCAGAGGCCGACGTGATCATCGGTATTGGCACCCGCTACAGCGACTTCACCACGTCTTCGCGCACCGCGTTTCAGCACCCGGGCGTGAAGTTCGTGAACATCAACGTCGCGTCGTTTGACGCGTATAAGCACGGCACGCAGATCGCTGTCGTGGCCGACGCCCGCGAGATGCTCGTCGAGCTGATCGGTGCCCAGGGTGAAGGCTCCGAGAGCGACCTGCGTGTCGAACCTGCCTATGCCGAGCGCATTGCCGCGCTGAAGGCGGAGTGGGACGCGCTCGTCGACCAGGCGTTCGAGCCCTCGGGCCTCGACCTGCCCGGCCAGCCCGAGATCATCGGGGCGGTGCAGCGCTCGTCTGACCCGCAAGACGTGATCGTGCAGGCGGCCGGATCACTGCCCGGAGACCTGCACAAACTGTGGCGCGTGCGCGACCCGCTCGGCTACCACGTCGAATACGCGTTCTCGTGCATGGGGTACGAGATCGCGGGCGGCATGGGCGCCAAGCGCGGCCTCACGGCGGCCGGCGATGACCGCGACGTGATCGTGATGGTGGGCGACGGCTCGTACCTGATGCTCAACACCGAGCTCGTGACCGCGGTCGCCGAGGGCATCAAGATCATCGTCGTCCTGATTCAGAACCACGGTTACGCATCGATCGGGCACCTGTCTGAGACGGTGGGTTCCGAGCGCTTTGGCACCTGGTACCGCGCCTACGACCCCGAGACGAAGAACTTTCAGGGCGACGACATTCTGCCCGTCGACCTCGCCATGAACGCCCGCAGCTACGGCATGGACGTCATCGAGGTCGAGCCCGGCGCGAACGCGATCACCGATCTCGAGGCGGCCATGGCGGTGGCGAAGGGGTCAGATCGTTCGACGTTCATTCACATCAACAGCGACCCGCTGCTCTACGCGCCCGACGGCGCGGGCTGGTGGGACGTGCCGGTGCCGCAGGTGTCTGAGCTCGACTCGACGCAGCGCGCTCGCGGTGAATACGAGGAGCAGGTCGCGGCTCAGAAGTCGCTGCTGGGCTAGGCCCGCGTTCGTACGCTCCGGATCAGTGCCGTGCGCTCCGGATCAGTGCCGTGCGGCCAAAAGTGGGTGTTATCAGGACCGATAACACCCACTTTTGGCCGCACGGTGTCTTGGTGTCACCAGACAACCACGCGGGGGCGCACGGCATTTGCACCCAAATGTACGTGCGCAGCGTGCTGCGGGCGTGTGGGGTGGCACGATCCGGCCTTTTGGCCTATTGTCATATCAAAGGTGCGACCGCAGGGGCCGCGCCACGTATGAGCGCAAACGATGGAGTTTAAATCGTGAATGATCAACTGGCCAAAAACTCGGGCCTGCGCATTGGCACCGCCCCCGACTCGTGGGGCGTCTGGTTCGCAGACGACCCGAAGCAGGTGCCGTGGCAGCGGTTTCTCGACGAGGTCGTCGAGGCGGGCTACGAGTGGATCGAGCTGGGCCCCTACGGCTACCTACCCACCGACCCCCACCAGCTGGAGGATGAGCTCGGCAAGCGCGGGCTGAAGCTGTCGGCCGGCACCGTGTTCACCGGGTTTCACAAGGGCGAAGACGAGTGGCAGCGCGCCTGGGACCAGGCACTCAACGTGGCGGGTCTCGCCTCAAAGCTCGGCGCCGAACACCTCGTCGTGATCCCAGACCTGTGGCGCAGCGACGCGACCAGCGAAGTGCTCGAGTCGCGCACGCTCACCGACGAGCAGTGGAAGAAGCTGGGCGCGGGCCACGACCGCCTCGGTAAGGCACTGCTCGAAGAGTTTGGCATGAAGCAGCAGTTCCACTCGCACGCCGACAGCCACATCGGCACCACCCGTGAGGTCGTGCGGTTTCTCGACGAGACCGACGAGCGCTACACGAACCTGTGCCTCGACACGGGCCACTTCGCGTACTACGGCGGCGACAACGTGAAGCTGATCGAAGAGCGCCCCGAGCGCATCGGCTACCTGCACCTCAAGCAGGTCGACCCCACCCTGCTGTTTGACGTGCTGAAGAACGACACCCCGTTCGCTGACGCGGTCAGCCAGGGCATCATGATCGAGCCGCCGCACGGCATCCCCGATCTGGCGCCCGTGATCGAGGCCGTCGCCAAGATCGACTCCGAGATCTTCGCGATCGTCGAGCAAGACATGTACGGCTGCTCTGTCGACACCCCCGCACCCATCGCCAAGCGCACCCGCGAGCACATCTTCGGCTGCACGCACCTCGCGCGCATCAGCTAACCACCCGGTCACTCCGCGCGAGCGGGTTACTGAAATTGTCATCCTGCGCGAGCGGGTTACTGAAATTGTCATCCTGCGCGAGCGGGTTACTGAAACTGTCATCCTGCGCGAGCGGGTTACTGAAACTGTCATCCTGCGCGAGCGAAGCGAGTCGCAGGATCCATACCAAAGGAACTACCTATGACTAACGAACTGCGCGTCGCCGTCGTCGGCGCTGGCATGATGGGCGCCGACCACATTAAGCGCATCACGCACCGGATCGCCGGGGCCCGTGTCTCGGCCGTCGTTGAGCCCGATGCTGGCCGCGCTGCTGCGGCCGCCGCAAACGCTCCCGGTGCCCTCGTGTTTGCGAGTGTCGAAGAGGCCATCGCCGCCGATGCGCTCGACGCCGTGCTCATCGCGGTGCCAGGCCAGTTTCACGCGCCGGTGCTGCGCCCCGCGCTTGAGGCGCGGCTGCCGATCCTGTGCGAGAAGCCGCTGACGCAGGATTCAGCGAGCTCCTGGGAGGTGCTCGAGCTCGAGCAGCAGCTCGACAAGCCGCACATTCAGGTGGGCTTTATGCGTCGCTTTGACGCGGAGTACCAGCAGCTGCGCGAGCTCGTTGAAGCGGGCACGAGCGGCGACCTGCTGATGGTGCGTGCGCTGCACCGCAACCCGTCGGTGCCCGACAGCTACACGAACGACATGCTCATCACCGACTCGGTGGTGCACGAATTTGACGTGGTGCCGTGGCTCGCGGGCTCGCGCGTGGTGAGCGTCGAGGTGAAGTACCCGCGACGTAACTCGCACGCCCCCGAGCGACTCAAGGAGCCGATCCTCGTGATCATGGAGCTCGAGAACGGCGTGCTCGTCGACGTCGAGATGAACGTGAGCGTCGCTTTCGGTTACCAGGTTGCCACCGAGGCCGTCTTCGAGCAGGGTGTCGCCCGGATCGGGCAGCCGGCTGGCATGCAGCGCTGGGAGGCTGGCAACTTCATCGTGAAGGAGCACGAGAGCTTCGTCACGCGCTTCGCGGCCGCCTACGACGCACAGATTCAGCGCTGGGTCGATGCGGTGCGCCGCGGCGACCTGGTCGACGGCCCGAACGCGTGGGACGGTTACCTGGTTGCGCTGTCGTGCGAGGCAGGCGTGAAGGCCATGCACGAGGGCGGCGTCGTGCCGGTCGAGGCGCCCGAGCGCCCCGCGTTCTACGCCTAAACAGCCGGCTCACCCGCCTCCCCGTCATTCTGCCTTCCCTCCCCGTCATTCTGCGCGAGCGAAGCGAGTCGCTGTGAGTATTAAGTTGGCTGGTCTGGGACTGGCTGGCAGGCTAGGCACTGGCCGTTGATTCTCACTCCCG
>NZ_JBTJER020000020.1:0-28213 GCF_054456695.2 Leucobacter faecis
TTTCACCGTGGGGCTCTGGCCTTACAAGGCTTGTAATCGATTATTTATAAACCCCACACTCATAGGGTCTGCGCGACCCACTACGTCATCCTGCGCGACGAAGGAGTCGCAGGATCCAGAGCGAAAGTTGACACCAACAAGACCCCTGGGTCCTGCGACTCGCTGCGCTCGCGCAGGACGACCAAGGGCGGCTAGCGCTCGCAGCCGCGTGGCCACAAGCCCCTGTTCAGGGGCGCCCGCAGCCCCTACAGTGGGGGGCATGGTGAACTATCGCTTTTTGGGCAACAGCGGCTTCAAAGTTTCAGAGATCACGTACGGCAACTGGATCACGCACGCATCGCAGGTCGAAGACGACCGGGCGGTGCGCACCGTGCACGCCGCCCTCGACGCCGGTATCACGAGCTTTGACACCGCCGACACATACGCCAACACCGCCGCCGAGTCTGTGCTGGGTCGCGCCCTCAAGGGGCAGCGCCGCGCGGGGCTCGAGATCTTCACGAAGGTCTACTTTCCGACCGGCCCCAAAGGCCCCAACGACACGGGACTCAGCCGCAAGCACATCTTCGAGTCGATCAACGGTTCGCTCTCGCGTCTCGGCACCGACTATGTCGACCTGTACCAGGCACACCGCTACGACGTCGAAACCCCACTCCAAGAGACCATGCAGGCGTTCGCCGACGTGGTGCGCCAGGGCAAGGCGCTCTACATTGGCGTCTCGGAGTGGACGGCCGAGCAGCTGCGCGCAGGCCACGCGCTCGCCCAGCAGCTCGGTGTGCAACTCGTCTCAAACCAGCCGCAGTATTCGATGCTGCACCGCGTCATCGAGGGCAAAGTGGTGCCGGCATCTGAAGAGCTGGGCATCTCACAGGTCGTGTGGTCGCCCATGGCGCAGGGCGTGCTCTCGGGCAAGTATCTGCCCGGTGAGCCCGTGCCTGCGGGGTCTCGCGCCACCGACGAGAAGAACGGCGCCGAGACGATCAAACGTTTCTTGCGCGACGATGTGCTCGAAGCTGTGCAGCGACTCGTGCCCATTGCCGCCGAGGCCGGTCTCACCATGCCGCAGCTCGCGATCGCCTGGGTGCTGCAGAACCAGAACGTTTCGGCCGCGCTCGTGGGAGCGTCACGGCCCGAACAGCTCGCAGACACGGTGAAAGCATCTGGGGTGAAGCTCGACGCCGATACGCTGGCGGCCATCGATACCGCCCTCGCAGGCACCGTGCACGACGACGCCGGCGACACCTACCAGGCGTCACCAGCGCGCCGGCTCGTGTAGCGGGCAGCGATCGAGTGGCGGGTTCACGCAAGGGAGCGAAGCATGATGCGCATCACACGGTACGGTCAGTCGGGCATGCTGCTAGACGAGGCGGGCACCCGGCTACTCATTGACCCCGGCACGTTCTGCGGGTCGGCCGTGTTTGAGCTGGGTGAGCTCGATGCGATCTTGTTCACGCACGAGCACGTCGACCACTGCGACCCCGAGCGGGTGCCAGGGCTCCTCGCCGCGAACCCGGCCGCGCTCGTGTATGCGCCCGCCGCGGTGCTCGAGCAGCTCGGGCTAGCAGCAGGCGGTGCTGTCGCTGGGCCGGGGGCCGGGGGCGACGGGGGCGCCGGCGACCGAAGATCGGGCAACGCGGGCGGAAACGCGGACGGCGGCGCGGGAGACGGCGCGGGAGGCCGCGGCCGCGCCGTGATCGCGGGGCGCGCCTTCACGGTCGGGCAATTTCGCGTTGAACCGGTTGGTGAGCTGCACCAGGTGATCCTGCCCGAGATTGCCCGCTGTGCCAACACGGGGTTTGTGGTGACCGACACTGCGGGCACCAAGCTGTTTCACCCGGGCGACAGCTACGAGGCGATCCCCGCGGGCATCGACGTGCTCGCGGTGCCTCTGCTTGGGCCGTGGAGCAGCCTGCGCGAAACGGTGGAGTTTGTGAAGGCTGTGTCACCTGCGCAGATCTTCGCGATGCATGATGCGCTCTTGAACGAGAGCGGACGGGCGTTGTTTTGGCGGCTGCTCACCACCGCGGTCGGGCCGCAGGTCGCGCACCTGCCGGTTGAGATTGGTGACTAGCCGAGGCGCTTCGAGTGCACGCTTTGAAGGCTCGCAGCGCCGGGTGTCCCGCGCCCTAGCCCCGGTGTCCCACCAGGAGTAGCGTGAAGCGCAGGAGGAAATTATGCTGCGAGATATTGAAGTTCGGTTGCCCGGAGACCGGGCGGTGCGTTTTGGCGACCTCGCACCGGGGGCGGCGCTCGTGGTGAACGTCGCCTCGAAGTGCGGGTTCACGCCCCAGTATGCGGGGCTCGAAGAGCTGCACCGCGAGTTCGGCCCGCAGGGGCTCACCGTAATCGGCATGCCGTGCAACCAGTTTCTGTTTCAAGAGCCGGGTAGCGACGAGCAGATCGCCGAGTTCTGCTCGCTCACCTACGGTGTCGACTTCACGCTACTCACCAAGGGCAAGGTGAACGGGCGCGGCGTAGAGCCGCTGTTCAAGGAACTGCGTAAGGCGAAGGATCCGGAGGGGCAGTCTGGTCTTGTGCGCTGGAACTTCGAGAAGTTTGTAGTGAGCCGCGACCCCGCTGCGGGAGGCGAACCTGCCATCGCCCGGTTCAGGTCGAGCACCGAACCCGGCAGCGACGCGCTGCGGGCCGCGATCACCGCCGCCCTCACCGCGTAGTCTGCCGGTTCATCGCGATTGTCCAACGCCCGGGAACCAGTTCAATCACGTCCTTCTCGTATGTACTCGTTATTTTGATGTCTACGACAGGTCGCCACCGCGGTGGCCGCGGTCGCGACCGCTGCGGTGGCCGTCGCGCCCGTGCAGCGCGGCCGTTACGATGGCGATCGCCGAGCCGATGGCCGTGTCGACGACGCGTTCGGTCGCAGTCGTGACGTGGTCTGAGCCGACGATCGCTGCCCCCGTGAGCAGCAGCACAAGCGGCGTGATGAACACGAGCGCGAGCGCATAGTTGCGCACCACTACAAACTCGATGCCAAACTGAAGTGCCATGAGCAGCGCGACAAGCACCAACGGGTACTCCCCCAGCGGCGCGATCGCCAAGTAGAACGCTGCCCCCAAGAGCGTGCCAACGGTGCGGTGCAGCCCGCGCCCAATCGAGTAGCTGCGCACGGCACTCAGCCCCACGACAGCGATCGAAGCGCACACGGTCCAGTACGCCCGCTGTGGGTCGAAGAACGCCGCGGTGACCGCGGTGCCGATGAGGGCGGCAAGGGTGATCCGGAGCGTGAGCATTCGCTCGCCGGGGCCAAGCCACGGGCCGGGCAGCACCTCACGCAGCGGGCGTGCGGGGCGTGTGCGCTCGCGGCGGCGCAGCAGCGGAGTGCACGCGATGAGGCACGAGAAAGCGACGCCGCAGGTGAGCGCGAGCAAGAAAGTGAGCGGGTCGTTGTGGCGTTGGCCGTCGTCGCCGAGACCGGTGATGCTGCCGGCGAGGCCGTAGGTGAGCACTAAGAACACGGGGCCGGGGGCGCCGAGGCGAAACGCGAACGCGAGCGAACTCGAGACCGCAGAAATGAGCACGAGTCCGGTGAGTAGCAGCGGCACCGAAGGCGCCGCGAGCACGCCGAGGGCGGCGCACACAATCAGGTAGGCGCCCACGATCGGCAGCACCCGGGCGCGCTCGCGGGCGCGCAAGTGGGTCGAGTAGAGGGCCACGAACGCGCCGGCGGCCGTCTGGAGTCCGAGCGCTTCGTGACCTGCGAGAGTGAGCGCTGCGAGCGGGCCGCCGATGGAGAGGGCGGCGCGCAGGGCGATTCCTCCGCGGGGGCCGGGCCCCGGCGGCAGCGCGAAGAGGCTTAACGCTGCACGCCGCGACGCGGTGATGAGCCCGGTCGGCGGGTTTGCTGGGCTAGTTGGGCTAGCTGGGGTAGCTGGGGTAGCTGGGCTAGCTGGGCTAGCTGGGCTAGCTGGGTCGCCTGGTAGCCCGTCGTTCTCGCCTGCCACCCGGTGTTCTCCTGCTTCGTCGTGCGCGTCGTGCGCTGTACAACGGTACCAAGCCGGTGGCCGTCTCTGCGGCAGTCCCTACGGCCGCCCCGGGCGGACCTGCCGGGCGCCAGACCCGGGCGGTCCGCCGGGCGCGGACTTGCCCCCAGTACGCACTGGCGACGAGTCGGCATCGAAAGGACGAGTCGGCATCGAAAATACGTATTTATCGGGCCCTCTCGTCAGTTCGATGCCGACTCGTGGGCGCGTAGCGCGGGTTTCGTTGAGCAAGACCACTTCATAGCGTTTCAGTATCATTATTGATACCATATACTCATGTCGGGGTTAGAGAAAATACTCTCGCAGATGAGCAATAATCCAAAGAACGTAGCCTTCAACGATCTTGCAAAAGTCTGCGACCACTTCTTCGGGGCTCCGCGTCAACATGGCACATCACACCGTCTTTACCGCATGCCTTGGTTTGGAGACCCACGAGTGAACATTCAGAACGACCACGGCAAGGCCAAGCCGTATCAGGTGCGGCAGGTATTGGCCGCCATCAACAAGCTGAAAGGGATGCAAAATGACCACCGTTAACCCCGACCACTACACCTACCGCGTTCGCTGGTCGGGTGAGGACGACGCATTCGTCGGCACGGTCGCTGAGCTCCCCTCGCTTTCGTGGATCGAAGAGTCACAAACCGCAGCGTTCGACGGGATCCGCGCCCTCGTCGCCAGCGTGCTTCACGACATGCAGCTTAGCGGCGAGGCCCCACCCGCCGCGCTCGCAGATCGCAACTACTCGGGCAAATTCATGGTGCGTCTCACACCAGAGGCACACCGACAGCTTGCACTCGAAGCCGCCGAGCAGCACGTCTCGCTCAACCGTCTCGCGGCGGCCCGACTCGTGGGCGCGTAGCGCGACGCTGCTACCGCGGGCCCATGCGCAGCGCGCCGTCCATGCGAATCGTCTCGCCGTTCAGGTAATCGTGGTCAACGATCATCATGACAAGCTTGGCGAACTCGGTGGGCTGCGCGAGCCGTGGCGGGAACGGCACCTCTGCGGCGAGCGCCTCACCCAGTTCAGCCCCGAGTCCCGCGAGCATCGGCGTATTCACAACGCCTGGCGCGATCGTGTTCACCCGAATCCCATTGCGCGCGAGGTCCCTCGCCGCGGTCAATGTGAGCGACACGATCGCCCCCTTCGATGCGGCGTAGGCGGACTGACCGATCTGCCCCTCGTAGGCCGCTATTGAGGCCGTGTTGACGATCACTCCGCGCTGTTCGCCTTCGCCACCGGTGGAACCCGCTTGGGAGCCACCCGTCGGTTCTTGCTTCGCCATTATCTCTGCGGCAAGTCGCAGCACGTTAAACGTCCCCACCAGGTTGACGTCGACAATGCGTCGAAACAGATCGAGGTCGTGGGGGCCATCGCGCCCCAGAATACGGTTCGACGGGGCGATCCCTGCGCAGTTCACTGCGACTCTCAGCGGCTGAGCGGAATCGAGGGTGGCAAGCGCTGCGGCGACTTCTTCGCCCGAGGTGACATCTGCTGCGACCAGGCGCACGCTGCCGGCCGGCGCCCCGCCGGGGCGGGCGACCTCGATCCGGGATCCGGTATCTGAGTTTGCGCCTGAGCTTGCGCCTTGACCGCGCGCGCGCTCAATACTCACCTCAAGATCGATGCCGAGCACGTGCGCGCCGCGGGCGGCGAACGCCGAACTCACGGCCGCGCCGAGCCCCGATGCGGCGCCTGTGACAACCACGCTGGTACCTGCTAGCTTCATTGCTGCTCCGTTCGCTGGGAGTGTTCGCTGGGAGGGGAAAGGCTCTGCCTGGCCCTTCGTTTCGACGCTACACCCATTCCACGGGCGATCAGCGACGCCGTGCCCACCCCTCGACATAGTGAGGCAAGCGCGCAAAGCGCAGCAAGCGCGCAAAGCGCAGCAAGCGCGCCAAGCGCAGCAAGCGCGCAAAGCGCAGCAAGCGCGCCAAGCGCAGCAAGCGCAGCCAGCGCAGCCAGCGCAGCCAGCGCAGCAGCCCCTTACACCGCGCGCAGCACGACCGCGGTGCCCTGGCCGCCGCCACCGCAGATGCCAATGGCACCGAGTGTGCCCGCACCGCGATCGGCGAGCTGCCGGGCGAGCGTGCCGACGATGCGTGCCCCCGAGGCGCCGATCGGGTGGCCGAGGGCGATCGCGCCACCGTGCGGGTTGACGATCGCTGGGTCGAGGCCGAGTTCGCGGGTTGACTGCACGCCGACGGCGGCGAAGGCTTCGTTGATCTCGACGACGGCGAGGTCTGCGGCAGAGAGCTCGGGCAGTTTCGCGAGCGCAGCGGCGATCGCCCGGGCGGGCTGTGAGTGCAGGTGAGTGTCGGGGCCCGCCACGAGCGCGGTCGCTTCGACCCGCGCAAGCGGTGTCAGCCCGAGCCGAGCTGCCGCGGCGTCGCTCACGAGCACGAGGGCTGCCGCCCCGTCGGTGATTTGTGAGGCGTTGCCCGCCGTGATGGTGCCGTCGGCAGCGAAGGCTGGGCGCAGGCCCGCGAGGGTCTCGGCCGTCGTTCCGGGGCGCACGCCGTCGTCGGCCGATACGACCGTCTCGCCGCGCCGCGACGTCACGGTGAACGGCGCGATCTCGCCCGCGAAGAACGCGCCCGAGGCTGCGGCGCGCTCGTGCGATGCGGCGGCGAACTCGTCTTGTTCGGTGCGGGTCAGGCCGAGCGGCACGTTGCCCGTCTCGGTGAGCGCGCCCATCGCAACCCGGTCGAACGCGTCAGACAGGCCGTCGTGGTCGACGGTGTCCACGAGCTGCGCGGCGCCATACTTGGTGCCGGCGCGCAGCTGCGTCACGTGCGGAGCCAGCGACATCGACTCCTGCCCCACCGCGACAACCACGTCGGCCTCGCCTGCGCGAATGAGCCGCGCGGCTTGCGCGACAGCTTCGGCCCCCGACAGGCATACGGCGTTAAGCGTAATTGCGGGCACGTTCATGCCGATGCCCGCTCCCACGGCGGTCTGGCGCGCGGGGTTCTGCCCGGCGCCCGCCTGCAGCACCTGGCCAGCGACGACCGCGTCGACCTCTGCGGCAGCTACCCCGGCGCGAGCGAGCGCCGCCTTGACGGCGTGCGCGCCCAGCACCGTCGCGGGCTGCGCCGCGAGCTGGCCGGTGAACTTGGTGAACGGGGTGCGGGCGTACCCCGCGATCAGGGCCTGGTGCTGCGCGGTCATGAGCGACCTCCTTGTGCGTACGGTGTGGGCTGGCCCGCACCGCCCGAGGCGGCCCGGGGTGCATGGCTCTCGCTGCCATTCTGCCTGATCCGGATCCCCGAAGCCCCGCCCTTCTCGCACAGTTTGGGGAGTTCACAGTATGCATCGGCGCGCGCACGACGGCCCGGCAGCGGCAGCGGCACCGCAGCGGCACGACAGCAGCGCAGCAGCGGCACGGCAGCGGCCCGGCAGCGGCAGCGGCACGGCTATGGTTGATCGAGTGACCAGAGCCGACGACAGCAGCCCCGACTCGCCCCAGACGCCAAGCGACGCCAATGAGGTCGAGGGGTTCGCGGGCCTCGACCTCCTCGAGTCCAAGCGCACCGACGCCAAAGGCACCGACGCCAAACGCACCGACGCCAAAGGCACCGACACCAAACACAAGAAACCGCGCACGCGGCGCCGCAAGCGCCGGGCCGCCGGCACGATCGCCGTCGTCACGGTGCTCGCGCTTGCCGCCGCGACCGCCTACACCGCAGCCGCGGCGGGGGCGGCGGTGCCCGATCCGGAGCTGATGCTCACCGAGCCCGCCCCGCAGCCGGTCGCCGCGAGCGAGGAGCCCGCGCAGGCCGCGGTCGACGCACAGCCGCTGCCGACCGCGATCGGTTGGGCTGAGTCGGAGGGGGTGTGGACGAACGATGAGCAGGCCTACCCGCTGGCGAGTGTGTCGAAGCTCGTCACCGTGCTCGTGGCGCTCGAGACGCGGCCGCTCGCCCCCGACTCCGACGGCGAAACGCACGTGTGGAGCGAAGAAGACGCCACGCAGCAGGCCGCGTACCTCGCAGATGACGGGGTCGCGTACCCGGTGCCGGTGGGCACTGAGATGACCGAGCGGCAGATGCTCACGCTCATCTTTCTGCCGTCTGCCAACGATTTTGCCGACGCGTACGCGCGCTGGGTGTTTGGCAGCAACGAGGCCTTTCTCGCGGCGGTCGAGGCGTGGAAGACGAAGCACGGCATCGCGTCGCTCGAGTTCGTCGAGCCGACCGGCATGGACGAGGGCAACCGGGCAACACCCGCAGATCTCGTGCGCATCGCGCGCATCGCGCTCGCAAACCCCACCGTCACACAGTTCACGAACGTCGTTTCGGCCGAGATGCCGTGGGGCATCGGCACGATCGAGAACACGAACCCGCTGCTTGCCGAGCTGCCCGGCATGGTCGGGCTCAAGACCGGACGCTCGAGCTCGGCCGGGTTCAATCTGGTCGCGGCGCAACGCGTCGACGCTCACGGCCGCGAGGTCACGAAGATCTCGGTGACCATGGGTCGCGGGTCGGTCGAGGAGCGCGCGCAGTCGGGCCGCGACATGCTCGCCGCGATGGACACGCTGCCGCAGGTTGTGCCGATTGTTGAGGCAGGAACCCAGGTGGGCGAAGCGGTGTCGGTGATGGGCGATCAGCAGCCGCTCACCGCCGCGACTGCGGCGAGCGCGGTGCTGCTGCCCGGTGAGCTCGCGACGCTCGAGGTGGCGCTCGGGGCTGACGCTGCTGGTGCGGGCGCTGCTGTGTCAAACGCTGCGCCGGATCAGGCCGTGCCCACCGCAGCTACCGCAAGCAGCGACGGTCAGGCTGACAGTGGTGCGGGCGAAGTTGTGGGGAGTGTCACGATCTCGGCGCCCGCTTCGTCGGAGGTGCTGCCCGTGGTGCAGACGGGCAGCTTCACCGAGCCCGACCTGTGGTGGCGCGTCACGCACCCCGAGGTGTTGTGGGGCTAAGGCAGTTGTCACCCACTACTCTGCGAGCGCTCCTTCTGCGAGTCGCTGCACGACCCCGGTCAAATGGTGCAGCCCAGCAAGCAAGTCCTCGTCGCGAGTGAACTCTTTAAGGTTGTGGGAGATCCCGTCGACGCTCGGTACGAACAGCATGACCGTCGGGGCGACATCCTTCATGTTTGTGGAGTCGTGGCCGGCGACCGTCATCACGCGGTCGTGGGTGAGCCCGAGCTCCTCGGCGACGACGCGGGCCAGCTCGACCCCGTCCTCGGGGTAAGGGTTCTGATCCCAGCTGTGTTCGGCCACGATTTCAATATCGACGCGATCTTCACGCTGCACCTTCGCTACGGTGCGCATAACCGACGCGTAGGCACGCTGGAGCACCTCTGCGCTGGGTGAGCGCAGATCAAACAACAGCTGCACCTCGCTCGCCACGACTACGGGCGAGTTCGGGTATACGTTGATCTCACCGCAGGCGGTGTGCAGCAACCCCTCGTCGAAGTCGTCGACCAGTTCGCGCGCGGCCACCACGAGGCGGGCGGCCCCCAGCAGTGCATCTCGCCGGTCGGCCATGAGTGTCGAGCCGCTGTGGGCTTGCTCACCCGTGATCTTGAACTCGAACTTGTGGGCTGCCCAGGTGGCGTTGACGAGTCCGATTGTCACACCATCTTCCTCCATGCTGCGCCCCTGCTGCACGTGAATCTCAGCGTATGAGGCCACCTCGAGCCCAGCGAAGTCACCTCGTTCGCTGATCTCATCTAGTGCTTCTCTCACGCTGACACCGTGCGGGTCGGTCGTCTCTAGCACGGTCGCGACGTCGAGCTTGCCGGTAAACACCGAGCTGCCCATCATTGAGGGCTTGAAACGCGAGCCCTCCTCGTTAAACCAGTTGACGACGGCGAGGTTGAACCGAGCGCGTTCGGGCTGGGCGCGCAGCGCATCGGCCACACGGATACACGCGTGAGCCGACGCCATCACACCGTAGGCCCCATCGAACCGGCCCGCGGTCGGCTGCGAGTCCATGTGTGAACCGGTTAGCACGTAGGGCGCACCAGGCACCAGCTCGAGCAGGCCAAACTGGTTGCCGACGGTGTCACGATGCACAGTGAAGCCGCTCTTCTCGAGCAGCTCGGCGAACCACTTGCGCTGTGCCCCGTCTGCGGCACTCGCGGCCTGGCGTTCTACGCCGATCGTGCCTTCAACCGCACCAAACTGCGCGTGCACGTCCCAGTCCGCCAGAAACCTCGTGTCTCGATCGATGGTTGTCTGATTCGTCATGGTACGTCCTTTCGATGGTGTTTCGGTGTGCCGTGGCCAGCTGCCCGGCCGTTCCAAGGTGTTGCATAGTGTCGTCACGAATATGCGCGACAAATTCCGTTTCTTAGACCGCCATAAACGGAATTAGTCGCGCATTTTTCACGTTATCGCGCGTCATAGCTCAGCTGTCCGCCCACGACGGTGGCGACGATGTCGAGGGCAGCGATGTTCTCGGCTTCGAGGGGGGAACCCGAGAACACCGTGAAGTCGGCAAACTTGCCCCGCTCGAGCGTGCCCTTGTCGGCGATCTGGCCGGTGGCGGTGGCTGCCCACTCCGTGTGTGTGCGCAGCGCCTCTTCCCGACTGATGCCCTCGCCTGCACCCAGCAGAGTACCCGCTTCCGTCACACGGTCGACAGCCGACTGCATGCCACGGCGCAGGTTGTTGTCGGCGACCGGCAGGTCGGAGGAGCCTGCCAGCACGATGCCAGCGTCGATGATGGACCGGCCGCGGTACAGCCAGTCGGCGCGCTCTGGCCCGACCTGCTCGGCCATCTGCTGCCCAAAGGCGTTGATGAACCCGGCCTGCGGTGTCACAGCGATGCCGAGAGACCCTGCCCGCACGAGCTGGTCGGGCCGGGCAATGCCAAAGTGTTCAATGCGACAGGGCAAGCCATACCGTCCATAGCTGGTCTGTGCCTCGTCGATCAGGTCGAGCGCGAGGTCGATGGCGGCATCACCGATTGCGTGGAGAGCAAGTGGCCACCCCGCCCGGTATGCCCCGAGCACGCGTTCACGGTAAATCTTGGGATCGTCGAGCAGATAGCCCCGGTTGCCGTGGTTGTGGTGGCCGCAGAAATCCTCGGTCACAGCGGCGGTCGCTCCGAGGAGCGAACCGTCCATGAACACTTTGACGTGACCAAACCGCACCTGGTCGGTGCCAAACCCAAATCGAATGCCCAGATCAATCCCCGTTCCAGATCCAGCACCGTAAAAATCTGCGGCGTTCGCCGTGATCGGATGCAATGCATCGAGCGTGGGCATGAGCTGCGCGCGGGCGTGCAGTCGCCCCCGTTCGGCGGCGGACTGGTACGCGGCGACCTCGATGGGGCTGTGTCCGATCCACCCTCCAGCGACGCCGGCCTCTGTGAAACTAGTGATGCCCTGTGTAGCGTAGCGCGAGGTGGCGGCGTCGAGCGCGTCAATGAGGTGCTCGGTCGCGTACGGCAGCAGCAGGCTCTGCACGAGCCCCTGCGCCGACTCCTCGATGAGCCCAGTCGGTTCGCCGCCTGCGTCGCGCACGACGACGCCGCCCGTCGGGTTCGTAAAGCCGTCGTCGAAGGCGCCCACGAGTCGCAGCGTGGCCGAGTTGGTGATGGCGGCGTGCCCCGAGGTGTGGCGCAGGTACAACGGCCGGGACCCCGTCAGCTCGTCCAGCCGTTCAATGCTGGGAAACTGGCCGTCATGGTGTGCCTGGTTAAAACCTGTCCCGTGCACCCATGCACCCGAGTCGCCACTGGCATCGAGCCGCGCCACCTCTTCGGCGATCGCCTCATAGAGTGCTTCGAGCCCGCGCACGACGCTCAGGTCCACCGCGGTGAGTCCGAGCCCCCACCACGAGGTGTGGCAGTGCGCATCGATGAGCCCGGGAGTGACGGTGGCGGTGGCGAAATCTTCGTTCCGGATCGCGGAAAACCCTTCGAGCTCCTCGTCGAAGCCGACGATGCGGCCGTTCATGACGCCCACTCGGGTGGCCGTGGGGCGCGCTGGGTCGAGGGTGACAATCTCACGCGCAGAAACAATGAGGTCTAGTTGCAGGGCCATGGGTTTACACCTCGCTTGAAGCGGGAGGCATCACCGACGAATCGATGACGACGTGAATGAGTGCGGGCCCCTCTGCTTGGAGCGCGCGCTCGAGGGCGGGCGCAAAGTCTGCCGTGTGGGTGACGTGTTCGCCGTGCCCCCCGAAAGAGCGCATCCAGTCTGCAAAGTTGGGGTTCACCATTTTGGTGCCCGAGGGGCGGCCCGGGTAGTGACGTTCCTGGTGCTGCACGATCGTGCCGTAGACGCCGTTATCGACCACGATCACGAGGGGCGCAGCGCCGTGCGCAAATGCGGTCGCGAGTTCCTGACCATTCATGAGGAAGTCCCCGTCGCCGCACACGGCGACGGACTTGCGATCGGGTGAGATCAGCGACGCAGCAACGGCTGCAGGAACGGCAAGCCCCATGGCTCCGTTGCGAGCCCCCACGAGACTTGCGGGGGTGTTGTGGCGCACGAACCGGTGCGCCCAGATCGTGGCGTTACCCGCGCCGAAGGTGAGAATCGCTTCACCGGCCAACCGCTCGTCGAGCTCCCCGAATGCAACGCCGAGGTCAACACCGGGGTTCGAGACGCCGTCCGGGATCCCCGAGGCGCCGGCCACCCCGGGTACGGAGGCGTCGGGGCGGTGCGCCGCAAACCGCTGCTGAATCTGAGTTCGGTCGTGCATCCAGGCGTCGGAGCGGCTCCCGCGAGCCGCCGCCGGTCCCTGCGCGATGAGCGCCTCTGTCAGCGTTGCGGGGGTGGCGAGCACGTGCTGGTCGATACGGCCTGAGTGCGTCGCAGCGTTCGGGTCCTGGATCACCAGCACCGTGTCGGCGTCGAAGCCCTTCGTGTACCCGTCGCTCAGCACGTCGGCACGCGTGCAGCCCACGAACACCAGCAGGTCGGCCTCGCCGTAGCCCGCAGCCACGGCGTCGGCGCGGCCGTACCCGAGCCAGCCCGCGTAACTCGTGGCATCGTGGGGCACCGCATCATAGGCTCGCCAATCGCAGAACACGGGCACTCCCGCCTCAGCGGCGAATGTTGCGAAGGCACGCCCGTGACCCTGCTCCCAGCCGTCACCACCGACCACGAATGCGGGGCGCTCGGCACGGGCCAGGCGCGCGCAGAGTTCGGCGACATCGGTGACGGCGGGCACGGGTCGCGGGGCAGCCACGGGCGTGGGTGTCGGCGCGTCGGTCTGCCGCATGAGTAAGTCCTCAGGAAGGCCCACGACGACGGGGCCGGGGCGACCGCTGGCCGCGCTCCGGAACGCCTCATCAGTGAGCTCCCCGGCACGATCCGGATCATCGATCGTCAGAACTCGCTTGGCCGTCGACCCGAACCAGCCTGTGAGACTGAACTCCTGGAATGCGTCGCGTTCGCGGTCGTTGACGGGCACAAGCCCGACGAACAGCACGAGCGCAGTCGCGTCCTGCCAAGCCGTGTGGATTGCGACCATGGCGTTTGCGGCACCCGGCCCGCGGGTGACCATGGCTACACCGGGGCGGCCCGTGAGCCGTCCCTCGGCGAGCGCCATGAACCCGGCCCCACCCTCGTGGCGGCACACGACCGTCTCAATTCCCGAATCATGGAGCCCGTCGAGCACGTCGAGGTAGCTCTCTCCGGGAACGGCATACACACGTTCCACGCCGCGCGCTTCCAGTGCGCGTACGATCAGGTGGCCTGCTGACTGAGACATGAACTCCTCGTTCTTTCAACGGGTATCGGGTGGGACTACAGACCCGGCCGGGTGAGTACCCGACCGGACCAGGTGGGTACCTAGTGCTTGAAGCCAGGAAGCTTCACGCTGAGGCGCGGCGCAATCGAACCTGCGACGGCGGTAAACAACGACAGGAAGACCAGCATGGCAGCGGCGGGCCACCAGTGCCCGGCAGCCGAAGCGACGAAGCCCGTGGCGAGCAACGGAATGAAGCCCGACAGCATGCCCGCGACGTTCTGCGCCATGCCCACGCCGGTGTAGCGCGTCTTCGCAGGAAAGAGGCCGGTGAGCACGGTGCCCGAGGCTGCATAGGGTAGCGACAGGGCTGCCACTGCGAGCGTCATGGCGATCACCACGAGCACAGGGTTACCCGACGACAACAGCATAAATGCGGGCACCGCGACGATTGCCGAGACGATACCGCCCCACAGGATCACGCGGCTAGAACCGTACTTGGAGCCGAGACGCCCACCCCAGATCAGCACGGGGATCTCGACGGCCGCCGCGATCATGCTGCCCAGCAGCATCAGCGACGAGCTGTATCCCAGCTGGTTGACGCCGTACCAGACGCAGAACGCGGTGACGAGGTAGAAACCGCCTACGCCGAGCAGTGCGGCGGCCATGCCGATGATGATCTGTTTCCAGCTCTCACGGAACGTGGTGAGCACGGGGCTCTTGACGAGTTCGCCCGACTCTTCGAGTTGGCGGAACACGGGCGACTCTTCGAGCTTGCTTCGAATGTAGACGGCGACGAGCAGCAGCGGAAAAGCGAGCAGGAACGGGATACGCCAGCCCCACGCATCGAAGTTCTGCTGCGAGAACAGGAGCGTCATAACGAAGAAGCCGCCCGAGGAGAGGATCGTGCCGATGGGCGAGCCGATCTGCGGAATTGCCGCGTAGCGAGCGCGCAAATGCAGCGGGGCGTTCTCGACCACGATCGTCATGGCGCCCGACCACTCACCGCCGACGAAGAGTCCCTGCGCCACGCGCAGCAGCACCAGCAAGATAGGAGCTGCGATGCCGATCGCGGCAAACGTCGGCAGCAAGCCGATGAGGCCAGTGATGATGCCTATGCCGACGATCGTGATCATCAAGACTTTGCGGCGGCCGATCCGGTCCCCCATGCGCCCGAAGATAATGCCACCAATGGGGCGTGCGGCGAGGCCTACGCCGAACGTCGCGAAGGAGGCGAGCGCTGCAGCGTTGGCATCTTCGCTCGTGAAGTACTGCACGTTGAAGACGAGTGCCGCGGCAGCGCTAAACAGGAAGAAGTCATACCATTCGAGCGCGGTACCAATGAGCGCTCCGAGCGCTACTTTGTTTGCATCTTTAATGGTGAGCTCTTGCGTTGCGTCATATTCAATCGATGTGGTGTGTGTTATCTCACTCATAAACTCTCTCCGTTGAGGGATGGCCTAAGTTCCGCTGCGACCGCCTCGATCGATGATGAGCAACGGCACATGTATGAGCTTGCCAGGGAATGCGCCCGGTTTTATACAACAAAGCTCGCCAGTATCCCCACAAATACAGTGCACTTGCACATATGCTGATTGGATGCGCAACAACGAAGATGCAACTTTACGTGGCGTCCCCGAGACCGGTGACACTCCACGGTGGCATGAACTCTTAGACCAACTCGACGCCGAAACCCTTACCGAGACCTTTGTCTCGCGATTGAGCACGGTGCCCGATTATGCGCCACTCCCTGTTCCTGCTGCTGAGGTACGCCGTACAGGCCGGCTGTCATTCGAAGCCCTCATTCACGGTTTGAAAGACGGCGGGTTCACTGCTCCCGTAGCGGTGGCCAGTGATGTTGGCGTCTCTCGCGCCCGTGCTGGCATTCCACTCACATCCCTCATGACGGCAATCAGACTCGATTTCTCAGTACTCTGGGAGGGCTTAACGCAGATTGCACAGAAGGCCGACGCAGAGCTCGTGATTCGCCACACCGGCATTGTGCTCCAGACAGTAGATGATTACGCAGGCCAAACCCAACAAGCCTATGCCGCCGAACGGCAGCGCATGAATGACGAAGCTAGCTCAGTACGCCAAGGTCTCATCGCATCACTGTTTCAGGGCCCGCCACCCCCTACAGACCGATTAGCCTTCATAGCCAAAGAACTTGGATTTGTCGCCAACGAGCCACTCATCGTGATAGCGGCCACTGAGGACGACGTGCCTGCGCTCAGAGTGTTCGTCGCGGAATGCACCAGAGCAGGAGCCGTGGTGCACACACACCATCTCGGGGATGCATTGGTCGCCTTCACTCGAAGCAGACGCTTGCCAGGCTCCCGACTCGATGACCTGCGATCCCGCCTGTATGACATGCGCGTCGGCATCGCGGTAGCAGAAGAGGGCTTCAATGAGCTTCGACAGGTGGGCACCGATGCCCGCGACCTCGCGTACCTTCTTTCTCCTCACGAGCACGGCGCCATGACCTGGGAACGTGGCTGGGCTCGGCTCGCTGCACAGCAGCTCGCGGCCTCTGGTCACGGCATTCTCACCGATGTGAACCGAGCACTCGAAAGCACCGGATCAGCCGAACGAAGCCGACTAGAAGAGTCCGTACGCAGCTACCTAGCGACGGGCAGTGTCGGAGACTCAGCCGCCGAACTCTACTGCCATAGAAACACGCTCACAAACCGGCTCCGTCGCTTTGCCGAACTCACTGGCGTTGATCCGACCGTTCCCGAGCAGGCTGCGCGCCTCGTCGTAGGGTGGGCTTAGTAGTGAATGCTCGCCAATCCAATAATGTTGCAAATGCCCTCTTGGATGACTGAAAGCCACGCCAATCGCGTCTACTCTCGGTGCTTCACCCCTGCAACACTGGTACTCGGCTCACCGTAACCGGTGCGGTCTTGACCTCAGCGCATGTGAAATGGAGTCTTGGATGCACGACACAGAGGCTTTCAATTTATTCGAGGCAAGCATCGACGGCCTGCTCTCGGCATACGCTGCAGGCACAGTCACGTGCTCGGAAATTCTAGACCAGTACTTTGCCCGTATCAGCGAGCACGACCGGGGCCCTGGCGGCCTCAACTCAATCGTCGTACTGAACCCAAATGCGCACACCGAAGCTGCCGAATCAGACTGCAGGTGGCGCGATGGAACTGCCCGTGAACTCGAGGGTGTCCCGTTCACGGTCAAGGACTCCTACATGGCAAAGGGCCTGACTGTCGCTGCGGGCTCGCCAGCGTTCAAAGACCTCATCGCGCAGTGGGACGCCTTCTCGATCGAGCAGTTGCGCCTCGCAGGCGCAGTACTGATCGGCAAGACAAATATGCCGCCGATGGCCGACGGCGGCATGCAGAGGGGTCTCTATGGGCGAGCTGAAAGCCCTTACAATCGCGATTACTTGGCTGCCGCATACGCTTCCGGTTCTTCCAACGGTTCAGGGGTTTCGACTGCCGCAAACTTTGCCATGTTTGGAATGGGAGAGGAGACCGTCTCATCGGGCCGTAGCCCTGCTTCCAACAACGCCCTCTGCGCCTACACACCCTCGTGGGGCATACTCTCGATTCGCGGCAACTGGCCGTTGTTCCCTGCGCGCGACGTTGTCGTGCCGCACACGCGATCTATGCCCGATATGTTGCGGCTACTCGATGTACTTGTAAAAGACGACTCCCTCACTCGAGGCGATTTCTGGCGTAGCCAAAGCGTTGTCGAGCTACCTCTGCCCAGCCACCATCGACCAGCGTCATATACCCATTTGCGCGAACTCACATCGCTCAGAGGCGCAAAGCTCGCGGTGCCTTCGATGTACCTGGGGTTGGACCCCAAGTATCCGATTGCCGTTCGGGGCTCCGTTCTCTCGCTTTGGCAACATGCCCGAGAACGACTCGAACAGCTGGGGGCCGAAGTGATCGTCACCGATTTCCCTTTGATTACTGCATATGAAGGCAGCTCTCCCGGCAAGAAGTTCTTGGGCGCTTTAGGCAACCTCCCAAAAGACTGGTCAGATATTGAGTTCAACCAATTTCTCGCGTTTGGCTGGGATGATTTTCTACGCGCCAACGGCGACCCAGCGCATGGGCTACTCGGTGAAGTCAACTCGGCGATGATCTACCCGACCCCGGCCGGAGCATTGCCTGACCGCTATGAGCGTGTCGGAGATCACGCGGATCGTTTCAAGGGGATCGTCGACCAGGCCCGCACCGGCATCGCCGATCCTCGCTCACACCCCAGATTTGCACAAGGCTTACGCGCGATCATTGAGCTTCGCGAGTCACTCGTGGATTCTTGGCTAGCCACCCATGGTTTTGACGCCATCGTGTTTCCCGCAAATGCCGACGTCGGCCCGTCAGACGCCGACGTATCCACCACTGCAGCCGATGCCGCTTGGACAAACGGCACGCTCTTCTCGCACGGTAACTATGCACTGCGTCACCTCGGACTGCCCACAGTGACAGTTGCCATGGGAATCATGGAAGACATCGGTATGCCAGTGGGGCTCACCTTCGCAGGGCCTGCATATTCTGACGTCGCACTTCTCGGTTACGCCACAGAGTTTGAATCGGGCGGTAGCGGCAGTCTGCGTAGACCGCCAGCTCTCGACGCCCATTAGACATCGCTGAAGATTATGCCAGAGCTTCGCAAGCTAGGTCTCGCGCGAGGCCTACAGCTTCGAGTTTGCCGCGAACCCCTGCTCTTTCAGGGGCCGCACAACCGACCCACCTCTACAGTGAAACCATGAATTGTCCCAGTGACGGAACGACCCTGCTCATGAGCGAACGACAGGGCATTGAGATCGACTATTGCCCGCAGTGTCGCGGTGTTTGGCTTGACCGAGGGGAACTCGACAAGATCCTGGAGCGTGCACAGCTCGAGGCTGAGGCGCTGGCCAGCCCGGCGCCACCCCAAGCGTTTCCTGCGGCAACGCCAGCGGCCCCCGCCGCCCCGCCCGCGCCCACAGCGCCCAGTTCGCAGCACCAGGGTTGGCGCGACGACCGGTACGATGACCGACGAAACGATCGGGGTGGCGACCGATATGATCCCCGGTACTCCGACCGCCGCGACAGCTACGACCCGCGTTACGGTGCACGCAAGAAGAAGAAGCCGTTCGATTTTCTCGGCGAACTCTTCGACTGATTCGGCAGCGCTTCTCGAACGTTCGACGGCTACAGCACGCGGGCGGCCACGATGCGGCGCAGCGTTCAATTACCTGATATTGATCTTGCAGAACTTAGCAGCGGCAACCAATGATTTATCGGTGACCGGTATCTCGTTAGACGCAACAACCTTGACATCGCTTGACTTCGCACCCGGTTGTTTACGGGCCCAGTAAGCCCAGCAATGGCCGCTTTGCCCCGAGGGACTACCGTGTTTCGAGATAAACCTGATTCCGAGGGGCAGTGTTCCATCATCGAGTTCGACACGGTCGCGGAGCATGCTCGCCAGTGTCGTGGTAAGCAAGCGATCGTCGCCTGTCACATCTGACATCGTCAGCCGACTAGCGATTTCTTGTTGCATGTCAGGAAATCCCTCCGCGAATTCATCACGGATGGCAACCAGGGTCTCAGTCGCAGTTACGTCAATCCACCAACCTTCGGGAAATGAAATGGTGTGCAAGATTCGCTCTTCTCGCCACCCTTGTGGAAGCCACAGTGCATTCATGTTCCCCGCCAGATGCCACTCGTCCCTGACGTCATTCCACAGCAATTCAAGCGATATGCCTACATCATCGGCGGTCTTTTGAAGCGCCCGAATATTGCTGTTCAACCGGGTCCTGTACGGAGACAATATCTCCATGTGTGCAGTTACAGCGCTGTCTGCAGCATAGATAGTGCGCCCCACCGTGTCATACCGACCCCAATGGTCCCGGTCCTCGGAAGCGGTTCGCGCTTTTGGCGTTAGGGGATCATATGCGCGCTTAGAAATTCGATACGCCACGGCGGGGCTTGCCACCAGGCCAAGCCCCGTTGCTGCGCAGATCTTTACTGGTGGGGCTTGCATCAGCCACTGTAGCTGTCGTCAAGAAGCGCTTGCACTGCGGCCCCAACTTGCCTGTATTGTCCTTCTCGAATCGCCTGAATAGGAGTGTCGTACTCGAGCCACGGGTTCGCGCCAATAAACCAAACCCTGGCTACGTGTTCACCCTCGGCCTCGCTGAGACGGTTCCACTGATCGTACGCAAATCGCAATCGCTTTGCGGCTTCATCACGCGGCTTCGCACCGTCTTCCCGTGCCCACTTGTGCGCTGCCTTCGTGTCTTTGGCTCCGGCCAGCACCGACACCAAGGTGCCGCCGAGCGCATCAATCAAACGTCGTGTTACCTCCTGGTCGCTGAGGGCCAGAGCCTGCTTATAGGCGGCCGAGGCAGCGGTGGTTGATCGTTTCATAATGCTAGACATGTGCGTGTCGATCCTCCCTGTGCTACAAAAAACTCTACACGAACAACACGCAAAAGACACCACTTCGCCACGATATTCGAGGGGTGCGCAGCTTCGCAGCGCGCCTGACTACAGCACGCGGGCGGCCACGATGCGGCGCAGCGCGGCGAGGGTGAGGTCGATCGAGCCGAGATCGATGCGCTCGTTGTTGCCATGCATGCCCTCGCGGTACTTCTCGTAGCTCCACTCGGGGCCGAGTAACCCAAACCCATATGCGGGGATCCCGTGGTCGCGCAGCACGCGGTTGTCTGAACCGCCCGCCGCCATAATCGGCACGACGGGCTCACCGCTCACCTCGGTGATGGCCTGCTCAATCGCCTGAAACAGCCCCGTATTTGCGGGTGAGGCGGTGGCAGGCCAGCCCTTCAGGTGCTCGATCTCGACGACACTCGCAAGGTCACCGAGCATCGCCCGCAACAGGTCGTCGACCTCGTCGTCGGTGGTGCCCGGTAGCGTACGAATATCGAGGTCGAGTTCACCGCGCGACGGGATCACGTTGTGCACGTGACCAGAACGCAGAATCGTTGGTGAGATGGTGATGCGCGAAACGGCGTGAGCATACCCCGCAATACCTCCGAGCCGCGGCAGCACACCGTCGAGCCGCACCGGGTCGAGCATGCGTTCGGCCACCGCTGGGTCATCGATACGCGCTGCAACGAATGCCTCCCACAGCGGCCCGAGCTGCGCGATCGGCGTCACCGAGCCAAGACGCTGCAACACCTCGCCCATGCGTGTGGCGGCACCGGCCGCACCGTACGGAATCGACGCGTGCCCGGGTTTACCGTGCACCACAAGTTTGCGGCCCGCCGACCCTTTCTCTGCGACCTCGATGGCTACATGGCGCCCCATGCGCATGCCGCCCGACTCCGAGATGGCCTCGGTCACCCGCACCGCATCTGGGTGCTCGCGCATCAACCAGTGAATGCCGTGCTCGCTGCCCGCCTCTTCGTCGGCGACGGCCATGAGCACGAGATCGCCGCGCGGCGGTGTGCCGCTGAGGGCAACGTCGCGCACCACACACGCAAACGCGGCGGTGAGGTACAGCATGTCTACGGCGCCGCGGCCCCACACCTCGCCATCGACGAGTTCTCCACCAAACGGGTTGCGGCTCCACCCGTCGGGGTTCACCGGCACGACATCGATGTGTCCGAGGAGCCCAAGCGCGGGGGCTTCAGGGTCTGTGCCGCGCACGCGGGCGATCAGCGACGACCGCCCCGGCGCCGCTTCAAACACGTGCGCTTCAAGCCGCCCCGTGGCCACAGCATCTGCGAGAAACCGCTGCAGCACGTTCACGTTGCGTATTTCTTGCCCTGATTCGACGCTGCCGTCGTTGACACAGGCCTCACGAATCATGGCTTGCAACAGCGCCACCGTGTCGCCCAGCCCGGCGTCGCGCTGATCCGGCACTGTCACGCCGGTGTCGCCCGTCACGCCCGTCGCCCCTGTCACGCCCGTCACCCCCTGGGCGCGGGTTCAGCTGCGCGCTCGGTCGCGTCGAGAATCGCAGCGATTCCAGCGCGGTACACGTCCATGCCGCTGAGCGCGAGCAGTTCGTCGCGATGCGCGTGCACGTGGGGGTAGTCGGCGAGGTGGGCGGTGCCGTAGCTGCTGATCCATGGAATCGAGCCGTCGCGGGCCGCCGCGACGTTCGACATAGACTCTTGCGCGAGCGCGGCACCCTGCGAAAGCGAGAAGCCAGAAATGGCGGCGTAGGAGCGAATCAGCTGCTCGCCCGCGAGACCGCCTTCTGCGAGCAGTTCGAGGATCAGCTCGTCGGCCGCGATGTCACCCGGGCCGGCCGCGTCGATGACCGCGCCCTCGCTCGCGATCGACGGGTGCGCGAGGCTGAGCTCGGCGAGTTTTGAGAGGTACGCCTCGAGCCGCTCACGCCAGCTGCCCGAGGCCTCGCGCCCGGCCTCTGCCGCGGCGCCGATCAGCCGATCGAGGGCCGCTCTCGTGAGCTCGTCTTTGTTGCGAAAGTGCCGGTACATGGCGGTCGCGTCGACGCCGAGTGCCTCGCCCAGGCGTTTGAACGTGATGCGGCTCGTGGGGTCTGTGCGTGAGAGTTCGAGCACCCCGTCGACGATCAAACGTTGATCGAGCCGCACCCGCTTGCTGCCGTCTGCCATACCGCCTCCGCTTCGCCTGTTTCACCGGTTCTGAGAACCGTGCGCCACGAAACTGGTCGCGACGCTGCTTCACCCAGTGTATCCCCGTTGCGGCGTGCGTCATGCCCGCTGTCAGCGGTAGTGGCGCTACTCGCGTGGGCTGGGCTTGCGCAGCTCGGCCCCGATGAACCATGCCTGCTGTTCGAGCCTCATGATGTATTCATGCAGCAGGTCGGCCGACGCTGGGTCTGCAGCATCGACACCGTCGTGCACGTCACGCATCGTGCCCACGCAGCTTTCAATGTCGGCGACGATCTCTCGAATCGCGTCTTGTGTCATCACTTCACCGGCCGGAAACTCGCCCAGCGTGGTCTGCGCTGCTACGACGCTGAGCCTGCCATCTGGCGTCGCGTGCAGTGCGCGCATGCGCTCCGCGACCGCGTCTGCGCCATCGCGTGCGACCGCCACCATCTCGTCGAGGTTCAAGTGCAGGTCACGAAAGTTTGGGCCAACGATGTTCCAGTGGGCTTGTTTACCGATGTTGTGCAGGGCGATCATGTCAACGAGTACGCGCTGCAGCGACTCGTGCAGGGATTCGGGTGCGACGAACCCGCGCTCAGACTGCTGCAGCGATGTTCCCGAGTCTCCGCGCGGGTTCGGCGTGATGATGGTGTTAGGAATCTGTGTAGTCATTTCGGTCTCCCTTAAATGGCCTTTCGCGCACCACGATGCCACTCACACGCTGGGTTTCCAAGGCCTTTCGCGCCGAGTAATCAAGTGATATCAGCGGCCCAGGCCAGGCCCAGAGACAGCCCCCCATCCACCCCGCCCTACCGCAGCTCGGCAGGCACCCGTGCGAGCACCCGGTCGAGGGCGGCGACAAAGTCACTCGCCTCAGCCTTCGACAGCGTCATCGGCGGTTTCACCTTGAGCACGTTCTGGCGCTCGCTCGCGGGCTGCACAATAACGCCCTCGTGCAACATCTGTTCGCACACCCACGCGGTCGCGTTGCGCGCCGGTTCGAGTGTCAAGCGGTCGCGTACGAGCTCGATGCCCTGGTACAGGCCGGTGCCGTGCACCGCGCCAATGAGCTCGTGCCGCTCGGCAAGCTCACCGAGCTGCGCCTGCAGGTATTCGCCCACTTCGAGCGCGTTTTGCTGCAGCCCCTGCCGTTCGATCTCGTCGATCACGGCGGTCGCCGCGACGGCGCTCGCGGGGGCCCCACCTGCAGATGAGAAGAACATGCCCTCGCGGGCGAGCGCGTCGACGACGCGGCGGCTCGTGATCACGGCGCCCACGGGGTACGCGTTGCCCGCCGCCTTCGCGACGGCGATGATGTCGGGCCGGGCGCCCTGCATCTCGTGACCAAAGAACGCGTGCCCGAGCCTGCCGTAGCCCACCTGCACCTCGTCGGCGATCGCGAGGCCGCCGTGTGCGCGAATCGCCGCGTAGGCGCCCTCGAGGTACCCTGCAGGTGGAATCACGCCGCCCGCGTTGCCCAGCACCGGCTCACACACGAACCCTGCGGCGGGAGTACCGGCGGCCGCGAGCTGCGCCAGCTGCGCTTCGAGGTCTGCGACGTAGGCGGGCCCTGCGTCTGCGCCGCGATGCGGGCCGCGGTAGGCGTTGGGCGCTTCGCAAATGTGCACCCAATCGGGCCGCGACTCGGCGGCGTGCGGGTTGTCGAACGCCGACGTGCTCACCGCGTCTGACGCCATCGTCCACCCGTGATACCCCTCGCGAGCGGCGACGATCCCGTCGCGCCCCGTCGCGACTCGCGCCATCTTGATCGCCAGGTCGAGCGCTTCTGAACCGCTGTTCACCGGAATCACCACGTCAAGCGCCGGGTCGTGCACCTGCGCGAGCAGCCGCTCGGTGAAGTCGGCGTAGGCCCGGTACAAGAACCGCGAGTTCGTGTTCAACAGCAGCAGTTGCCGCGCGACCCGGTCGGCGAGCTGCGGGTTCGAGTGCCCGATCGCGGTCACGTTATTGACCATGTCGAGGTACGCGCGCCCCCGCGTCTCGACGAGCAGGCTGCGCCATCCGCGCTCGATACGCGGCGGGTCGGCATAGAATCGCTCGGCTGCCCCACCCATCGCGTCGTTGCGGCGCGCCTGCTCACGCTGTCGTTCCAGCTCTGCGTCAGCCGCTGCCCAGACGCCCAGCCCGATGAGCGGGCTGGGGTCGAGTGCGCCATCGGTCTCGTACTCACCATCAAACGGCGCGAACGCGCCCCCGGCTTCGTGCCCCGCGACTCGACGCGAGATCCGGATCGAGGCCTCGCCCGTCACGGCCAGCGCCGTGCCCTGCGTGACCGTTACTCCCCCCGCGGCGCCTTGCAGCAGCGTGAGCCCGGCGCCCATGACTCGCAGTACGACCCCCGCGTCTTCAAGCTCGAAACCCTGCTCGAGCTCGTGCTCGTGCGCGTGCGCGTGCGCGTGCGCGTGCGCGGCAGCTGCTCCCGCGCCAGCGTCGGGGCCGGTTCTCGTTTCTGTAGCGCGAGCGCTCATCACTGTGAGGGTGCCGCCAAAAGGCGCGTGCAGCTCGGTGCCGGGCTGCGTCCAGAGCTCCACGCAGCGCGCACGCGGCGCCCCGGTTTCGCTCACCCGCTCGGGCACACGGGCAAGCCTGGTCTCGCCAAACCGCGCCACGACTGCGACGGGGTTTGCCGAGCCCGCGTCCGCGAGCGGCTGCGCTGCGAGAACCCCCGCTGCGAGAACATCGGCGGCGAGGCGGTCTTCTACCCCCGGCTCGAGCCAGGCGCCGCGGTCGAACAGCTCACTCTCGATTCCCAGGTCGATCGTGTGGACCGTGCCCGCAACAAGCGGTTCGTAGCGTGCGCCGGGCCGGTGCGCAAAGCCCGCTGCGACCCGCAGCTGGGCCTCGGCCAGATCTGGCGTGACCTCGGTGGCGCGCGCAAACACGCGCCACTCGTGCTCCATCCGTTCGCGGGCGTAGTCGTTGCCGGGATCGATGTCGAGCTGACTCCAACCGCCCACTGCGAGGGTTGCGCCGCGCAGCGTGATGAGCGGCCAGATCGCCGCGCACTCTGTTTCGGTGAGCGGGGTGCCAGCGGCGCGCAGCACGCGCGCAAAGCCGCGCACCGTGCGAGCCGCGCGCGCGATGCTGCCGGTGCGGCCGAGCACGTCGGCGGCGGCGACAGCAAGCTCTGCGATGCGCCACGAAATGCCTGCGTCGCCCAGGTCGATGACCCACAGCTTTCCGTCGGCGTCAAGCATCACGTTGTCAGTGGTCAAGTCACCGTGAATCACCTGCGTGGGCAGCGCGTGCGCGAGCGTGCGCACCACCGCGTCAGCTGTGCGCGCCGCGTCGAGGCAGGCTTCGCGCTGCGCCAGCGGCAGGTAGTGCGCGAGCGCTTCGGTGACTGCGAGAGCGTTGCCGAGCTCCCACTGGCGCGGGCCTGGGACCTGCGCGAGCGCCTGCGCCGTCTCACTGAGGGTTTCTGCGGCGGGTGCGGTCGTTGATGGCGCGACGGCACTGCTCAGACCTGCTCGTGCCGCCCGTTCTGGAGTACCCGCGGCGGGCGCTGCGAGTGCGACGACGGTGCGGCCCGCGAGCTCGCCGAGTTGCTCGGCGCGGGCCCCCGAGGTGACGGGTTCGGCCTCGAGCGCAGTGCCGTCAACCCACGCGAAGCCGCGCACGGCGACCGTCTGCCCGTCGGCGGTCGTAGCGGTGAGGTCGGCTGCGTCGGTGTCGCTGCCGGTACCTGTGCCGGTTTCGCTCGCTTCGGCCGGATCGAGGAGTGCGGGGGTTGGCACGCCGGCACGGGTGAGCGCGTCGATGATGAGCCGCTGGAGCGTACGGCCTGCATACGGCGCATCGGGGTGGTCGAACTTGAGCAGCATGCTGCGCGCTGCCCCCGTCACCCGGTAGTTGCGGTCTTGCTGGCTGCCCAGCTCGACGGCGTCGCCTTCAAAGCCGAACTGCCCGGCCGCCACGCGTTCAGCGGTTGGGGCGTCAATCTGCGGTCGGGCCAGAAGCCACGGGTTACGGTGCTCGGTCATGCTTGCCTCCCAGTCAATTTCACTGGTAACGGTACATTACATTTCCCAGAAATGTAGTGACGTTTCGTTACTATATACGCATGCTTCAAGACGCCAACGACTCCCCTGCGGTCGACCTCGACGACGTCGACCGCGCCCTCATCAGCGCCCTACAAGAAGACGGCCGCTTAAGCTATGCCGAGCTTGCCGGGCTCGCTGGCCTCACTCCGGGCGGTGTGCGCAAGCGCGTGATGCGCCTCGAAGAACAGGGAGTGGTGCAGGTCGTGGGCGTCACTGACCCGCTACGCCTCGGATACCGCAGCATGGCCATGCTCGGCATCGTCGTACAGGGCGACGTCGAGCTCGTCGCAGACGCCGTGAGCGAGCTGCCCGGCGTCATCTACGTCGTCTTTACGGCCGGCCAGTTCGACCTGATGGTCGAGGTGATCGCTGAAGACCAAGACGCCCTGTTTCGAGTGATTAATCGTGACGTGCGCGCCATAGATGGCGTCGCACGCATCGAGTCGTTTCCGTACTTTTCTATTCGCACGCACCGCTTTGGCTGGGGCACGCGCTAGCTCGCACCCCCTTCCGTAGGCAGGTCACTGCCCGCATGCCCACTGCCATGTTCGGGCGCCGGATCAATGAGCTGCGGGCCGTCACCCCGCAACGGCCGCACCCGGTGGATGCGTAGCTGCTCTGATATCGGCGCTGCCTCACTGGCAACAGCGTCGAGAAGCGCCTGGTCACCGATCGTGCCCGGCGCAAGCCAATCTGGAGTGCGTGCCTCCGATAAAAACACCGGCATTCGGTCGTGCACCTCGCGCATGCGACCCGTCGCGGGCGCCGTCAAGATCGTGGCGGTGAGCCGCCACGGCTCCCCCTCCTCTGCCCCAGGGGCCCGCCACCAGCTATAGAGTCCAGCGAGCGCAAGCACTCCACTCGGCCCAAAGATCGCGTGCGGTACCCGGGCTTTCGCCGGGCCGCTCCATTCATAGAACCCGGTGACGGGGATCGCGCACCGAGCGTGCTGGACCGCTGCCCTGAAGGTAGGCTTTGAGGCGGCTGTCTCGGAGCGCGCGTTGAACGTGGGGTACTTCGAGCTGAGCTGCTTCGCCCACGGCGGCACGAGTGACCAGTAGGCCGTCTCGAAGTGGCGTTCGCCGGTGCGCGGGTCGATCGCAGCGACCGGCACCTGACCGGTGGGGGCGATGTTCCAGCTGGAGTGAGCGCCCGCGGGCGCTCCCGTCATCCACGCCGCGAGGGCAGTGTCTCCCGCAACGCTCATCATTTCGTCGTAGTCGACGATCACACGTCCACACATGCCGACAGCATACGCCCCGCCTCCGACATGCATCGGAGGCGGGGCGTTGACGGTCTTAGCGGCCGGGCAGCTGCGGTGGGCCGAGCTGCAGCAACACGAAGAAAACAATCGTAACCAGCGCGATGAGCAAGATAACCGAGAGCAGCCAGTGGCGCAGAATCCACGCCTGTACGTGCTCGACGAAGCCGCTAGGAGCGTCGCCGCCGGGGGCGAGGCGCCAGCCACCCTTGAGCAGTCCCTTGCGGTCGGTGTTGATCTCGAACGGGAGCGTCGCGAACGGCACGATCGCGAGGACGACACCGAGTGCACCGCGACCAAAGCTCCACTTCTGGTTAACCCAGACGAAGACCGTCGAGACCCCGTAGCAGAGGAACACGAAGCCGTGCAGACCGCCCGCATAGGGCATGAGAGCGTCTGTCACGCCCGCGCCGCGCAGAATGATGGCGGTGATGAGTCCGGCCCAGGTAAATACCTCTGCGATAGCGAATGTACGAAAAAGTTGGCGCGGTGTCATAAGCTCAACGCTACCCGGCCGGCCTGAGGCTTAGCCCGTTTGGGTGTCATCCTTTTGGCTGATTCTTGCCCCTGGTTTTGGGCATAAAAAAAGGGGGTTGGTTCACACAATTGTGAACCAACCCCCACTAAAAGATGTCCGGCGGTGACCTACTCTCCCACACCCTCCCGAGTGC
>NZ_JBTJER020000021.1:0-22703 GCF_054456695.2 Leucobacter faecis
ATTTTCACCGTGGGGCTCTGGCCTTACAAGGCTTGTAATCGATTATTTATAAACCCCACACTCATAGGGTCTGCGCGACGAAGGAGTCGCAGGATCCACCCCGCACCGCTCACTACGTGAATCACTGCGCAGGTGCGCAGGGGCGCAGGTGCGCAGGTTAGGGCCGCCGTCGACGAGCGCGGGCGCCGAACCTATCGAGTGCTGACAGCACCTCCGGCGTGTGCCAGATGCGGTTGCGCTTGTAGCTGTTCGTCTGGACGAGGATGCCGGCGTTCACCAGGCGCTCAATTGCAGTCGTCGCGGAGACCACTGAAACATGTAGTTCGTTAGCCACAATCTGTGCGGTGATGACCGGCTGTCGCAGGAGCAGCTCTCGAATGGCGACCCCTGTGGAACCGCGACGGGCAGGAGCCGTGTCAGCCCAGTCCGCCGCGATCCCCTGGAGCTCCTCGACGAGGGTGCGCCCGTTGGCGATACCTGCAAACACGGCATCAACGAAAGCCAAGATGATCGGACTCGGGTCGCCTTCGCGATAGCTCGTGAGAGCTCGGAAATAGCGGTCGGTGTCGCTGAGCAGGCCGGCCGACACAGGTACGGTGACGTTACGAGTGAGGCCACCGTGGCGGAGCATGCTGTGCAGCAGCGCGCGGCCGGTGCGGCCGTTGCCGTCAGGGAACGGGTGGATCGTTTCGAACTGCGCGTGAGCCAGAGCTGCGTGAGCGAGCACTGGCACGTCGGTCCGGGCGCAGAATCGTACGAGGTCGGCCATCAGACCAGAAACGCGATCGTTGTGGGGCGGTACGAATACAGCGGCGTGGGGCGAGATGCTTCCGCCCCCGATCCATACTGGCTCTTCTCGGAATTTACCGGTGTACTCAGGGGCGCTCTCGAAGAGGAGCGCGTGTTGCATCGCGATGATCGCTTTCTCGTTGATGTTCTCGCTTAGTTCCAATGCGGCAGTCATTGCTCGAACGTTCGCAACAACCAGGCGAGCATTGCCTGACTTTGCGGCGTCGAGCTCAGCGAGGGCGATCTGTTTGGCGCTCGATGTTAGCTTCTCCACCTCGGAGCTGGATGCTGACTCGGTACGAAGCAATACCGAGGCGAACGGGGCCGTGACGGCACCCATTTCGGAGTCGAAACGAGCCAGCTCAACGCTGGCGTCGTCCGCAGCCGCCAGTGTTTCGGCATCTAAGCGTACGTCAAGCTCTGCGATCAGCGGCAGCACGGCAGCCTGGTAGTCACCGCCTGCGAGTAGCATCTGTCGGCGTGAGGCGAGCACGGTGGTGTCTCGTGCCCACGGTCGCGGCTCGGTGGTAATTGCCGGCCAGGTGGGATGTTGATCAGAATTAACCTGCGGCATAGAATCATCTTAACAAAGGTTACGTGTATAACCTTTAATATGACGAAGTTGTTCTAAGCGGAGGCCTCGCTACAGCACGTCGTGTCCATCCGCGCGGACGTTACTATTCTGGTCTTCCATTGTCGGCGGATCATACGACACAGGAGTGAGGGAAAACGCAACGGAACGAGGTGAATCTCATAGTGCTAGATATGCCCGACCTGCCCATCAAAGTTACTGAACGAACCGAGGCCGATACTCTTGCAGAGATTGCTCGGATTGAGCTTGAGTTTGGTCGTTTTGAGGAGCTGCTGGCTCAGTCTGAGTCAGAGTCTTTAACAGTTCCCGAGCGCATAGCGTTCTTGAGGCTCGATGGCCTCCAGTTTTTGGCACATATAGGTTCATGAAACCGCGTGGCGCTCAGGCAGAAGAGTCACCCTGCGCCGATAATTCCTGTCATCCTGCGCGACGAAGGTGTCGCAGGATCAACACCCGTACCGCTAACTACGTCAATCACAGCTCAAGCATCAGTTTTCCCAGACTATTGATGCTTGAAGCGTGATCGATGTGCGAAGGGGTGCTTCTGCTGCTTCCCACTCCGAGCTGCCCCGAATAGGTCGCTGACAATTCCTGCCATGAAGTTCTGATTCCGCTTGAAACCGCCCGTGGCTAAAGCAGAACTAGTCGCGCATATTATGGGCGCGAGGACTGGGCTACAGCACGTTTTGGGTGTGCGCCCAGACGACGGCCTGAATGCGGTCGCGCACCCCGAGCTTCTGCAGAATGTTTGACACGTGGGTCTTCACGGTTGACTCGCCTACGAACAGAGCCGCCGCGATCTCGGTGTTTGAGGCTCCGGTCGCGAGCTGCCGCAACACGTCGCGTTCACGCTCAGTGAGACCCGCCGCTTCGAGCGGGCACGGGGCGCCTGCGGTGTCGGCGGTGTCGGTGGCACCCGCGGCACCCGCGGCACCCGGGACACCATCGGCACCCGCGGCGCGTTCCATCACCGCGCGGGTGACGTCTGGACCGAGCAGCGCGCCACCGCCCGCGAGCGTACGCACGGCATCGATGAGCTGCTCGGCGCGTGCCGTCTTGAGCAAGAAACCGCTCACCCCCGCGGCCAGCGCGTCAAACAGGTAGCGCTCATGCCCAAACGTGGTGAGCACAAGCACTGCGGGTGCCGCTGATGTGCTCGCTGCAGCTCCTGCGGCACCCGCCACACCCGCAACGCCGCCCAGAATCTGCCGCGACGCTGCAATACCATCGAGCTTAGGCATCTCGACGTCCATGCAGATCACGTCGGGGGAGAGCTCTGCCGCGAGCTCCACCGCCGCAACACCATCGGTGGCCTCACCCACGACCTCAATATCGGGCTCCGTCTCGAGGATGATGCGAAACCCAGACCGCACGAGCGCCTGGTCATCAACGAGCAGTACGCGGATCACGCGCGGCCCCCCAAAATAATTGAGCTGCTCTCGGGGGTATCGGCGAGACGTGCACCCCCGGCAGAATCCGACGCGCCACTCAGACCACTCAGACCACTCGCGCCACTAGCGGGTGCCACACCCAGCGGAACGCGGGCCCGCACCAGAAACCCACCGCCCTCGCGGCGCATCGTTTCGACGGTGCCACCGACGGCGCCCACGCGCTCACGCATGCCGCGAAGCCCGAGCCCGGCACCAGTACTGCCCGCGCCAACACCAGCAGCGGCACCACCAGAGAAACCGCCAGCACCCAGCCGCTGCGCCGTGCCCGTGTCACCCACTTCGAGCTCGACCGCACGCGCCTCAAACCGCAGCCGCACCGTCGCCTCGGCACCAACGCCCGCGTGCTTGCGCGCGTTCGTGAGCGCCTCCTGTGCGGTGCGGTACAGGGCGACATCGACGAGCATCGGCACGGGGCGCGCCTCGCCCGCCACGATCAACGTCGCCGGTAGCCCCGCCGCCGCAGACGCCGCGACGAGCGCCGGCAACTGCGCGATGCCAATTGTCGTTGCGGCGTCCCCCGTCTCGGGCGCCCGCAGCGTGCCCACGAGCCCGCGCAGCTCGGCGATCGCGGTCTCGGCGCTCGATTCGACGACCTCGAGGGCGGCCGCGGCGCGGGCAAGCTCGGCTGTTCCGGATCCGGCGCCAGCACCCCTCGAAACACCCGCGCCCGCCTCGGCCCGCTCGACGAGACGCCGTGCCGCGCCCGCCTGAATGCCCATCACCGAGACGTGGTGCGCGACGACGTCGTGCAGCTCGCGGGCGATCGCGATGCGGTCGAGCGCGACGGCCTGCTCGGCGCTGGTGCGGCGTTCGAGCTCGAGCTCGCGACCCTGCGCCTCGAGTTGGGCACGCATGCGGGCCGACTGCCAGGAGCGGTCACCGAAGTAGAACGCGCCACCAAAGTACAACAGGTTCGTGATGATCTGAATGACCGAGTATGTGGCGAATGCCGAGAAGAGCCCCGAGCGGGAGACTCCGGGCATCGCGTCGACGTCTGACGACGCGATGATGAGCGCGACGACGAGCCACAGAATCATCGCGGCGCTGATGCCACAGCGGATCCAGAATGCGAGGGCGCGCCGCGGCTCCCACGAGCCGACCGTGTACAGGGCGATGAACAGGCCGATGTTGGTGATGAGCAGCTCGGGTACCGCGAACTGTCCGCAGATGAAGAAGCCGAGAGCTGCGAGCACCGCGACGGGCACCGGCCAGAGGCGGCGCAGCGCGAGCGGCAGGGTGACAAGACCCAAACCCAGCACCGACACCCACAGGGGTGCGGGGTGCTCGTAGATTCCGGTTCGGGCATACAGCAGCGACGTGGTGACGGCGGCGGCTGCGAGCACGGCCGCGAGGCCCGCGTCGAAGCGCAGCGTCTCGCGGGTAGCGCGCGGTCGCACCCAGCCGCTGCCCGACGTTGTCGTGGCTGGGTCGGCCGGGTCGGCTGGCCCTGTCGGCCCTGTCGTGTTGCTTAGCGGTGCCGTATCGCTCAGCAGCGCGGGTTCACTCATGAGGTTAAGCGTAACGGGGTGGGAGGCTCAAGGCCTCCGCCTGACGGGGGACTCTGTGCCGTAAACACTCGCCGACCGGGCCAGCCAGAACGAACACGCACCACAATCTCCCCCTCGCGGGGGAGGCGGCGCACCCTGCCGCCCCGCCAAGCTAGAGATAACGAAAGGATCAGCATGATCGAGATCAAGGGAATCGGCCGCACGTTCGGCGATCGCCGCGTGCTCGACGACGTCACGTTTGGGGTCGCGAGCGGCCGCATGACGGGCTTCGTGGGCGGCAACGGCGCGGGCAAGACCACCACCATGCGCATCATCCTCGGTGTGCTCGCGCAAGACACAGGCAGCGTGGAGTTCGACGGGTCGCCCATCACACCGGCCGACCGCTCGCGCATCGGCTACATGCCCGAGGAACGCGGGCTCTACCCCAAGATGAAGGTGCTCGAGCAGCTCGTCTACCTCGGCCGCCTGCACGGCATGGCCCCCGCCGCCGCCAAATCGTCGGCCGAGCAGCTCGTCGAACGCCTCGGCCTCACCGAGCGCGCGAACGACACTCTCGAGAGCCTGTCGCTCGGCAACCAGCAGCGCGCACAGATCGCCGCCGCGCTCGTGCACGAGCCCGCCGCGCTCGTGCTCGACGAACCGTTCTCGGGCCTTGACCCGATGGCCGTCGAGGTGGTGCTCGGGGTGCTGCGCGACTACGCCGCACAGGGCGCTCCCGTACTGTTCTCGTCGCACCAGCTCGACATTGTCGAGCGGCTCTGCGACGACGTCGTCGTGATCGGCAGCGGCAAGATTCTCGCCGCCGGCTCACGCGAGGGGCTGCGCGCGGCTCATGCGGGCCTGAGCTTCGCCCTCGAACTCGCGGGCCCCACCGCCGACGCGGGCTGGGTGCGCGAGCAGCCCGGCATCACCGTGACCCACCTCGATGGCGGTCTCGCCCGCTTCGACGCCGAGACCGAGGGCGCCGCCCAACGGGTCCTCGCCGCGGCGGTCGCGCTCGGCACGCAGGGCGACGCAGGCGCGCTCGGCGCGCAGGGCGACGCAGGCGCGCTCGGCGCGCAGGGCGACGCAGGCGCGCTCGGCGCGCAGGGCGCGGCGTCAGGCAGATCCGGCACGATCGTGCGCCGTTTCGGCCACGAAACCCCCACGCTCGCTCAGATCTTCAAGGAGGTAGTGCGATGAGCACCCAGCACCAGGCGCGCGCCAAAGCGCCGCACCAGCAGCTCGCCCCGGCCCAGGCGACCTGGCTCGTCGCTGAGCGCGAGATCACGACCCGCCTGCGGTCGAAAGCGTTTCTCGTCTCGACCGGAATTCTGCTCTTCCTCGTGCTCGCGGGCGTGCTCGCGAGCGGCCTCATCGCGCAGGCTGGCGGCATCGGCGGCCCCACGAAGGTCGCCGCGGTGGGCAGCTCGGTCACGCAGCTTGATGCCGCGGGGTTCGAGGTCACCGAAGCTCCGGATCGCGCCACCGCCGAAGCCCTCGTGCTTGACGGCGAGGTTGACGCCGCAGTGGTCGACGGTGGCGACACCCCAGTCGACCTGACCGTGCTCGCGAAGGACAGCCCGCCCACAGACGTACTGCAGGCGCTGTCGGCGTCGCCCTCGGTCGAACTGCTCGCGCCCACGACAGATAACCCGTTTCTCGCCTACATGATCGCGATCGCGTTTGGTGTCGTGTTTATGATGAGCGCGATCACGTTTGGCACGACGATCGCGCAGAGCGTGGTCGAAGAGAAGCAGACCCGCATCGTCGAGATTCTGCTCGCGACGGTGCCGGCGCGCACCATTCTCGCGGGCAAGATTGTGGGCAACAGCATCTTGGCGCTCGCGCAGGTGGTGGCGATCGCGGCGCTCGCGTCAGTGGGCATGCTCGCGACCGGGCAAGACCTGCTGCTCGGTGAACTCGGCACCGCGCTGATCTGGTTTGGCATTCTCTTTGCGTTTGGCTTCGTGCTCTTGGCGGCGCTGTACGCGGCGCTCGCCTCGCTCGTGTCACGGCAGGAGGACATCGGTTCGGTGACGAGCCCCGTCATGATGCTGGTGATGCTGCCCTACATGGGCGTGATCGTGTTTTACGACAACCCCGTCGCGCTCGCGGTGATGAGTTACGTGCCGTTCTCGGCGCCGGTGGGCATGCCGATGCGGCTCTACCTGGGCACCGCTGAGTGGTGGGAGCCGGTCTTGTCGGTGGGCGTGCTCGCGGTCTCGATCGCGCTGGTGTGGGCGCTCGGTGCCCGCATCTACGAGGGATCCATCTTGCGCACAGGCACCCGCGTGAAGCTGGGCGAGGCACTCAAGGGTTGAGCGGGCGTGCCTGTGCCCTGACTCGTGCCACTTGTTAGAATTTCCTACATCATTTGATGAGAGGTTGCGCCAATAGGTGGATTCGTCACGCTGCGCGAGCGGAGCGAGTCGCAGCATCCACACTAGATTCAGCGACTGTGCGCAGAATGATAATGGTCTAGTGCGCGGCCTCGCAGAAATCGTTGACTTGATGCGGTGCTGGCACGTGTGCCACCGCACTAAAACGAGGGGCTTGCTCACTCACTGGCGCGCAATGTCAGGCTCCGAACAGCAATTGGGAAAACTATTTCTGGCCGGCGCTCGTTACTACATGAGCTGTCTGCCTGCATTCAAACAGCACGAACAAGGTCACACACAGGCGCCAAAGCCTCGTGTGGCCAAAAGTGGGTGTTATCAGGACCGATAACACCCACTTTTGGCCGCACGGCATCTTATGGCAGCGTGCAACACGCCAATTCGTCAGAGGAGTCGATCTTTGGTGCAACGGATGCGGGCAACGTTTCATTCGCCGGGGCGGTTGCCTTCAAGGTTCGACTTGTGCACTGCGCGCCAGCAGTAAAGTGGCACGAGTCAGGTCAAGGGCTGAGCGCTCGCGCCTGTGCCCACGCTCACGCTCACGCGCACGCCTGATGGCACTACCGGGGCCACGGGTGGTGGTTATGAGGCCGCATAACCACCACCCGTGGCCCCAGTAGAGCTGTTTTAGTTCGAGGGGTTGGGTGCTGCTGGCTTTGGCGCTACCGGTTTAGGGCCGGGTTTTGGGGCAGCAGCGCTCACGGTGCCCGCGCTCTCCGTGGGGTGCGGCGTGGGCTTGGGGCCGGGCTTCGGCGTCGGCCCGGTCGGCGCCGTCGGGCCCGCAGGCTTTGCCGACGGAGCGGCGGGTTTTAGAGCCTCGGCGCTTGTCGAACGGGGTGCGGGGGCGTGCGGTTTAGGGCGCGCGGTGCCGGGCTTTACGAGCAGCTTGCCGGGAGCCGCGTGCGACTCCATCAACCGGTGTGCGCCAGCGGCCTCTTCGAGCGTGAGCACTTTGGCGACCCGGCCCTTGAGCTGACCCCGCGCAAGCATGCTGTTGATCGCCGCTGCGGCAGCCGCAAGCTCTGCGACTGACGCGTTGCTAATCACGAACCCGCGCAACTGAATGTCACGGGTGTAGAAATCGGTGGGCGAGATTGTGCCGCCAGCAGCGCCAGCAGCAGCGCTTGTACCTCCGGGAGCAGCATTCGAGCTGGCACCCGCGAGCCCCGCCGACACGATGACGCGACCACCGCGTGCCATGAGCCGCAGTGATGCGGCGAGGTCGAGCCTGCCGGTTGTATCCCACCACACGTTCACCCCGTCGGGCGCGGCAGCGTACACCCGGTCGAGCAGTGCAGCATCGGTGCGGTCGAACACCTCGTCGGCGCCGCATGCGCGCACCCAGTCGGCGTCGTGCGGGGAGCACGACGCGAGCACGCGGGCCCCCATCGCGTGCGCCAGTTGCACGGCGGCCGATCCGACCCCGCCCGCGGCGCCCCCAACGAACACGGTTTCGCCCACGAGTAGCCCGGCCTCGCGCACGAGCCCCAGGTATGCGGTTGCCGCGGTGTGTGAGACTGTCGCCACAGCCTCGGGTGCGACCCCCGCGGGCAGCGCGTACAGCCGCTCGACGGGCACCAGCGCGAACTCGCTAAACGAGCCCTGCCTGCCGTCGTACCCCAGGCTGTTGCACCACACCGAGTCGCCCACCTTAAACCCGGTAACACCGGGCCCCACCTGCGCGACAGTGCCAGCGATGTCGCGGCCAATAACAAATGGCTCACCGGCGGCCGCGGGCCGCGCCGTCGCGTATGCGCCCGACCTGATGAAGGTGTCGACGTGATTCACCGCCATCACCGTGCTCTGCACGAGCACGCTGCCGGGCCCGGGGCGTGGAATAGGCACGTCGCCCACCACAATTGAGTCGGCCGGGCCTGCTTCGCGAACGAAAGCGGCCCGCATGTGTTCTACGCCGTCGATAGTCATGTGCTCAATCTACGCCCGATGTATGTGATGGTGGACCCTGCGACTCGCAAGCTCGCGCCCACCTCCTGTCTTCCTGCGCGACGGAGAAGTCGCAGGAGACACTCGCGCCTAGATTCTGCGAGTCGCAAGCTCCCGCAGAATGACGAGGTGTGGGGCAAGCTCCCGCAGAATGACGAGGTGTGGGGCAAGCTCCCGCAGAATGACGGGGTGTGGGGCAAGCTCCCGCAGGGCGACGGGTTGGTGTGCTCGCGCAGGGTGACGGGTTGGTGTGCTCGCGCAGGGTGACGGGTTGGTGTGCTCGCGCAGGGTGACGGGTTGGTGTGCTCGCGCGCCACGAGAGATTTGCACTCGCGCAGGAGATCCGCCGTCCTGCAGGATCAAAACGCAGAAAGTCTCCTGCGGGAGTGCAGATCTCCTGCGGGAGTGCAAATCCCCCGCAAGCGCGCGGAGCCCCAGCTCGTGGAGCAAGCGCGTGGAGCAAGCGCGTGTGCGCAGACAGAACTGATCGACAGCTGGACAACCGCACGGCCCGATCCGGAGCGAAGCACGTAGGCTTAGCGAGTGAAGAACGAGCGCAGCACCCCAGAAGAGAACGCAGCTAAGCCGATCAGGCCGTGGGCGGCGCTGTGGTCGATGGTGCTGGGTTTCTTCATGATTCTGGTCGATACGACGATCGTGTCGGTCGCGAACCCGTCGATCATGCAGGGTCTCGACACGACCATGACGGCGACGCTGTGGGCGACGAGCGCGTACCTGCTCGCGTATGCGGTGCCGCTGCTCATCACGGGGCGCCTCGGTGACCGATTTGGCCCGCGCCGGCTGTACCTGATGGGGCTCATCGTGTTTACGCTCGCGTCGCTCGCGTGCGGAATGGCTCCCAACATTGAGGTGCTGATTGGCGCGCGCGTCGCGCAGGGCCTGGGCGCCGCGATGCTCACCCCGCAGACCATGGCTGTGATTACGCGCATCTTCGCGCCCCGCGAGCGCGGTTCTGCGATGGCGATCTGGGGTGTCACGGCGGGCGTCGCGACTCTCGTGGGGCCGATCCTGGGCGGTTTCTTGATCGACGCCGCCGGATGGGAATGGATCTTCTTCGTCAACCTTCCCGTGGGTGTGATCGCGTTTGTGCTCGCCCTCAAATACGTGCCCAAGCTGCCCACAAGCGCTCACCGCTTCGACTGGCTGGGCGTCGCGCTCAGCGCCGCGGGCATGTTCATGCTCGTGTTCGGTATTCAAGAGGGCGAGAGCTACGACTGGGGCACGATCGTGGGCCCCATCACCGTGCCGATGCTCATTATCGCGGGCGTCGTGCTGCTCGTGCTTTTCGTGCTGTGGCAGTGGAAGCAGAACGGCGAACCCCTGATCCCGCTGCGTATTTTCAGGGACCGAAACTTCTCGGTGGGCACCGCCGTGATCGTGACCGTGGGCTTCGCGGTCACCGCGCAGAGCCTGCCCATGATGTTCTACTTTCAGCTCGTGCTCGGCCTCACGCCTACCCAGTCGGCCCTGATGCTCGCTCCCATGGCGGTGCTGTCGATCGCGCTCGCACGCCCCGTCGGGCTGTTCATCGACCGCGGCGAACCGCGCCGCGTCGCGACCCTCGGGCTCGTGCTGGTCGCGGCCGGCCTCGCCATGTACTTCGTGCTGATGCGCCCCGACGCCTCGATCTGGCTGCTGCTCGTGGCGAGCGCGGTGCTCGGCCTCGGCAACGCGTTCATGTGGGGTCCGCTCGCTTCGATCACCACGTTCGGTCTGGCCCCTGAACTCGCGGGCGCCGGATCAGGCGTCTACAACACCAGCCGCCAGGTGGGGGCGGTGCTCGGCTCAGCGGCCATCACGGTGCTCATGGCGGCGCTGTTGAGTGCACAGTTTGGCGCTGCGGCCGCGAAGATGGGCGAGCAGGGAGCCGGTCGTGTGGGGGCGCTGCCCGAGCCTGTGCGTGAGGGATTCTCGAGCGCCATGGCGCACTCGCTGATTTTGCCGCTCGCGGTGATCGCGGTGGGTATTGTGGTGACACTGCTGTTTGGCAAACGCCCCGTGAAGTCAGAGACGGGGCCGGTGCCCGTCAACCCGTAATGCTGCGCGCTTGCGCCCCCCCAGAAAGGAAACCCCATGATCCTCGCCTTTTCAGTTGCGCCGAGCGGTGAAGCGCCGGGCCGCAAAGAGCGCGCCGACGGCTCAGTATCAGACGCGGTCGCTGAGGCCGTAAAGGTGGTGCGCGCCTCGGGGCTGCCGCACCGCACCTCGTCGATGTTCACCGAGATCGAGGGGGAATGGGACGAGGTGTTCGACGTGGTGAAGCGCGCCACCGAGGCGGTCATGCCGTTTGGTGCGCGGGTGTCGCTCGTCATCAAGGCCGACATTCGCCCCGGCTTCGCGGGTGAGATCGACGGCAAGCTTGAGCGGTTGGAGCGCGCCGTCGAGGCCTCGGCTGATTGAGGGTCAGGGCCAGACCCGGCTCACCCAGCAAGAGTGAGTGTGCGTATCCTCAGCAGCTCGGACTCCAGCTCTCGGTGAAAGATAGATTGCACACTTGCAAGTAGACCTTGTGGGGTCTACGCTTGTGTTATGTGGCAGGTGGACATTGAGTTGATTGCCGCGTGGCTCACATCCTTGGACGGCGACTCGCGTGAGCAGGTCATTGCTGCAATAGAGCTGCTCGAAGATCGAGGCCCTCAACTAGGCCGACCCATCGTTGACACGGTGACGTCCTCTAAGCATCGAAATATGAAAGAGCTTAGGCCGGGATCGACCGGGCGGACAGAGCTGCGGGTCCTGTTTGCGTTCGACCCCGACCGCTCGGCGATCCTGCTGCTTGCAGGCGACAAAGCTGGCAACTGGACCCGCTGGTACAAGAAGAATATTCCGTTAGCGGACCACCTGTTTGACGCGCATCTGCGTTCATTGAGAGGAAAGTGATCACCATGGCGATGACGTTGAAGAGCTTTGTCGCGGAGCATCCCGTGGACCGCGCGCGAGTTGAAGCGCACAAGGAGCGGATGCTCGCTGAAGTGAGGGCATACCGCCTTCGCGAGCTCCGTGAGCAGGCAGGCCTCACACAAGCACAGCTCGCTGAGCGTATTGGGGTCGGTCAGCGCCAAGTCTCCAAGATCGAGCATGGTGACCTGGACAATGCAAAGATCGGCACTATTCGCAACTATCTCGAAGCCGTAGGTGGCGTGCTAGCGATCGAATACGTATTGGGTGACAGCCGTGTGCGGGTGGCATAGCAGGCGGCCTGCCGCACACGATTTGTTGCGAGGGTAGACGCTACGCGAGACCCGAGTAGAACCCGCCCTACACTCGAAACATGGTGTTTTTTGCGATCTTGACGGCGGCTCTGCCCGCGCTCGCGCTGCTCGTCATCGCGATTGTCTCGCGACTGCGTTCACGGCAACCCGTTGGAACAGTCATCGCCGAGTACGCACCGCTGCCGAATTCGAACATCCTGTTCGACGCGGTACTCGCGGGCTCAGACTCGAAAGCGCTCGCCGCGGCGCTCATTGACCTCGCACTGCGCAAGAAGATTCACCTCGTGATGCAGCCCGCGGGCGACGCCGCGGGCGACGCCGCGGGCGCGACCAAGGGCGCAAAACCTCAGTTCGCGGCAGAGATCATGCCCGGTGTGCGGTTCACGGGCGCTGAACAGCGGGTGCTCGCCGTGTTTTTGGGGGCACAAGAACGGGGCAAGGCCGCGCGCAAGATCTCACCCGCGAAAGGCGTCGCAGGCCGTAAAGCTGCCGCGCTGCTCACCGATACCGTGAGTGACCTCGCCCGACGTGGACTGATCGCCCAGCGTTCGGTGCGCTGGCCCAGCAACGTGGTCAACGTACTCGGGTGGGTAGGCGTGGCCGCAACCCTCGTGATCGCGGGAAGCTGTGGCGCCGTGTGGGTGACCGAGCCGACAGCACCGGCGGGGGTGCTGGTCGCAGTGGCCGCGTTCGGTGTGACCGTCGCCGCCCTCATCGTGTGCCCGCGGCCGTGGCGCAGGTTTCTACCACCGAGTCAGCTGGCGAGGCGCCACCTCGCCGGCATGCGCGAGTACATTCGGCTTGCTGAGGCCGACCGGCTGCGGGTGCTGCAGTCGCCGCAGGGTGCGATGCGTGTGCCTGCGCAAGCGGGGGCCGAACGGCTCCAGCTGCACGAGCAGCTACTGCCCTACGCCGTTCTGTTTGGGCTCGAGAAGCAGTGGGCCGAGGTGCTGCGCGTCGATGCTCAGGCGGTCGACGGTGACGCGTTGCTCTCGGCGCTCGACAGCGCGACCGCGATCGCCGAGCTCACACGGCTCACGCTGCAGCTCGCTGAGATCGCGGGAGACCTCGGCGAGCTCGGAGCCCTCGACGCGGTCGGCCAGGTGTTCGACGCCGCGGGGTCGGCGTTCGAGGGCCTCGGCGACCTCTTCAGCATCTGACCTACTGAGCATCTGACCAGCTCAGCAACTCACCTGCTGCGCGAGTGAGCTCGCGCGGTTCGCCAGAGATCCGGATCATGCAGCGGCCGCGCCGCGAACAGCCGGGCCCAGCCTGCCCGCCCCGCTATGCTCAGGGGCATGAGACCAGGCGGGCGCGGTGTAGCGGGCGGCGATAGGGCGAAGCAGCGTGAAGAGAACGCTGAGGCGCCGAAGATCCCAAACCTGGGGCGCCACATTGTCGACCTGTTTCGGCCGTACCGGGCGCAACTCACGCTCATCATCGCGCTCGTCGTCGTGTCGGCCGGGCTTGGTATTTTGCCGCCGCTGATCACGCAGCGCGTGTTCGATGACGCACTGTTTCCCAAAGACAGTGTGCCCAATCTTCCGCTGCTCGGGTGGCTCGTGGGGGCGATGGTCGCGGCGTTTGTGCTCTCGAGCGGCTTAGGCATTGTGCAGACGCTCTTCACCGCACGCGTGGGCAACCGTGTGATGGGCGACCTGCGGGTGCGGCTGTTTGCGCACCTGCAGGCGATGGAGCTGGGGTTCTTTACTCGCACCAAGACGGGCGTGATTCAGTCAAGGCTGCAAAACGACGTGGGCGGCGTCGCGAACGTGCTCACGAATACGGTGTCGAGCGTCATCGGCAACACCGTCACCGTGATCGCGGCGGGTGTTGCGATGGTGATTCTCAGCTGGCAGCTCACCCTCATCGCGCTCGTGCTGATGCCCGTGATCGTCATCGCGCAGCGCCGCGTCGGCCAGGTGCGGGCGCGCATCGCGGGCAAAACGCAGGAGTCGCTGTCTGAAATGACGGCAATCACACAAGAGGCGCTGTCGGTGTCGGGCGTGCTGCTCGCGAAAACCTACTCGCGTCAGCGCGCAGAAACTGAGCGCTACGCGGCCGAGAACGAACGCCAGATCGCGCTGCAGGTGCGGCAGACGATGAGCGGCCAGTTCTTCTTCGCGATGGTGCAGGTGTTTCTGTCGGCGGTGCCCGCCATCGTGTACCTCGTCTCGGGATTCATCATCGCGGGTGCGCAGGGCGACGGGTTCGACCCAGGCATTACGGCCGGCACGATCGTCGCGTTCACGACCGTGCAGTCGCGCCTGCTGTTTCCGCTCATGGCGCTCATGCGCATCGCGCTCGACCTGCAGACGTCGCGGGCCCTGTTTGCGCGCATCTTCGAGTATTTAAACCTCGAGCCCGCGATCATCGACGCCCCAGGCGCGATCGATCCTTCTGACGCTCCGGAGAATGCCGGGCGCATCGAATTCGATGCCGTCACGTTTCGCTACGCCGACGCGGTAGCGGGCGAGCGGCCGACGCTCGACCGGGTGTCGTTTCGGGTGGAGCCGGGCGAGTTCGTGGCGTTTGTGGGAGCGTCGGGGTCGGGCAAAACGACCATCGGGTCGCTCGTGCCGAGACTGTACGACGCGAGCGAGGGGAGCGTGCGCTACGCGGGCAGCGATGTGCGCGAGCTGCGGCAAGAGGCGCTCATGGATCGCATCGGGGTGGTAACACAAGACCCGTACCTGTTTCACGCGACCATCGCCGACAACCTGCGTTACGGCAAACCCGACGCTTCGCATGAGGAGCTCGTAGCCGCAGCGAAGCTCGCGAACATTCACGACGCGATCTCGGGGTTTGCAAAGGGGTATGACACGGTCGTGGGGGAGCGCGGGTACCGGCTTTCGGGCGGCGAGAAGCAGCGCATCGCGATCGCGCGAGTGCTGCTCAAAAACCCGCGCGTGCTCGTGCTTGACGAGGCGACGAGCGCGCTTGACACCGTGAACGAACGCGCGGTGCAGCGGGCGCTCGACGGCGCGCGGGGCGGCCGCACGACGATCGCGATCGCGCACCGGTTGTCGACGATTGAGGGCGCCGACCGCATCTACGTGGTGGGTGAGGGGCGCATCCTCGAGCACGGCACTCACGCGGATCTGATTGCGCGCGGCGACGCCTACGCGAAACTGTACGCGCAGCAGCAGTAGCAGCGCTGAATTATTTGAGCAGGCCTAGTGCCTGCTCACTCGTAGATGCTGCTGCGGTGGTCGATGTCGATCACCAAGACGACGAGGCGTGCGTCAAGTAGGTCGCAGACGATTCGATAGTCACCGATGCGATAACGCCACAGGCCAGATAGGCCCCCGGTGAGCGCTTTGCCCCTGCCGCGGGGGCTATCGAGGGTCGTGATTGCTCGAAGCGCGGAACGAATGCGTCGTGCGGTTTGGGGGTCGGCCTTGCGTAGCCACTTCGCCGCCTCAGGCGAGAGCTCAACCTCCCAGGTCACTCGATCTCATCTAAGATCGAGGCGTCAACGGGTGAGTCGCTTAGCCCAAGCTCATGCTCGACTACAGCGAGCGGCACAGTCTTCGCTCGGCCCGAACGAAGGTCTGCCGAACGTGAAACGATGCGTTGCTCCCATTCCAGCTCGGCCAGGTCGCGCTCGAGCACCTCGCGCACAATGTCGCCCTGGCTGCGCCGGGTCGCCTTGGCTAACGCTTCGACACGCTCACGCAGGGCTTCTGGTAGCCGAACCGAGATTGGCCGCCCAAGCGGTGCTGACGTACTCATGTAAACATTGTAATCCACTACACTTCTTCTGTGCGGCAGAAGCGTCAGATCACCCAGTCCAAGAAGCTCGCGGGGGTGCGCTACGACGTGCGCGGCCCGATCCTGCAAGAGGCCGAGAAACTTGAGCGAGCGGGACACGAGATTTTGAAGCTCAACATCGGCAACCCGGCCCCGTTTGGGTTTGAAGCGCCGCCCGAGATTGTTGAAGCGTTGCGGGGTGCGCTGCCGGGCGCGCAAGGTTACAGCGACTCGCGTGGCATTCTGCCCGCCCGCGAAGCCGTTGCGCGCTACTACGCGAGCGTAGGCGTTACGGGCGTCACGGCCGATGACGTGATCGTGGGCAACGGCGTGAGCGAGTTGATCTCGCTCGTGCTGCAGGCGCTCGCGGGTGACGGTGACGAGATTTTAGTGCCCGCGCCCGACTACCCGCTGTGGACGGCGCAGGTCACCATGTCGGGCGGGCGGGCCGTGCACTACCCGTGTGACGAGGGCAACGGATGGATGCCCGACCTGGACGCGATCGAGCGGCTCATCACGCCCGCGACCAAGGGTATTGTGCTGATCAACCCCAATAACCCCACGGGAGCGGTGTACAGCGCCGAACTTGTGCGCGGCTTCGCCGAGCTCGCCGAACGGCACGGCCTGGTGCTCATGGCCGACGAGATCTACGAGAAGATTCTGTACGACGGTGCGACGCACGAGCACGCGGCACTGCACGCGCATGACACGCTCTGCCTCACATTTAGTGGGCTTTCGAAAGCGCAGCGGGTCGCAGGGTTCCGCGCCGGGTGGCTCGCGATCTCGGGCGACAAGGCGCGCGCCAGCGACTTTCTCGAGGGGCTCACGCTGCTCACCAACATGCGCATGTGCTCGAACGTGCCCGCGCAGCACGCGATCCCGGTCGCACTCGGCGACCCCGACTGGTCGGGCATCGGCGCGCTGTGCGCACCGGGCGGGAGGTTGCGCGAGCAGCGCGACACCGCCCACCGGCTGCTCACCGCGATCCCCGGGGTCACCTGCGAGCTCCCCGGCGGCGCGATGTACCTGTTTCCGCGCCTCGATCCCGAGGTGTACCGCATCGACGATGACCAGGCCTTCGTGATCGACCTTCTGCGCGCGACCCGGGTGCTGGTCACGAACGGGCGCGGTTTCAATCTTCAGGCTCCGGATCACCTGCGCTTTGTGACCCTGCCCGCCGTGCCCGTGCTCGAGGAGGCGATCGGGCGCATCGCCGAATTCCTTGCGTCGGTGCGCGGGGAAGGGGCGGTGGCGGCGTGAGCGTACGCGTGCTGGCCGTCGGCAAGAAACACGAGAAGTGGGTCGTCGACGGCATCGACCGCTACGAGAAGCGGCTGCGCAAGCCGTTCGATGCGTCGTGGCAGTTGCTGCCACACTCGGCACGCGAGGGTGATGCCGCGCGCACCGAAGAGTCTGACAGGATCCTCGCGAAGCTCGACGCGAATGCCTTCGTTGTGCTGCTTGACGAACGCGGCCGCAACGTTGATTCACCCGAGCTGGCGCGCACCCTGCGGGGCGCGTTTGACGCGGGCCGCCAGGTCTCGGTGGTCATTGGCGGTGCCTACGGTGTGAGTGACGCGGTGCGAGCGCGCGCCGACTTCGTGTGGAGTCTGTCGAAGCTCGTGTTTCCGCACCAGCTCGTGCGACTGATTCTGGCCGAGCAGTTGTATCGCGCGCAAGAGATCGCCGCCGGGAGGCCCTACCACCACGTGTAGCTCGCGATGTCCGAGGTGCGGCGTAGCCTGCGGGCATGAATCCTTTTCGTCTTGCTTCGCGCACGCGGCCGCCGCCCGGGGCTGCGCGGCGCTGGCGCGCAAACATTAGCGCGGCGGTGCGGGCGCGGGCCGCGCCCCTTTCTACAGAGCAGGGCGCCGCGATTGCGGTGCCCTGGCGGGTAGTGTCACGCTCACCCGACGGTGATATTGAGGTGGCGCACAGTGGGCGAGCACCCGCGCACTCAGTGCGCTTCGCACTTGCCGGCGGCGGCATGCTCGGCTTGTCCTTGCCGGGCACAGTGTTGCCGGGTGAACGGGTCACGGTGCTTGTGCGTCACGGTGAGGCGGGAGTCTGCGCGGCAGCGCCCGATGCCATGCTCGTGCTGCGCTGGTTTGAGCCCGATGGCCGCGAATATTTGTGGCCCATTGCGCTCGAGTAGGCGCGCAGGGTAGGCGCTTGTGCCACCGCTGCGGGCACGCTCCGGGCACACTACGCGCGACACGCCGAGGCGGGGTGGGGAGGAAAGTTTCCACGTACGGGCTGGCCTGTGGATAACCTGCCGCGAAGCGCGAGACTATGCGAAAAGTTCTCCCCAAGTGAGGGGGTGGGGCGGTGGATAGGAAGTGGAAAACTACATGGATGTAACTACACCATGTTGTGGTTAAGGTCGGTGTGGTTCACTATATGTAGTGCCTCGGCCGAGGCGCGTGTGTTTTGAAAGAGGGGCGTGAAATGGCCATCACGGTATACACCAAGCCGTCGTGCGTGCAGTGCACGGCGACGTATCGTGCGCTCGACAGCAAGGGCATCGAGTACAACGTGCTCGACCTGTCTGAAGACGAGACGGCGCTCGAAACGGTGAAGGAACTGGGGTACCTCCAGGCTCCCGTCGTGGTGACCGACGACGAGCACTGGTCGGGCTTTCGTCCCGACAAGATCTCGGCGCTCGCAAGCCGGCTGGCCTAGGCCGCCGCGCTTCAATACCCCGGGTAATGTACTCGGGGTACAGCGGTATATGAGGTAGATGATCATGACTGATCTGGTGTATTTCTCGAGCGTCTCGGGCAACACCAAACGCTTTATAGACAAACTGGGTCGCCCCGCGGCCCGGATCCCGCTCTACGCGCGCGAAGAGCCGCTCGTGGTCACAGAGCCGTACGTGCTCCTCGTGCCCACATACGGCGGCGGCCCCGCCACAAGGGCCGTGCCCAAGCAGGTCATCAAATTTCTCAACGATGAGAGAAACAGAGGACTGCTGCGCGGCGTGATGGCAGCCGGCAACATGAACTTCGGTTCAGGGTTTGCGATTGCCGGCGACATTATTGCGAGGAAGTGCCAAGTGCCCTTCCTCTATCGATTCGAAGTATTTGGAACCCCGGACGACGTTACGGCCGTTCGGAAAGGATTGGAAGAGTTTTGGAAGCATCAGTGATGGAGTCACACGAGTCCTCGAAGATCAGCGAGATGGATTACAACTCGCTGAACGCCATGCTGAACCTCTACGACGCAGACGGCAAGATCCAGTTTGAGAAGGATCGCGAGGCCGCGCGGCAGTACTTCCTGCAGCACGTCAACCAGAACATGGTGTTCTTCCACAACTTTGAAGAGCGCATGCGCTACCTGATCGACAACGACTACTACGAGAAGGCGCTGCTCGACCAGTACGCCCCCAAGTTCGTTGAGTCGCTCACCAACGAGGCTTACGCCATGAAGTTCCGCTTCCCGGCGTTCCTCGGCGCGTTCAAGTTCTTCACGTCGTACGCCCTTAAGACGTTCGACGGCAAGCGCTACCTCGAGCGCTTCGAAGACCGCGTAGTGATGGTCTCGCTCGGCCTCGCACAGGGCGACGAGGAGCTCGCGCGCGGTTTTGTGCGCGAGATGATCTCGGGCCGCTTCCAGCCGGCCACCCCCACGTTCCTCAATCTCGGTAAGGCGCAGCGCGGCGAGCTCGTCTCGTGCTTCTTGCTGCGCGTCGAGGACAACATGGAGTCGATCTCACGCGGTATCAACTCGTCGCTGCAGCTGTCTAAGCGCGGCGGTGGCGTAGCGCTGTCGCTGTCGAACATTCGCGAGTCGGGTGCCCCGATCAAGAAGATCGAGAACCAGTCGTCTGGCATCATCCCTGTCATGAAGCTGCTCGAAGACAGCTTCAGCTACGCGAACCAGCTGGGCGCGCGTCAGGGCGCGGGGGCCGTGTACCTCTCGGCTCACCACCCCGACATTATGAAGTTCCTCGACACCAAGCGCGAGAACGCCGATGAAAAGATCCGGATCAAGACCCTCTCACTGGGCGTCGTGGTTCCCGACATCACGTTCGAACTCGCGAAGAAGAACGAAGACATGTACCTCTTCTCGCCGTACGACGTCGAGAAGGTGTACGGGGTGCCGTTTGGCGACCTGTCGGTGTCTGAGCACTACTACGACATGGTGGGCGATGCGCGCATCAAGAAGACCAAGATCAGCGCGCGCGTGTTCTTCCAGACCGTGGCCGAGCTGCAGTTCGAGTCGGGCTACCCCTACATCGTGTTCGAAGACACGGTCAACAAGGCGAACCCCATCAAGGGCCGCATTAACATGTCGAACCTGTGCTCAGAGATTCTGCAGGTCAACACCCCCACGACCTACAACGAAGACCTCAGCTACGACCAGATCGGCAAGGACATCTCTTGCAACCTGGGCTCGATGAACATCGCCATGGCGATGGACGGTGGCGACCTCGCTTCGACCGTTGACCTCGCGATCCGGTCGCTGACCGCGGTGAGCGACATGAGCTCGATCGCCTCGGTGCGATCGATTGAAGACGGCAATGCTCAGTCGCACGCGATTGGCCTTGGCCAGATGAACCTGCACGGTTACCTCGCTCGTGAGCGCGTGCACTACGGCTCAGAAGAGGGCATCGACTTCACGAACATCTATTTCTACACGGTGCTGTTCCACGCGCTTCAGGCGTCGAACAAGATCGCGATTGAACGTCAGCAGGTGTTTGGCGGCTTCGAGGACTCGAAGTACGCGTCGGGTGAGTTCTTCGACAAGTACACCGATGCCGAGTGGCTGCCCGAGACGCCTCGCGTCGCCGAGATCTTCGCGGCCGCCGGCATCGAGATCCCCACGCAGGATCAGTGGCGTGCGCTGAAGGCGAGCGTCATGGAGCACGGTATCTACAACCAGAACCTGCAGGCCGTGCCGCCCACCGGCTCGATTTCGTACATCAACAACTCGACGAGCTCGATCCACCCGATCGCCTCGAAGGTTGAGATTCGTAAGGAAGGCAAGCTGGGGCGCGTGTACTACCCGGCGCCGTTCATGACGAACGACAACCTCGAGTTCTACGAAGACGCCTACGAGATCGGCCCCGAGAAGATCATCGACACGTACGCGGCGGCAACGCAGCACGTCGACCAGGGTCTGTCGCTCACGCTGTTCTTCAAGGACACTGCGACCACCCGCGACATTAACCGCGCGCAGATCTACGCGTGGCGCAAGGGTATCAAGACGATCTACTACATCCGGATCCGTCAGCTCGCGCTCGAGGGCACCGACATGACCGAGTGCGTCAGCTGCATGCTCTAGCATCGGCCAGGAGTGTTCCCTCACGGGAGCACTCCTTCTGATCTTCCAGGGCATTCCTGGCTATCCTGGGAGCGGTCATCCTGCGGGACCTGCTACCCCGGTCATCCTGGCCGGGACCTGCTGCCCCGGTCATCCTGCGGGAGCGAAGCGAGTCGCAGGATCCAAACAACGAGAAATACAAAGCACGAGCCAAGAAGGAAACGATGAACCCGAAGCCGTTCAAGCTGGGCCACGCGGTACAGGCGATCAACTGGAACCGCATCGAGGACGAAAAGGACCTTGAGGTCTGGAACCGCCTCGTCAACAACTTCTGGTTGCCCGAGAAGGTGCCGCTGTCGAACGACGTGCAGTCGTGGGCGACGTTCACCGATGACGAGAAGCGCCTCACTGAGCGCGTCTTCACCGGCCTTACCCTGCTTGACACGATCCAGGGCACCGTCGGCGCGGTCTCGCTGATCCCCGATGCGATCACCCCGCACGAGGAAGCCGTGCTCACGAATATCGCGTTCATGGAGTCGGTGCACGCCAAGAGCTACTCGTCGATCTTCTCGACGCTCTGCTCGACACAAGAGATCGACGACGCGTTCCGCTGGTCGGTCGAGAACCAGTACCTTCAGAAGAAGGCACAGATCATCGTCGACTACTACGAAGGCGACGACCCGCTCAAGCGCAAGGTTGCCTCGACCCTGCTCGAGTCGTTCCTGTTCTACTCGGGCTTCTACCTGCCGATCTACTGGTCGTCGAAGGCGAAGCTCACGAACACGGCAGACCTGATTCGCCTCATCATTCGCGACGAGGCCGTGCACGGCTACTACATCGGCTACAAGTACCAGCAGAGCGTCGCCAATGAGACGCCCGAGCGTCAGGAAGAGCTCAAGGCGTACACGTTCGACCTCATGTACGAGCTCTACGAGAACGAGGTGCTCTACACGCAGGATCTCTATGATCCCGTAGGCCTCACCGAAGACGTCAAGAAGTTCTTGCACTACAACGCCAACAAGGCGCTCATGAACCTCGGCTACGAGCCGATGTTCCCCAAGGAGATGTGCGACGTCAACCCGGCGATCATGTCGTCGCTTTCGCCTAACGCAGACGAGAACCACGACTTCTTCTCGGGCAGCGGTTCGTCGTACGTCATCGGCAAGGCAGAGGCCACCGAAGACGAGGATTGGGACTTCTAAGACTTCTCCTTCGAAGCCCCAGGTAAATACCAGGTCACGCCCCTGATCCGCGAATTTTCGCAGGTCAGGGGCGTTTTCGTGTCTCCAGTCGAGAGACAGAGGAGAACAGAGATGAACAGGAATACCCATTCGAAGTGGCACGGGGATGGCACGCGCGCACCTTCCAGCTGGAAGGAGGGTGGAGCAGAGGCCGGAATTTGCGGTTGCCGCACCACCCAATCCGTGCCACTTCGTGCCACAAGCGATCGAATCAACCCCCGGAGATCCGCGGAATCATGCGGATTTGTGAGGGGTGTGAAGTCGAGTGGCACGAAAAGGCACGACAGTCCACCAGCGTCCGTTCGAGTCTATGGGAGGTCATCATGAGTAACAGCAAACGCGAGAATTGGGGGAGCCTGCGCAAGCTCCCTTTGTTGCATGTACTTGCCGCAGGGGTACATCATCACCCGCCACAACCACACCAGCACCCGTTTGGAGGCAGCGGAATACTGGGTCGGTCGATGGCTTCGCCGGTCAAGTGAGTATTCGAAGGCTTCAGCACCGGCGATATTGCGAGTGAGCACCAAGCAATATTGCGATTGAGCGCCG
>NZ_JBTJER020000022.1:0-20173 GCF_054456695.2 Leucobacter faecis
TATTTTCACCGTGGGGCTCTGGCCTTACAAGGCTTGTAATCGATTATTTATAAACCCCACACTCATAGGGTCTGCGCACGCCCCTCCCGGTCATCCTGCGCACGCCCCTCCCGGTCATCCTGCGCACGCCCCTCCCGGTCATCCTGCGTGCGCGGATTGCAAAGGAAAAATGCGTCAGCGTTTTTCGCAATCCGCGCTGGCGCTACAGCGCCAGACGAGTCGCAGGATCCACAGCGCATGGATTCTGCGACTCGCTTCGCTCGCGCAGAATGACGGGATGTACCGGTTGCAGAATGACGAGGTGTACCGACTGTGCGACTGCGCGACTGCACGAATGGCGCCGTCGTGAAGTGCCCTACTTGAGTACGACGTCGGCGAGCGAGGCTTCGACGGTCACCAAGTACTTCGAGTCCTTGCTCACCTTGAGACGATTGTCTACGCCGCCGAGCTCGGCGTTCGTCTCGACGCGATAGGTTTCAGTCGGCAGCTGCAGGGTCACGCTGCCCATTTCTGCCTCCACCTCGGTGCTTGCGGGTGCCGTCCCGGTGAGCTTCACGGTCGCTTCTCCCGTTGCGACCGTCACCGTCGCCGCTTCGACGTCGGCGACCTCTGCGCGGGCAGTGCCCACCTCGACATCGACGTCTACTGAGCGGGCGTCTCCCGTAAATGTGAGCTCCCCCGCGTTCAGCTCGAGGTCGAGTTCATCAAACGAACCTGTGCCCGTGAACGAGCCGGCTTCGACGGTCACATCGAGGCTTGCTGCACGTTCGAGCCCCAGGTCTTTCGGCAGCGTCAGCGTGACGATCTGGCTCTCACCCGGGCGGGTGCTACAGCCAAACAGACAGCCGTCTGCGCCCCAACCGCCGCCGTTGCGGGCGATGTTGAGCTCGTCGCCGTCGCGCTCCATGGTCCAGCCATTCACAACATCGGCGTCAACCTGCTGCGCGTGCTGCACTGTGAGCACGGCTTCTTCTGTATCGTCGGCGTACTTGATTCTAAAGTCACTCGCGGCGGCCTCGATGTTGATGCTGGTGACGTCGAACGCGTCTGCGTATAGTTCGGCCGAAGACCCCGCGTCTGGGTCGGCATAGGTGGTCGAATAGCTCGAGTCGATCTGCTCACCCCACGAGTCGGCGACCCGCAGCCCGAACGCGGCCGACGCTGCCGCGCCCAGTAGCGCGAAGCCACCCACCACTGCGGTCGTGACAAGAATCGCGGTGCTCGCAGTGGAGCGTTTCGCTCTGCCTGCGCCGGGCTGCCCTGCGCCGGGCTGCTTTGCCCCAGGCTGCTGTGCTGTGCCGTCGTGGGGCGTTTCACGGGGCGTGAAGTTTTGTGTAGTCATCGTGCTGATCCACTCTGTGAGGTCTGCGAAGTCGGTGAAGTCGGTGAGGGTTGCGGGTGGCCGCCCGCGTTTTCGATGTGGGCGATCGCGGCGAGCACGCGACGGTTGCCGCCGTCTGCCTCGAGCCCGAGCTTCTGAAAGATCGCGGTGATGTGTTTTTCGACGCTCGCCTCAGACAGAAACAGCAGCGCCGCGATCGACTGGTTCGAGCGCCCCTCGGCGAGCGCGGCGAGCACCGTGCGCTCACGGTCGGTGAGCTGCCGCATGCGGTCATCACGCCCACGCCGCGTGAGCAGCTGCGCGACGACCTCGGGGTCGAGCACCGTCGCACCCTGCGCGATGCGCTCGACCGACTCGATGAACTCCCCCACGTCCGCAACGCGGTCCTTGAGTAGGTACCCAAACGCGGCCCCCTGCCCGGCGATCATCTCGCTCGCATACCGCTCCTCGACGTACTGTGACAAGACGAGCACCGGCAGCGCGGGCCGTGTGCGGCGCAGCTCGTGCGCGGCCCGGATCCCCTCATCGGTGTAACTCGGCGGTAGGCGTACATCCAGGATGCAAAGATCCGGATCATGTGTCTCGACCGCGCTCATCACCTCGAGTGCGTCGGGCAGTGCGGCGACGACCTCATGGCCGCCGTGCTCGAGCAGGCGAACGAGCCCCTCACGCAGCAGAACAGAGTCTTCGCAGATCAAGATGCGCATGGCACGCTCACTTCCAGGGTTGTGGGCCCGCCCTGCGGGCTGTCGAGACGCGACGTGCCGCCGGCAGCGAGCACGCGGTTCATGACGCCGTCGAGGCCGCCGCCGGGCACGACGCGCGAGCCGCCGATGCCGTTATCTTCGACGCGCGCCCACAGCATGCCCTCGTCGCGCACGCGCACGACGACCCGGCACTCGCTCGCACGTGAGTGCTTGGCGGCGTTGGTGAGCGACTCTGCGATCGCAAAGTAGATCGCGGCCTCGGCGGTGCGCGAGCAGCGTTCGTTCACGCGCACGTCAAGCTGTACGGGTATGTGGGAGCGGGCCGCGAGCGCCGAGAGCGCCGCGTCGAGCCCTCGGTCGTCGAGCACCGAGGCGTAGATGCCGCGGGCGAGCTGGCGCAGTTCGGTGATGGCGGCCTTCGTTGAGGTGTGTGCCTCGGCGACGAGCGCCTTGGCGGCCTCGGGCTCGCTGTCGATCTTCTGCTGCGCGAGCCCCAGCGTCATCGCCACCGACACGAGGCGGGGCTGTACCCCGTCATGCAGGTCGCGTTCGATGCGGGTGCGCTCGACGTCGGCGGCGCGCACGGCGCCCTCACGCTGTTGCGTGGTGACGAGCACCTGAGCCTCGAGCTGTTCTTCGGCGATCCCCGACCCTATGATCGCAACTGCGATGATGCGGTGCAGCAGGGCGACGCCGACGACGCCGACCGCGCTCAGCAACACGCCGATGATGCCGGGCTGCCACCACACGCTCGTCGTCGTGAAGATCGACGCCGTCGCGGTGATGAACCACTGCACGAGGCCGAGGAGGGCAACACCGAGCACGCTTGTGACGACGAAGTTAGCGATCGCGCGCCACATGCGGCCATCGACACTCTGCCGCAGCAACGCCTTGAGCCAGGCTTTGAAACCGTGACCAGTGCTGCGCTGCCACTTCAATGAAGGTGCGCCGAGCTCGTAGAGTCCGCTGACGCGCTCGGTCTCGAACCAGGCTAGACCGTACAGAGCGTAGACGAGGCCCACCAAGATGACGAGCCCGAGGCCGAGCAAAAACGTGAGCCCCACGCCAGCGCTGAGCATGCCAAACAACATGCCGAGCACCGCGAACCCAACGATGCCCACGGCGGCGAGCTGCAAGATCGTGAGCACAATGCGAAACGGTGCGCCGGGGCGCTTAGTCTGCTGCGTTGGGGCCTCGAGTGGCGGCTGCTGCGATGTTGGGGTCAGGGGCGGTGCTTGCCATGTTTGCTGCGCTTGCTGCTGCGGTGGCTGTGCCTGTGGCTTTGCAGGATCGGGCCAAGCTGCGCTCGCTCCCCCGGCGGCCGCCTGCGGCAGCGGCGTTTCTGGCAGCGGCGTTTCTGGCAGCGGCACCGTCGCTTGGTGATCGGCTGAAGATGTCATGCTTCTAAGCTATGCCCGCGGGCGCGAGCGCGACACCGAGGCAGCCAGATCAATCGATTCGGGTTTTCCCTACCGAAGATCATCAAGCTCGACTGCAACAAAAAAGCCCCGCTCGTGAGCGGGGCTAATTTCTTTGGTGGATCCTGCGAGAATCGAACTCGCGACCTCCTGCTTGCAAAGCAGGCGCTCTACCAATTGAGCTAAGGACCCGTACTCATTTGTTACTGCAAGAAACTCAACTGAGATTTCGTTGGGTTTCGGTGGGGCTACCTGGACTTGAACCAGGGACCTCTTCATTATCAGTGAAGCGCTCTAACCGCCTGAGCTATAGCCCCTTAACCAAGAGTAAACATTACCGGAGCGAGTTGAAAAATGAAAATCAAACGCGTATTCCGGGCGCGTTCACCTTGGCCTGCCGCCGAGAGCGACCTTAGTTGCTGGTAAAACCGAGCTGGAATCCGCCCAGCACGCGCACCAGCAGGTTGTAAATGAGCGATGCGATCGCACCGAGGGCGGTGCCCACGATCGTGTTGAGAATGCCCACCACGACGGCGAAGCCGGCGACCTGCGAGAAGCCGATCAGCTTCATGAGGCTGTTGTCTTCGCCCACGATGTCCATGAACACCTGGTCGACGTTCTCGAGCACGTTCGTCTGCATCAGCACCGTGTAAATCAAGATGACCGAGACGACGCTCACGATCGCCATACAGATGGAGACCAAGAACGAGAACTTCACGGCCGACCAAAAGTCGACGTACACGAGCTTCAGGCGCACCTGCTTTGAGGGTGCCTTCTTGCGTGTCTTCTTGGCCAGCTTGTCAGCGACGGTGTTACTCATTCAGGTTTTCCTCGTTCTCAGCGGTCTCGGCTGCTGGGCTTACGGGCTCTTCTTCCTCAAGCCCACGCTCCGAATTTCGCGCGATGCCAATGATACGGTCACCCTCTGGGAATCGCGCAAACACGACCCCCATAGTATTGCGACCCTTCGCCGGCACCTCTGCGACGTCAGACCGAACTACCTTACCGCTCGCGAGCACGACAAGCACCTCGTCGCCCTCGTCCACGATCAACGCGCCGACGAGATCGCCACGGTTTTCGTCGAGCTTGGCGACCTTGATGCCATAGCCGCCACGGTTCTGCACACGGTACTCTCCCACGTGCGTGCGCTTCGCATAGCCACCCTCGGTGACTACGAACACAAACTCTTCGTTGTCACCCACGCGGGCCGCAGACAGCAGCGTGTCGCCGTCCCTAAAGTTCATGCCGCGCACACCGCTCGTCGAGCGCCCCATGGGGCGAAGGGCCTGGTCAGAGGCCGTAAAGCGTACCGACATGCCCTGGTGTGATACGAGCAGCACATCGTCATCAGACTCGGCAATCAGGGCCGAAACGAGCTCATCGCCCTCGCGCAGCTTGATCGCAATGATGCCGCCGGTGCGGTTCGTGTCGTACTCCGCGAGCGCTGTCTTCTTAACGAGTCCGTCACGCGTCGCGAGCACGAGAAATCCACCGTCGTAGTCGCGCACATCGAGAATCTGTGTAACGCTCTCGTCTGGCGCGAGCGCCAGCAGGTTCGCGAGGTGTTGCCCCTTCGCGTCGCGCCCGCCCTCGGGAATCTCGTACGTCTTCGCGCGATACACCCGGCCCGTGTTCGTGAAGAACATCAGCCAGTGGTGCGTCGTCGTGACAAAGAAGTGCTCGACAATGTCGTCGGCGCGCAGCTGCGCACCCTTCACGCCTTTACCGCCGCGATGCTGCGACCGGTAGTTATCAATGCGCGTACGCTTCACGTATCCACCGCGCGTGACGGTGACGACCATTTCTTCCTCTGGAATCAGGTCTTCCATCGACATGTCGCCATCGAATCCGTGCAGGATCGTGCTGCGGCGCTCGTCACCGAACTTGTGCACGACCTCCCCCAGCTCTTCGACGACGATCCCACGCTGCTGTGCAGGCGATGCGAGAATTGCTTCGTACTCGGCGATCTGCGCTTCGAGCTTCGCTGCGAGGTCGAGGATCTTCTGCCGTTCGAGCGCCGCGAGGCGACGCAGCTGCAGGCCGAGAATCGCGTCGGCCTGAATCTGGTCAACGGCAAGCAGCGCCATCAGGCCCTCGCGAGCTTCGTCGACTGTGGGCGAGCGCCGGATCAGTGCGATGACCTCGTCGAGCGCATCGAGGGCCTTGAGGTAGCCGCGCTGAATGTGTGCCTCAGCCTCGGCCTTCCTGAGCCGGTATTCGGTGCGGCGTACGATGACCTCGATCTGGTGCTTCGCCCAGTAGGTGATGAAGCCGTCGAGGGGCAATGTGCGGGGCACACCGTCGACGATGGCGAGCATGTTTGCGCCAAAGTTCTCTTGCAGTTGGGTGTGCTTGTACAGGTTGTTCAGTACGACCTTGGCGATCGCGTCACGCTTCAGCACGATGACGAGGCGTTGGCCGGTACGACCGCTCGTCTCGTCGCGAATGTCAGCGATGCCCTGTACGCGGCCCTCCTTGACGAGGTCTGCGATCTTGACTGCAAGGTTGTCTGGGTTGACCTGGTACGGCAGCTCGGTCACAACGAGGCAGGTGCGGCCTTGCAACTCTTCAATGTTGACAACAGCGCGCATCGTGATCGAGCCGCGGCCGGTTTGGTACGCGTCACGAATCCCCTTGGTGCCGAGGATCTGCCCACCGGTCGGAAAATCGGGGCCCTTGACGCGCTCCATGAGCGCTTCGAGTAGTTCTTCGCGCGTGGCTTCGGGGTGCTCAAGGTGCCAGATGGCAGCTTCAGAGACCTCGCGCAGGTTGTGCGGCGGAATGTTGGTCGCCATGCCCACTGCGATACCGACGGAGCCGTTGACGAGCAGGTTCGGAAACCGGCTCGTAAGCACGGTGGGCTCCTGCGTGCGACCGTCATAGTTGTCTTGAAAGTCGACAGTGTCTTCGTCGATGTCGCGTACCATCTCCATGGCGAGCTGCGACATTTTGGTCTCGGTGTAACGATGTGCTGCCGCGCCGTCGTTACCGGGTGAGCCGAAGTTGCCCTGACCGAGCGCGAGCGGGTAACGCATCGCCCAGGGCTGCACCAGACGCACGAGAGAGTCGTACACTGCCGTGTCGCCGTGGGGGTGAAACTGGCCCATCACGTCGCCGATAACGCGCGTGCACTTTGAGAACGCCTTGTCGGGGCGGTATCCCCCGTCGTACATCGTGTAGATCACACGGCGGTGCACGGGCTTCAAGCCGTCGCGTACATCAGGGAGTGCGCGGCCCACGATCACGCTCATCGCGTAGTCGAGGTACGAGCGCTGCATCTCGGTCTTGAGTTCGACCTGGTTGATGCGGCCGTGGTTCGCTTCTTCTGCGTACTCCCCCGCTGGGTTAGCCGCGCCCTCTGGTGCGTTGGTTGTTGTGTCGTCGCTCATAGAGTTTCTGCTTTCAACTTTGCTGTCGGTTCGATGTTCTGCCGGTGCGGGCTAGATATCGAGGAACCGAACATCCTTCGCGTTCTGCTGAATAAAGGTGCGTCGAGCTTCGACGTCTTCACCCATGAGCGTTGCGAAAATCTCGTCTGCAATCGCCGCGTCGTCCATGGTGACCTGCAGCAGTGTGCGCGTCTCGGGGTTCATGGTGGTATCCCACAGCTCTTCGTGGTTCATCTCACCGAGGCCCTTGTAGCGCTGAACGCCGCTCTCCTTCATGAGGCGGCGGCCGTTGGCAGCGCCTGCTTCAAGGCGTTCATCTCGCTCTGCATCGCTGTACACGTATTCGTGCTCTGCGTTCGCCCACTTGATCCGGTACAGCGGCGGCTGAGCGAGATAGACATACCCCATGTCGATCAGGGGGCGCATGTAACGGAAGAGCAGGGTGAGAAGCAGCGTCGTGATGTGCTGTCCATCGACATCAGCGTCCGCCATCAGCACGATCTTGTGGTAGCGCGCCTTCTCAGCGTTGAAGTCTTCACCGATGCCGGCACCGAATGCAGTGATCATTGCTTGGACTTCAGCGTTGTTCAGCGAACGGTCCAGGCGCGCCTTTTCAACATTCAGAATTTTGCCTCGCAGTGGCAAAATCGCCTGGGTGTGCGGGTTGCGGCCGGTCTTAGCTGATCCACCTGCCGAGTCGCCCTCCACAATGAAGATCTCTGAGACCACAGGGTCCTTACTCGTGCAATCAGAGAGCTTACCGGGCATGCCACCAGACTCGAGCAAGCCCTTGCGTCGAGCGGTCTCGCGCGCCTTGCGTGCTGCGAGGCGGGCTGTGGCAGCCTGAATGGCCTTGCGAATCACATCTTTCGCAGGCCCGGGGTTGCGCTCAAGCCAGTCCCCCAATTCAGCGGTGACGACTTTTTGCACGAATGCTTTCGCCTCAGTGTTACCGAGCTTGGTCTTGGTCTGGCCCTCGAACTGGGGCTCGCCGAGCTTGATGGACACGACAGCAGTGAGGCCCTCGCGCACGTCATCGCCAGACAGGTTGTCGTCTTTCTCGCGAATAATGTTCTTCTCGCGAGCGTACTTATTCATGAGGGTCGTGAGCGCGGCGCGGAACCCTTCTTCGTGGGTTCCTCCCTCGTGCGTGTTGATCGTGTTGGCGTAGGTGTGCACACTCTCGGAGTATGCGGTCGTCCACTGCATCGCAATTTCCACAGCGATCTTGCGTTCGCTGTCCTCGTGCTCGAACGAAATGATGTCGTTGTTGACCAGCTCGGCGCGACGTGTCGAGTTGAGGTGGTGCACGTAGTCCTCGATGCCCCGCTCGTAGCAGAACACATCGCTAGGAGCTGCAGGAGTGACGAGATTGCCGTCGGCGTCTTCGGTTGGCTCCTGGGGACGCAGATCGGTGACGCTAATCGTGAGGCCCTTGTTCAAGAAGGCCATCTGCTGAAAGCGAGTGCGCAGTGTCTGGTAGTCAAACTCGATCGTTTCAAAGATCTCGGCGCTTGGCCAGAACGTGATCGTCGTGCCCGTCTCCTCGCTCGGTTCCCCCTTGGCGAGTGGAGCGTTGGGCACACTGTCTGTGAACGACATGTTCCACGTGAAACCTTCGCGCTTCACCGAAACGTCGAAGCGGCTCGACAGAGCGTTCACGACTGACGAGCCAACGCCGTGCAGGCCGCCCGAGACGGCGTAACCGCCACCGCCGAACTTGCCGCCAGCGTGAAGAACGGTGAGTACGACCTCGACCGTCGAGCGTCCCTCCGTCGGGTGCTCTGCTACAGGAATGCCGCGGCCGTTGTCGACAACGCGCACGGCCCCATCCTCGAGAATCGTGACGTCGATCGTGTCGCAGTAGCCTGCGAGTGCCTCATCGACGGAGTTGTCGACGATTTCATACACCAGGTGGTGCAAACCACGTGGACCGGTCGATCCGATGTACATGCCCGGACGCTTGCGTACCGCTTCAAGGCCTTCAAGTACCTGGATCGCGCCAGCACCGTAACTTTCCGCGGCAGCGGCCTGTTCTGAGTTCATACGTTGAATAATCCTTTTCTGGCCGTTTCAGAGCGTTTTTCGACCCGGAACACTTCCGCACACCAGCTTATCAACTTACGGGCGAGAAACCCCGGTTAGCGCGCGTGTGAGGGCAATATTTTCGAGTCTGCGCTGGGGATACCCCGAGCGTCACACCCGGGGTTGCAGCAACCACGCAATTCCGCACGATGCGCGGAGCGTGCCAAATGTCAAAATGCCCATGCCCTGTGGTCGCCGCCATCCCGTTTCACGTGAAACATGAATGGCTCCATTCGCCTCGATGCATGTTCTTGTAGGCTCGCGGATTGCAGCGTTCGGTGCCGGTTTAACGTTGCCTGGCATGGACACCAGTGAAGCTCCGAGCCCGCTCTCCTGCGTACCGATTGCCACCTGAGCGACCTGGTTCCTGCGTTGACCAGGGCGACTCACTCCCCGGCTGCCCTGTGCGCCTTCCCTCGCGTTCCCTCCGGTGCAGCTACCTCCGTGCGTCAACCTGGACGGCCCTTTCCGCGCGTCAACCTGGACAGCCCTTTTCGCGCGTCATTCTGCGCGACGAAGTCGTCGCAGAATCCAGGATCACGATCAGGGTCAGCGGTACCCGTCGTTTCACGTGAAACAACGCAGAAGCCACTCCCCTGGTGTCAATCATATGGGCCGCGCGTAGTCGGTCACCGTGCCTCATGTGACACCGTGGGGACAGCAAGAAGTTTGTTTCACGTGAAACAAGGGTGAGATCTGCTGACCTGGATCCTGTGATTCGCTTGGCATCATGGCGCCAACGTGAATTGCGAAAAACGCTGGCGCGTTTCTTCTAAGCAATGCACGCACTTAGGATGACCTCAATCGGGCAACCAACGGAATGCCTCTAAGCGAGCCGCTCGAACGGTGGCCATGAGTCGAGCTCGCACACGGTAATGTGACGAAACACCACCAATGGCGATGATTACCCGTAAGTATCGCGGGGTCCACGGCCCTTGACGGTGCGGGGTCCGTGACGCCAAGTTGGCGCACCGGGTGCCAGGAACCGGATGTCTTTAATGCCGGCGTCGGGGTATTCATTCAACATGCGAGAGACAATCTCTGCACGCAATCGGCGTAGCTCGGTCGCCCAGGTCGTTGAATCGCACTGGATCTGCAGCACGTCGTTAGTGATGTCGACGACTACGGTGTGTTCTGCGGTGGTCTCGCCCGCAAACTCCGCCCACTCCCCCAGCAGTCGTGCTCGTTCAAGCTCGATGCTCCATCCCATATCACCAGAAACGATCGACAACACGTCACCGAGCGCCCTTGGGTCACGTCCTTTGCTGAACGGAGTGCCGCCTGGTTCCTTGCCCGAGCGCTTCTTGCGAATGTACGCGGGCACCCCACGCCAAACGGACTTAGCGCGCAGGTATGATTCCGTCGCAAACCCAGCGCTCCCGGTGCCCTTACCGCGGGGTCGACCAGGCGTTCGAGCCGCCGGCTGATCAGTCACGATCCACCAGTTCGAGCTCACCGGCACGCACACGCACCCGGTTCCAGTTCACATCGTCAGGCACGTCTTCTTCTACCGCCGCCGTTACGATCACCTGTTCAAACTCGTTCACCGAGGCCATCAGCCGCGCGCGGCGAGCACCATCGAGCTCTGCGAACACGTCATCCAGAATAATCACGGGATCGCCCGCCGACGATTGTTCACGCAGCACCATCGCGAGTGACAGCTTCACGGCCAAAGCAAACGACCAGGACTCGCCGTGGCTGGCGTACCCCTTTACAGGTAGCCCGTTCAACGTCATAGTGACATCATCACGGTGCGGGCCCGCAAGCGTCACACCCCGGTCTACCTCACGAGAGCGAACTGCCGTAAGCGTTTGATAAAAGGCCTCAGCCAGCGTTTCACGTGAAACGTTCTCCTGTTGCAGTCGCTCGCGCATCTCGGGAGACACGTCAGACAGTGCTGACTCAACCAGGCTCCAGCTCGGCCCGTGGTCCTCCCCCACGAGCGCTGCGTAGGCTTCAGAAAGATATGGGCCGGCGTCAGCAATGTAATCGCGACGAGCCAACATGATCTGCGAACCAAGCCCAACGAGCTGTTCGTCCCACACTTCTAAACTCGACTGAATCTGCTGCAGGCGACCGCGAGCCGATTTCAGCAGTGCAGTGCGCTGCCGAAGCACTCTTTCGTAGTCCAACAGGACGCCACCGGCTGCTGGATGCCGCGCCGTGAGTGCATCGTCGAGAAACCGGCGACGAACAGAGGGCTCTCCACGAACGATACTGAGGTCTTCTGGCACAAAAGCGACCGCCGCAAACCACCTGGTGAGCTCCCGCGGCGGTGCAGCGTTGCCGTTCACCTGAGCCCGGTTCGGTCCTTCTTTGTTGATCTGCAGGTCGAGCAACACCGTTCGGCTATTCGCTTCGACCTTCATCTTCAAAAACGCCGAGCGCTCACCGAATCGCACAAGCGGTGCATCAGACGAGACCCGGTGTGATTTGAGGCTCGCGAAATACCCGATCGCTTCGGCAAGGTTGGTCTTGCCCTGTCCGTTACGCCCGACGAGCAGGTTCGCGCCGGGCTCGAGTGGTAGCTCGGCCGACGCGTAGTTGCGAAAATCTCGGAGGGAGAGATGCGCGACCCGCATGTCGGTCTACCGCAACAAAAGGTTAGGCTGCAACAGGTAGCGGTAGCTCGTGTCGTCTGCGTCTTCTTTGCTGCGCTGGCTCGTGATCAACACGGGGCCGGGCTTCGCGGGGTTCTCGGTGCGTGTAAACGCGATCCGAGTGAACTCCGAGTGGGTCGACCGCAGAGCATCAAGCAGGTACTGCGGATTCAGCGACACGGTCATGTCTTCGCCCACGAGGTGCACGTCAACCATCTCGACGGCCTTCGCCGATTCTGATCCGGCGGCTTCGAGAGTCACCGAACCGTCAGTGAACGTGAACCGCAGGGCTGCTCCGCGTTCGAGCACCAGGCTGACGCGACCGACAGCCTCGATGAGCTCGTTAGTGCTCATAACTGCGTGATTCTCGACGTTCGTGGGGAACAGGCGCCCGACAGGCGGGTAGTTGCCCTTGATCAGCAACGACGTCACGGTCTTGCTGCCGCCAGTGAACGCGATGAGCTCGCGTTCGGCATCCTTGATGATCGTTACCTTGACGGTGCCCTCGTTGCCAAAGGTCTTACCCACTTCGGTAACGATCTTGGCGGGCACAAGAGCACTGAGTGCGTCTTGCGCACCGAGCGGCTGCCAGTCGATCGTGCGTGTCGCCACTCGATAACGGTCAGTTGCGGTGAGTGTGAGCGCGTTGCCCGCGATCTCAAGCTGCACACCGGTGATCACGGGAGTTACGTCATCACGTGAAGCAGCGAGCGACACCTGCGCAACCGCTTCAGAGAAAGCGTTCGCCGGCACGGCCCCTGTCACATCAGTGACGTTAGGTAGCTGCGGGTACTCCTCCACCGGCATCGCTGAAAGATTAAATGTCGCAGAACCACAACGAACTTCAACGCGGTTTTCAATCAGCGTGATCTCGACGTCAGAGTGCGGCAGCTTCTGGGCAATATCGCTAAGTAGTTTGCCCGAGACGAGCACACGGCCGGGCTCACTGATCTCAGCAGCAATTGCCGTACGCGAAGAGACCTCGTAGTCAAATGTCGAGATGGTCAGCTCACCCTGATCCGCCTCGATCAGTGCGCCACTGAGTAGTGGCTGCGTTGGCCGCTGCGGCAGCAGCTTTACGGCAAACGAAACGGCCTCGCTGAATACATCACGATTAACGCTAAACCGCATATCGCCCCTTCCGCCACAGATTGTGTAGTTCAAGCCTTCCAATCTTTGCACACTACGGGCATCCAGCCCACTCCACAGCTCTCAGGTGCGTTAACAGCCCAAGCCGGATCTTGTGATCGAGTGCCCGCGTATTTAGATTGATGTGTTAACAGTGTTAACGGTTGTGGATACTGTGGATAACTCACGCGATGCCAGTCGTGGCAACGGATCCGAGCAGTGCTTCGGTGTGAGCGGATCGCAAAAAATGTGCAAACCGGGCAGTGAGTCGATTTCCTGCAGCATCGGCGCCCCTCACAGGTGCCCAGAAGTTGTCCACAGCGACACGCGAGCTATCCCCAGTTATCCACAACGGGGTATAAACCTGGGGATAAAGCGTAGTGTCGGCTAGAGCTGGCACTTACTTGGTGCCCTGCTTGATGCGGGTCGTCAGCTCGGTGACCTGGTTGTAGATCGAACGGCGTTCAGCAATGAGCTGCGAGATCTTCTTGTGGGCATACATCACGGTCGTATGGTCGCGACCGCCAAACAGTTGGCCAATCTTGGGTAGCGAAAGTGGAGTCAATTCGCGGCACAGGTACATCGCAATTTGGCGGGCCGTCGCAATCTGCTGTGCGCGAGTGGGCCCATACAGATCATCAACTGACAGGTCGAAATACTCAGCCGTGCGCGTGATGATGTCGGTCGGCTGCACCTCGTTGTCGGCATCGAGGGTAATCAGGTCCTTGAGTACCGTGTGCACGAGCGGCATGTCGATGGCCTGCTGGTTGAGGCTCGCATACGCGGTCACTCGAATGAGGGTGCCCTCGAGCTCGCGAATGTTCGACGAGAACTTGCTCGCGATGAACTCCAAGACATTGTGATCAATCTCGAGGTTCTCGCGCTGCGCCTTCTTGCGCAGAATCGCGATGCGGGTCTCGAGGTCGGGCGCCTGAATATCGGTGAGCAGGCCCCACTCGAAGCGCGACAGCATGCGTTCTTCGAAACCGCGCAGCTGCTTCGGCTGCACATCGCTCGTGATGACCACCTGTTTGTTGTGGTCATGCAGCGTATTGAACGTGTGAAAGAACGCTTCTTGCGTCTCGACCTTGTCTTCCAAGAACTGAATGTCGTCGACGAGCAAAATGTCGACGCTGCGGTACCGCGCGTGAAACGCGGCACCCTGGTTATTGGCAATCGAGTTGATGAAGTCGTTCGTAAAGTCTTCTGAGCTGACGTAGCGCACGCGCACGTCAGGAAACAGCTCGCGGGCGTAATGCCCAATCGCGTGCAGCAGGTGAGTCTTGCCCAGCCCTGAGTCGCCATAGATGAACAGCGGGTTGTACGCGCGGGCCGGCGCTTCGGCCACGGCGACCGCAGCCGCGTGCGCAAACCGGTTCGACTGGCCAATCACAAAACTGTCGAACGCGTACTTTGCGTTGAGTCGTCCCTCACCGGGCTCCCCCGCACCGTGGCGCGTGCGCGGCTCGGCCACCGGGCGCGCGGCACCCTCGGCACGATCGATGCGATCTGTGGGAAACTGCGAGACCGTCGCGAGTGACGGTGCACCCTGCGGCTGGTGGGCTTGCTGCGGCGCCTGCTGTTCCTCAGGCTCCGGATCAATGTGCGGAAGAGCGGTTTCGTCGACCATCACCACGAAGTTATCGATGCCGTCTGCCTCGGGGATCTCGGCCAGCGCGGTCATGATCGCCGGGCGCAGCCGGCTTTCAAGGAGTTTCAGCGTGAACTCGAGCTGCACCGCCAGGTACAGGGTGCCTGCTCCAACACCGCGGGGCACCGCGAGCGCGAGCTGCGCACCAACGGCCGGTCCAACAGCGGGGTCGCCCATCACCGCTTGGGTGACCTGTTCCCAGATCTGTTGAACTTCGTCGACTGTCACGCGTTTCCCCGGCCTAATTGTGTGGTGAGATAGATCAATGTTATACCCAGGCTTATCCACAAGCCATGGGAGTGAGTCTCGCATGAATTCGTGACATCTGTGCATAGAAGTGTTAACTGCGACAACGTTAGTCACAGATTTGTCCACAGGCAAGGTGTCGGCCGTTCGTTCGATGGCCGTGTTGACGGGCGCGTAAAAAGCGCGTAGAGTGTCAATCTTGTATGGGCGACAGCTCTCAGCTGACCTGCCCTAAATCCGACTTCCTCGGCACCAACGAGTGTTTCGGGGATCTATTCCAAAAGTCACGGAGTCTTACAAATGAGCAAGCGCACTTTCCAGCCTAACAACCGCCGCCGCGCAAAGGTCCACGGTTTCCGTGCCCGCATGCGCACCCGCGCCGGCCGCGCGATCCTTACCGCACGTCGCGCTAAGGGCCGCTCGAAGCTCAGCGCGTAACTAGCGCCTCCCCTACGATCATGCCCGCGAGGCAGCATCGCATTACTCGGGGAGAGGATTACCGGCGCACTGTGCGAACCGGTCGCCGCGTGGGAGGTGCATACTGCATCACCCACGCGGTTTTCTCTGCCCCCGACACTTCAGTGGCACAAGGCGGCACAAGCACCCCCGCGCGCTTCGGCTTCATCATCTCGAAGGCGGTCGGTAACGCGGTCACACGCAACCTGATCCGGCGTCGATTTAAGACGATCGTCGAGCGACAGCTGGCGAGCGGCATTGCCGGGGTAGACATTGTGTTTCGCGTGTTTCCGAAGGTCACGGAGGCGAGCTTCGAGGAGCTTGAAGCCGAGGTGACTCGCGCCCTCGCGCGCGTGACGCGCGATCGCGAGCGGGCTGCGAGGAGCTAGCGATGCGCGTCGCAAGCGAGCTGTATCTGTTGCCGCGTAACGCAATGATCGCGTTTATGCTCGCTTACAGGCGCGTGATTTCGCCGCTCTACGGCGAGGTGTGCAGGTATTACCCATCGTGCTCCAGATACTCTCTTGAGGCATACCAGCAGCGCGGCTTCGTCGTGGGGGTCGCGCTCACCGCGTGGCGCCTCGTGCGCTGCAACCCCTTCAGCCCGGGCGGTATCGATGACGTACCGAAACCTGCGCACGCACGATTTATGACTTCTCCTCGCGGATTCGTCCGCCCCCCTCTTCGAAAGGCCTAATCCGGTGGACTTCTTCCAAACCATACTCTGGCCGCTGCGCTGGCTCGTCGAGCTGGTGCTGGCGGTCTGGCACTCGGTGCTCACGTGGGTGGGCCTCGATCCCGATGCCGGCCTCACCTGGGTGCTCGCCATCATTGGCCTCGTGATCGTCGTGCGTGCCGCGCTCGTGCCGGTCACGGTGCGTCAGATCAAGTCGCAGCGTCGCATGATGGATCTCGCGCCCGAGATGAAGAAGATCCAGGACAAGTACAAGGGCAAGAAGGATCAGTTCTCGCGCGAGGCAATGAGTCGCGAGACGATGGCGCTGTACAAGAAGCACGGCACCAACCCGTTTGCTTCGTGCCTGCCGATTCTGATTCAGATGCCCATCTTCTTCTCGCTGTTCTACGTGCTGCGCCAGGCATCTGGTGCCATGGGCTCGGGCGGTGACGGTGCAGGCCAACCCGGCATCGGCATGATGACGCAGGAGCTCACCGACAGCTTCAACGCGGCCGAGATCTTTGGCGCGCCCATCAAGATGACGTTCACCCAGGGCTGGGAGAGCGGCAACTGGATCGTCGTGATCATGCTCGGCCTGATCATGCTGCTCATGATCGCGTCGCAGTTCTTCACGCAGCTGCAGATCATGTCGAAGAACGTCTCTGACGAGACGAAGAACTCGCCGATGTACCGCCAGCAGAAGATCATGCTGTACATCATCCCCTTCGCGTTCTTGTTCTCGGGCGTCACCTTTCCCCTTGCGCTTAACATCTACTGGTTCTCGTCGAACCTGTGGACCATGGGTCAGCAGTTCATTGTGATTCGCAGCATGCCCACCCCCGGCAGCGACGCCTGGCGTGCGCGCCAGGCGCGCCTCAAGGCAAAGGGTAAGCTCAAGGAAGACGAGACCACCGCGCTCGAAGCGAAGCCCGAGCAGGGGCAGCGCCAGCAGCCGGTGAGCTCGAAGCGCGCCAAGAAGAAGAAAAAGTAAGTGAGGCTCCCAGTGACTGCTGCCACCCCACAGGACCGACCCGCTGAAGACCTGACGCTCGAAGAACTCGAGGCCGACGGTGACCGCGCTGCCGACTACATCGAGGGGCTGCTCGACATCGCCGACCTTGACGGCGACATCGACATCGATGTCGCCAATGGGCGCGCCTACGTGTCGGTAACCGGTGGTGGGGCCGAGCTCGACAAGCTCGCCACCCCCGACGTGGTGCAGGCACTGCAAGATCTCACGCGGCTCGCGGTGCAGACCGAGACCGGCCGCTTCTCGCGCCTCATCGTTGACGTGGGCGGCTCGCGCGACGCGCGCACCGTGCAGCTGCAGGGCATGGTCGACGCCGCGATCGCGCAGATCGCGGCCGGCCGCGCGCTCGTCGAGCTCGAGCCGATGTCGTCGTACGAGCGCAAGCTCGTGCACGATGAGGTCGCCTCACGCGGGTACCACTCTGAGTCTCGCGGCGAGGGCCGCGAACGACGCCTCGTGATCACGTCGGCTACCGCCGGCGCGCAGGCCTAGGCGCGCCGTGACTGTTTCACGTGAAACTGACGGGGCCGAAACAACCCCCGCTGTGACCGCTGCGGTGGTCGAGTCCGAGCCGGCCGCGGCCGCGGTGCTCGCGGGCGACCGCATCGAGGTGCTGCGCGCGTTCGCGGCCGACCTCGGCGCGCGTGGCGAAGAGCTGGGCCTCATCGGCCCGCTCGAGCTGCCGCGCCTCTGGACGCGGCACCTCGTCAACAGCGCGCTGCTCGCTCCCCTGATCGAGTCGGGGGCCACAGTCGCCGACATTGGCACCGGCGGCGGCATGCCCGGGCTCGTGCTCGCGATCTGCCGGCCCGACGCCAAGTTCTACTTCATCGAACCGATGGAGCGCCGCTGCGCGTGGCTGAACGAGCAGATCGAACGCCTGGGGCTTGAAAACGCCGAGGTCAAGCGCGGCCGCGTCGAAGAGTTTCACGACGCGTTCGAGGTCGACCAGGTGACGGCGCGCGCCGTCACCGCGCTCAATAAGCTCGTGCCCATCACGGCGCCGCTCTTGCGTGACGGCGGCGAGATGCTGTTCCTCAAGGGCGCATCGGTCGAGAACGAGATCGAAGCGGCCGAGAAGCCGCTGCGCAAGCACAAAGTGCGCGAGATTTCGGTCGAAGAGCTCGGCGCCGACCTCGGTGTAGAGACCACACGCGTGTTTCGGGCTAAAATCGTGAGACATGGCTGAAGCTGAAAAGTCCCTCGTAGGCGACCACCTCGTCGACAAGATTCGTCGACGCCGTAAGCTCGCCGAAACGGTCTCACCCCTGCCCGAAAAGACCCGCGTCATCACGGTGTCGAACCAGAAGGGCGGCGTCGGTAAAACGACGACGACCGTCAACCTCGCGTCGGCGCTCGCTCGTCGCGGCGCGAACGTGCTGGTCATCGACCTCGACCCGCAGGGCAACTCGTCGACCGCGCTCGGTGTGAATCACCGCCCCGAGGTCACGAGCATCTACGACGTGCTGCTCGGCGACAGCGAGATCGCCGACGCGATCGCGCAATCCACCGACCACGAGAACCTCATGTGCGTGCCGTCGACGATTAACCTCGCCGGTGCCGAGATCGAGCTCGTCTCGCTCGTGGCGCGCGAGCAGCGACTGCGCACCGCACTGCACACGTTCTTCGAACAGTCAGATCGCCCGTACCACTACGTGTTCATCGACTGCCCGCCATCGCTGGGCCTGCTCACGGTGAACGCGTTTGTCGCGGCCGACGAGGTGCTGATTCCCATTCAGTGCGAGTACTACGCGCTCGAGGGACTCAGCCAGCTGCTCAACAACATCAAGCTGATTCAGAAGCACCTGAACCCAGGGCTGCACGTGTCGACGATCATGCTCACCATGTATGACGCGCGCACCAACCTGGCGCAGGAGGTCGCGAACGAGGTTCGCACCCACTTCCCCGCCGAGGTGCTCAACGCGATTATTCCCCGCTCGGTGCGCATCTCTGAGGCGCCCAGCTACGGGCAGACCGTGCTCGCCTACGATCAGGCGTCGATCGGCGCGCTGGCCTATCTTGAGGCTGCGGCCGAGATGGCCGAGCGCGGTGTGCGCAAGCAGTCACCAGTGAAGGAAGGGGCGTAGCTCATGACCGCCAAAAAACGTAGCGGCCTGGGTCGCGGAATCGGTGCCCTGATTCCGCAGTCACCCACGACGGGCGAACGCCCCGTCGACGTGTTCTTCTCGCAGACCCCCGCGGCCGATAAGGCCCCTGAGGCTGAGGCGCCCGCTGCGGCGGATCCGGTGATCGAGGCCGAAGCTCCCGCGGCTGCAGCGCCCGCGAGCGATGCGCCCAAGGCCGCCGCTCCCCCGGCGAAGAAGCCTGCGCGGTCACGGGCCAAGGCGGGCCAGGCTGCCGTGGCCGGGGATCCGGATCAGGGGGCCGCAGGCGACCTGCAGGCCGTGCCCGGTGCGACGCTGACGCGCCTCGACATTGTCGACATTGTGCCGAACAAGCTGCAGCCGCGTACCGAGTTTGATGAGGATGCGCTTGATGAGCTGACGCACAGTGTGCGGGAGTTTGGCGTGTTTCAGCCGATCGTGGTGCGCGCGATCGAACCGGCCCCTAAGAAGGGGCCGAAGTATGAGCTGATCATGGGCGAGCGTCGTCTGCGGGCGTCGAAGCGGGCGGGGCTCGAGTCGATTCCGGCGATTGTGCGGTCGACGGCCGACGAGCACATGCTGCGCGACGCGCTGCTCGAGAACCTGCACCGTGCGCAGCTGAACCCGCTGGAAGAGGCGTCGGCGTACCAGCAGCTGCTGTCTGATTTTGGGATTACCCAGGAGCAGTTGGCGACCCGCATCGGCCGGTCGCGGCCGCAGGTGTCGAACACGATTCGGCTGCTGCGTCTGCCCGAGACGGTGCAGGCGAAGGTGGCGGCCGGCGTGCTGTCGGCCGGTCACGCCCGCGCCATTTTGTCGCTCGACCCCGACACGGAGGCGATGCTGAAGCTCGCCGACAAGATCGTGAACGAGGGCCTGTCGGTGCGCGCGGCAGAGGCGGCCGCGGCCGAGGAGCCCAAGCGCAAGCTGCCCAAGCCCCGCGCCGGCGGTGTGCAGGCGCAGCTCGGTGAGATCGCGGATCGCCTGGGCGACCGCTTCGACACCCGCGTTGCGGTGAAGCTGGGCGCCAAGAAGGGCCAGATCATCATCGACTTCGCGACGATCGCAGACCTGAAGCGGGTGCTCTCGGAGCTCGGCGACCCCGGCTTCGGGCAGGGTTAACCCCACTCGTCATTCTGCTGGACTTCTCTCCCCTCGTCATTCTGCGGGAGCGAAGCGACTCGCAGAATCCAATGGCCCCGCTTCGCGGACTCTTTTGTCCGTGAAGTGGGGTCATTTCGCGTCGTGCGCGTTCTTTCACACCGTCATCCTGATATGGAGATCGATTTGTCAAGTGGGCAGGGGAAAACGCCGCCAGACTGGCTGCCTAGCGGCGTTTC
>NZ_JBTJER020000023.1:0-4305 GCF_054456695.2 Leucobacter faecis
CATAGGTGACGGCCTCGTTCGTGGTGCGGCCGTCACGACGCCGTTCGCGCTGTTCTTTGCGGGGCTTCTTCTGCCCCTTACCTGAGCCAGCGCCCCCAGCACTGCGGCCCGCCCCGGCCCCTGCCCCGCGCGATGCGCGAGGAGTAGGGCCCGGGGCGTAAGCGGTCATGATACAAGCACGCTCCAACGGCCGGTGACTCGCCCCAGTTCCCGGCACGCACTGTGTGCCGGGAACTGGGGCGAGGTGGTGGGAGTCATGTATCTATTATCTCATGAATCGTACAAATCTTCGGGAAATGTTATCCACAGATTCGAACGTAGAGACCCCTAAAAGGGGCCCTGTGGACGAAGATAAATCACCAGGCCCCAGTTTAAGTAGCCAGGACTACAGCCAGCCCTGCGGCACCAGTCCCAGCACTGAAAGGATGGAGAACACAAAAGCCGCACCAAAGACGCCAATGAGCGCCGTTTGAATGGCGGGGTGCGCGATCCAGCCAGCAACCCAGGCGGGCTCCTGGTCGCCGTGCTTGCGCGCGCGGTGCAGCATCATCACGGGAACAATCGACATGATCGCACCCGCGAAGCCGCCCGCGTAACCGAGTGCCGACACAAAACCGGCCCAGCCAGCTACGCCGATGATAAACGGCGGCACCACGGTGATGGCCATCGCTGCCACCTTGTGCCGCCGTGAGCCCTCAGAAGGCCACTTGAAACGGTCAAAGATGTTCATCATCATGGTGAACCCAATGCCCAAGAACGACGTCATCATGGCGAGCACAGCAAAAATGTTGGCCATGTAATACGCGGCGGTGCCAAGCTGCTGGCCCCAGGCGATTGTGACAACCTCGGTGATGCCGTCGGGGCCCATCATGCCGAGCGCCGCGAGCGGCACGAGCGCCAGCAAGAAACCCGTCGCACTCATGCCTACGACAATGGTGCGCGGCAGCGCGCGGGGGTTGGTCGCGGCGAGGCCGCGCGCGAGCTCGGGCACGGTGTACTGCGCGACGAACGCAAATACCGCGAGGTTGACGATCGGAATGATGAAGTAGGGCTGCATATACGTGAGGAACTCGGCGTGCAGGCCCGGTCCCACAAACGTCCAGCCACACAACACCAGAATGAGAGCGAGCATCGTGACCGTGATCGCCTGCTCAGACTTGCCGGTGGCCTGTAGGCCAAGCCACATGATGGCGACGGCGGGCACAAAGAACAAGATGCTGCCAAGCATGGGAGGCACGCCGAGCAGGTCTGCGAGCAGACTTCCACTACCCGATGCATACGCGATGAGCGCACCCAAACCGTTGACGACGACTCCAGCGAAAACCAGCCATGATCCGGTGTTGCCGAGGTATTTTTGCGCGAGGCCAGCAAGCTGCAGTGGCTGCTTGGTGCGCAGCGCGACCTCGGCAACATACAGCATCGACGCGGTCGCGAGAAAGCCCGAGATGAGCAGCGCGATCATCAGGGCGGGGAAGCCACCCTGGCGAGAGCCGTAGGGCAGGCTGAGTAGGCCGGCACCGATGTTCGTGCCGAAGATGATGGCGACGCCCTGCCAGAACGTGATCGCTGGGTGTTTGTGGGCGGCCGTGCCCGTGCTGGCTGGGGCAGTGGCTGCCCCGGGGGCGACTTCGATGGTGCCGGTATTCAAAAGGTTCCGTTTCAGTGGGGGTCATTGTCCCCGCGCGAAACTGACGTCTTGTGCTTCGCGCGGCAAGAAGCGCGCAGACGACTTCGACCCTCGCACTGCGACATCGAAATCGCCGCAGTGCGTAACTTCCCATCGGGCAATGTAACAAGCAATGCGCGAATTTCACAATTTGACGCGAACAAAATTGTGCCTAGTGTGAAGTGTGACATCACAAATCAGCTATCCGATTATCACCGAGCGACTACGGCTTAGGCCCCACCGGGCGGCCGACGCTGCCTGGCTATACGCGCTATTCTCGCGCGAAGATGTCGCGCGCTTTTTGCCCTATGAGCCGTGGAGTATCGACTTCACGCGGCAGAAGCTAGCCGAGCACATCGCTAAGAACGACCTCGAGGGCGAGGCGGGCGGCCTCACGCTTGCGGTCGAGCTTGCGGGCAACACCGAGCGCGCAGTTCGCACAGTTCGCGCAGAACCCGCTGTTCCCATTGGGCAGGTGCTGCTGTGGTACACCGACCGCGCACACGGCATCGCCGAAATCGGATGGGCGTTTGATCCGGCATGGCAGGGGAAGGGGTACGCGGCCGAGGCAGCAAGCGCCTTGCTCACGGTCGCGTTCGAGCAGCACGGGGTGCACCGGGTCGCGGCGCAGCTCGACGCGCGCAACGCGGCTTCGGCCGCGCTTGCAAAGCGCCTCGGCATGCGCCGCGAGGCGACGCTGCGTGACAGCGCGTGGGTCAAGGGGGAGCGCGTTACGACCGCGATCTATGCTGTGATTGCTCCGGATCGCGCCTGAACCCGAAGGCCCTGGCCGACGCGCGCCGCTCGATTCGAAGTCATGCCCGCACTTACGCTAAGCTGATCGGGTCGCAGTACCTCGCCTCCGTAGCTCAGGGGATAGAGCGCTGGTTTCCGGTACCAAAGGTCGGGGGTTCGAATCCCTCCGGGGGCACGGCGACAAAAGCGGCTCTGACCGGGTGTTTAGCACTCAGTCAGGGCCGCTTTTCTTGTCTCATGTGCTGTTTCATGTGCTAGGCATGGTTAAACAGGGCCGCGAATCTGTCTACGGCGCTGCGCTGCATCGTGGCTGTTACGTGGCTGTAGAGGTCCATCGTTATGGCGATTGAGCCGTGGCCGAGGCGCTCTTGCACGATCTTGGGGTGTTCTCCGAGCGCCAACAGGATTGTTGCGTGGGAGTGCCTGAGCCCATGTAGCGGCAGCTTGGGGAACGCCTCTTCGCCGAGCTTCTTGTGTGCTTGTGTGACGCGACGCGCCCAGATATCGGTGATGCGTTTAGGGTTGCGTAGCTCGCCAGCATCGTTGCCGAAGATGTACGCGCCGGGCCTCACTAGCTCGAGGCTGATCGATGCTTTTGTGGTGCGTAGTTTCTTGAGCGCTGCGAGTAGCTGTGCGTCAGCATCTACGACTCGTGCGCGCAGCTCTTGGTGGGCTTCGCTACAGTGGGCTCTTGAGCTCGAGGACGGCAGAGTCGCCTGGCTCCTCACTGACCATGTCGTGGTGGGACGTCGCCCCTAAGCGACGCATGACGCGACAGAGGACGCGACTCCCGTTGCAATCTCCGACGCGACAAAGACACTGTCGCGATCACACGCTCGGCTCCGACGCGACACGGCCAGCGACACGTGGTCCATTGAAGACATGGGTGCCGCCAACGGTGTCGAGACAGTAGACGGCAGTAGCGGCGACACAACGACATTGACCCCCGGTGTCCCCGCCCCCGCAACGGAGTACCTCCAGCTCGGGACATTACGGATGCAACTTATCCGTGTCGCCTATCCGGGCACGTGGGCGCACAGTGATGTCGCCGACAGCTGACGCGCAGACCTGTCGCGTCTGCCTTGTCGCCAGTGTCGCCCGACGCGGCATTGGCTACTTCACCCCTCCCAAAAAGGAGCGACAGGGGATCGCGACATCGACCGGCACGGGCGATGTCCCGGCCCATGACCGCTCGCAACATCGGACGACAAGTGCCAACACGCTAGCTCCCAACCACGCGACCCAATCAGGGACGCTCACGACACTTCATATGGAGACGACATGACTATCGCGACATCAGCTGAAATTGACTACAAGTGCGCGCATCGAGCGACACGCGACTTCTCGGACATTCCGGCCGGCCAGCGTGCGGGCCGCATCGAATGGCTTTCAGGGAGGCCCTGCTTCGAGTGCTTCAAGAAGACAGCCAAGAAGGGGCTCTCCAAAGAGTTCAAGGCAGAACGTGCTGCACTCCACGAGGAAGCGCTCGCTGATCAGGAACGCTCTGGCCTCCCGCCCCTCCAAGGGTCTGACAAACAGGTCTCGTGGGCCACGGATGAACGGTACAAGCTTCTGAAGGCTGCATACGAAGACCTCGTGCAGGCAGAGGACATGAGCGAATCGGAATTCGAGGAAGCTGTTCTAGACATCGCTCGGCGCATTGCGGGCGCAGGCTGGTGGATCGACAACCGGGAAGCGACATCGACCGAGCTGATCGCGTTTCTCAAAGACCCGGGTGTCGAGCTGTCAGAGAACCCGTTCTAAACGACATTACACAAACGACAAACGACAAACGATAAACGACATACTGAGTATTCGGACTTCTGAGCACCGCCAGTATTCCGGTTGAGCACCGCCCGCTGAAGCGCAGTTATTGTCTGGTG
>NZ_JBTJER020000024.1:0-3385 GCF_054456695.2 Leucobacter faecis
GCATTATGACGACCGGTGGATTATGCCGACTCGGGGCGCATTGGCCTTGTAAACACCAGCTTCCCGCGTCTCGACGGTCGGCATAATCCGGTTCTGTAAGTCATGCTTCTTACTCATCTCGAGTGAAGGAGAAGCAATGGTGAATCGGGTTTCTGTTGTGAGGGTTCGTGGCCCGCTTGAGGGCGTGGCGGACCAGTTTCGGGCAGTGTTGGTGAGAACCGGCTACACGCCGTTGAATGCGACCGATCATTTACGGCTGATGGCGCATGTGAGTAGGTGGATGTCATCTGAGTCGATTGTGGCTTCTGACCTGACCGATGAGGTATTGGACCAGTTTCTGGTAGCACGCCGATCTGCTGGGTACGCAAGCCTATTGACGCGTCGGGGGCTCATTCCGCTAGTTGAGTTTCTGCGCGCTGAAGGAGTGATGCGTCTCGCGGTAACGCCGGAACCGACTGCTTTGGATGTGCTCTTAGACCAGTTTGCGGTGTTCCTGGAGCAAGAACGAGGACTGGTCGCGACGACGATCGCGCAGCGGATACGAACCGCCCGCAGCTTTCTCGCTTCCTGCGAAGCGCCGGAATTGATTGATGCGGCTTGTGTGTCTTCTTATGTGAGCGCGCAATGTCGTTCGATGCGAGTGTCGTCTGCGAATTTGATGCTTACCGACGTCAGATCGTTGCTGAGGTTTTTGCATGTTACTGGCCGGCTGGGGGCGGATCTTTCGCCGGTGGTGCTCGGGGCTGCTGGGTGGCGGCATTCGGGGCTTCCGAAAGGCCTGTCCGACGCAGATGTGTCGGCGTTGTTGGCGGCATGCCAGTCGACGCGGTCCTCAGCGCGACGCGATCGAGCTGTCATGCTGTTGCTGATTCGGCTGGGTCTACGGCGCGTGGAAGTGTCTCGCCTGACGCTGGATGATATTGACTGGCGCGCGGGCGAGCTTGTGATCACGGGGAAAGCGAATCGGATGGAGCGACTCCCGCTGCCTGTTGATGCAGGCCAAGCGATCGCTGAGTATTTAGAGAAGGGGCGTCCCCGCGACGTGGCCACGCGGTCAGTGTTTCTCACAGTGGTGGCACCGCATAGGCCGTTGAGTGCCGCGGGGGTGGGCGGTGTTGTCGCGGTGGCTGCTAGGCGTGCGGGATTACCGCCGGTTGGTTCGCACCGGTTACGGCATACCGTTGCGACTACGCTGCTGAATTCCGGGGCAGATTTGCTCGAGATCGGCCAAGTGCTGCGACACCGAAACCTCTCGACAACGGTCATTTACGCGAAAGTTGATCTTCGCCAGCTTCAGCCGTTGGCTCAGTCCTGGCCGGTTGTCGGTCATGACGTGCTCGGTCAACTTCGATTGCTGGCTCCAGCTTGGCCGGGAGGACAGCCGTGAGCGCGTTAGCTGATGGCGTGGCTGAGTACCTCGCAACGCGGCGTGCTCTCGGATTCAAACTCGAACACACCGAACGATTTCTCCGACAGTTTGTCGCCCATCTTGACCAGGCGGGTTTCGTGACCATCTCTGTCGATGTGACAGTGGCCTGGGCCTGCACACCAGCTGATGCAGATCCCTACTGGTGGGCGTCCAGATTGGCGGCAGTGCGCGGGTTTGCGCGCTGGTGGTCCGTGTTCGATCCAGCTACCGAGATCCCCGGTCCTGAAATACTTCCGTTGTCACAGCTGAGCCGACGCGCAGATCCTTACCCCTACAGTGATGACGATATTGCTGCGCTCATGGCCGCAGCGCGGAACATACCGTCCCCTCTCCGGGCAGCCACCTATGAAACGCTCGTCGGGCTCTTGGCGGTAACGGGGATGCGTGTTGGTGAGGTGATCAACCTGGACCGGTCTGATCTTGATACCGCGCAACAGACGCTGACGATTCGGGGCACTAAATTCGGTAAGACCAGGCTCATCCCGGTCTCTTCCAGCACCCTTGAAGCGCTCACCGCCTATGGCGAGGAACGTGCGCTACATGCGCCTCACCTACACACACCCGCATTGTTCGTCACGGCCCAAGGCAAGCGGCTTTTCTACCAGAACGTCCACCATGCTTGGCTTGGTTTGTGTCAGCGAGCTGGCCTGGAAGCCATTTCGGCACGTTGCCGACCCCGCCCGCATGACCTGCGACACCGCTTCGCGATCAACACACTCATCGGTTGGCATCGTGATGGCGAGAACGTGCATGCCCGACTGCCCGCTTTATCGACCTACCTCGGTCACCTCAACCCCCGCGACACGTACTGGTATCTGCGGGCAGCTCCGGAACTCATGGCGTTGACCGCGGACTTGCTTGAGAAAGGAGAGCAACAATGACTGCGCTGGCGCCGACTCTGCAAAAGTTCTTTACCGACAGGCTGGCCCGTCAACGTGACGTGAGTTCGCATACCATCGCGGCGTACCGCGACACGTTCCGGCTCCTCCTCGAACACGTCCACACGCACACCCGAGTCTCACCAGCGCAACTTGATCTGACTGACCTTGATGCTGACGCCATTGTGGGTTTTCTCACTCACCTTGAGCAAGACAGGGGCAATAGTGTTCGTACCCGCAACGCGCGGCTTGCCGCGATTCATTCGTTCTACGCATTCGCGTCGTTCGAGCATCCCGAACACGCCGCCCTCATCCAACGAGTCTTGGCGATCCCCGCGAAACGCTACGACAGAGCCCTCATTAGTTGGCTCACTGACACGGAACTCACGGCCCTGATCGGGGCGCCCGACACGAGCACTTGGCTCGGACGTCGAGACCATGCCCTTCTCACCACCGCCGCGCAAACCGGTCTGCGTGTCAGTGAACTCACTGCTCTCACCATTGATGACGTGAAGCTTGACGTTGGAGCTCATGTCGTGTGCCTCGGCAAAGGCCGAAAGCACCGGGCTACTCCGCTCACCGCCAGTACCGTGAAAGTCCTACGGGTCTGGTTCAAAGCACACGACGGGGCTCGCGTCGACCCAGTGTTCCCCACTCGGCAATATCGACGTTTGAGTACTGATGCTGTTGCGAAACTTTTACGCAAGCATGTGGACGCAGCGGTTACCGGGTGTCCCTCGCTGGCAACAAAAACAGTCACCCCGCACACCTTGCGGCACACTGCTGCGATGAGGTTGCTACACGCTGGGGCTGACATCGCCACCATCGCTCTTTGGCTCGGGCACGAAAGCATAGAAACGACCAGTATCTATCTCCACGCCGATATGACGATCAAGCAACGTGCGATCGATCGAACCACTCCGATTGGAGGGAGGGCTGGCCGCTATCAAGCCCCAGATAAGCTCATCGGGTTTCTCGAGAGCCTCTGAATTATGCCGACCCAGGGATCGTGGAGCCCAGTGTTTACGGGCTCATTGTGTCCCTGGTCGGCATAATCCGCCGGTCGTCATAATGCGCC
>NZ_JBTJER020000025.1:0-2539 GCF_054456695.2 Leucobacter faecis
TGAGTATTCGGACTTCTGAGCACCGCCAGTATTCCGGTTGAGCACCGCCCGCTGAAGCGCAGTTATTGTCTGGTGAGCACCGGTGAATATTCCTTGTGAGCACCATCATGCGAAGCTCCTTCTGTCGCGCGCCGTAATCGTGCGACAGAAGGAGTAATTCTGATGGTACGTAAAATCAGGGCGAAGCTGGTCCTTCAGCTCCGCCACGATGGGCTCTCGTTCGCGCAGATCGAGGCTCAAGGGGTGTCTCGCCATAGCGTCATCAAGGTTGAACGGGCAGCAGTCCGAGAGAACCTTGCTTGGGATACCGCCGCTGAGATGAGCGAGGCCGAGGTATACGAGCGACTCTTCCCCGGGAGTGGTGACCGGGAGAGTGTCTACGAGCAGCCCGATTGGCCGAGGCTGCATCGCGAACTCGCACGGGTTGGAGTCACACTGAAACTCCTCCACGCCGAGTACCGCGATCAGTGCCAGGCCGCGGGCCGCCCCAACATGGGGTACGACCGGTTCTGCAAAACGTACGCTGACTATGTGCGCACGCAGGGCATCTCATCACGCGTAGGGCACAAGGCCGGTCAAACGGTCGAGGTCGACTGGTCAGGCCCGACGATGCAACTCACCAACCCCGCGACGGGGGCGACAACGCGCGTGTACTTGTTCGTTGCTTGTCTCCCGTTCTCACGCTTGGGCTTTGTCGAACCCAGCCTCGATATGCGCCAAGACACGTGGCTGTCTTGCCACGTCGCCATGTTTGACTGGTTTGGCGGCACGACCCCCAGGATCGTGCCCGACAACCTGAAAACCGGGGTGATCAAACATCCCCGCGAGGGAGAAGTCGTGTTGAACGACGCCTACCGAGAACTCGCCGCGCACTACTCGGCTGCCGTGCTACCGGGCCGGCCCCGCCGGCCCAAAGACAAAGCGAGCGTTGAGAACACGGTGTGGAGTGTCGCGACGTGGGTGATCGCGTCGCTGCGCCACCGCGAGTTCGCCACGCTTCCCGAGCTACGGGAAGCGATCTATGAGCAGATGGAAGCGTTCAACCGGGCGCCGTTCCAGAAACGTGCTGGCTCCCGGCAGAGCGTGTTCGACAGCGAAGAACGGCCCAGGCTCAGGCCCTTGCCCGCCGTCCCGTACGAGATCAGTCGTTGGGCGTATGGGCGCAGAGTGGGGCGAGACGGGCACGTTGTATGGGAGAAGAACCATTACTCGGTTCCCTACCCGCATGTGGGTGAACTCGTTGATGTGCGGGTCACTGAGCGAGTGATTGAGATCTATCAGGGCGGCGACCGTCTCGCTTCCCACGCCCTCGTCCCGACAAACGTCACTGGCGAATACTGCACCAGGGATGGTGATCTGCCCGACGGCCCCAAGTATCAGGAGTGGGACAGCGCGCGGGCCCGTGAGTGGGCGACACGAATCGGCCCGCACACCACGACCGTTGTCGCACGCATCTTCGCGTCTGCACCGATCGAGGAACAAGGTTTGAATGCGGCTTTGGCGGTGTTGCGGCTCTCTCGCAGGTATGCCAGTAGCCGGGTCGAGCGAGCGTGCGAGATCGCGTTGGCGACCAAGGTCAGGTCTCCTCGTTACGCGCATCTGCGCCCCATCCTCGAGACCAGACAAGACGAGACGGGGAAACGGCGTCCCCGGTTCAGCGATGCCCGGGCGACTGGCGATACCGCCGCGGCGACGGGGTATGTGCGTGGCGCTGCCTACTATGGAGGGAACGCATAATGACGATCATCGATACCGACACCAAGCACAAGCTCCGCGAAATGGGAGCCACCGCGCTCGTTGACGCGTTGACCGGGCAAGACGACACCCTCACCCTCGGGATGCCGTTTAGTGAGCGCATTAAGCTCGCCGTAGATGACGCCCATGCATCGTTCTCGCAATCCAAAATCGAAGGGCTCATCCGGCGGGCTGGCCTGCGCTACCCGGACGCTGAGCTCAGACGGCTTGATTTGCTTGAGGAGCGTGGCCTCGACCGGGGCGTCATCGCGCAGCTAGGCACGTGCACGTTCGCCAGCCGGGCCGAGAACGTCGTGTTCCAAGGGTTCACCGGGTCAGGGAAAACCTATTTGGGGTCAGCGCTCACTCGGGCGGCCTGCCAACACCAGTATCGGGCGCTCTACATCCGGATGCCTGACCTTGAAGAGGCGTGGCATGCGGCAGAGGACAAACCTGGCGGGAAGGAGAAGTTCTTGCGTAAGTATGCGGCCTACCATTTGCTGACGATCGATGAGTGGCTCCTTGACCAGCCCAGCGACAGTCTGCGCGGGATGCTCCTCGAGCTCCTCGAACGTCGTTACGACACCGTCTCAACGGTGTTCTGCACCCAATACAAGAAACCTGACTGGCATGACCGGCTCGGCGGCGACGTGCACGCCGACGCGATCATGGATCGAATCGTGCACCGCACGATCTGGGTAGAGACCGGCGAGACGAACATGCGGGAGCGTACCGCCCGCGGCTAACCCCGCCCGCTGGTGAGCAGCAGCACTTATTGCTGGTGCTCACCAGCGCGATTCCGCGG
>NZ_JBTJER020000026.1:0-1774 GCF_054456695.2 Leucobacter faecis
GGGTTAGGCCACCGGCTTCGGGTGTTACCGACTTTCATGACTTGACGGGCGGTGTGTACAAGGCCCGGGAACGTATTCACCGCAGCGTTGCTGATCTGCGATTACTAGCGACTCCGACTTCATGGGGTCGAGTTGCAGACCCCAATCCGAACTGAGACCGGCTTTTTGGGATTCGCTCCACCTCGCGGTATCGCAGCCCATTGTACCGGCCATTGTAGCATGCGTGAAGCCCAAGACATAAGGGGCATGATGATTTGACGTCATCCCCACCTTCCTCCGTGTTGACCACGGCAGTATCCCATGAGTTCCCACCATCACGTGCTGGCAACATAGGACGAGGGTTGCGCTCGTTGCCGGACTTAACCGAACATCTCACGACACGAGCTGACGACAACCATGCACCACCTGTATAGAAGTGTCCAAAGAGTCCTGTATCTCTACAGTGTTCTTCTACATGTCAAGCCTTGGTAAGGTTCTTCGCGTTGCATCGAATTAATCCGCATGCTCCGCCGCTTGTGCGGGCCCCCGTCAATTCCTTTGAGTTTTAGCCTTGCGGCCGTACTCCCCAGGCGGGGAACTTAATGCGTTAGCTACGACACAGAACCCGTGGAACAGGCCCTACATCTAGTTCCCAACGTTTACGGCATGGACTACCAGGGTATCTAATCCTGTTCGCTCCCCATGCTTTCGCTCCTCAGCGTCAGTAGCGGCCCAGAGATCTGCCTTCGCCATCGGTGTTCCTCCTGATATCTGCGCATTCCACCGCTACACCAGGAATTCCAATCTCCCCTACCGCACTCTAGCCTGCCCGTACCCACTGCAAGCCCGAGGTTGAGCCTCGGGTTTTCACAGCAGACGCGACAAGCCGCCTACGAGCTCTTTACGCCCAATAATTCCGGACAACGCTTGCACCCTACGTATTACCGCGGCTGCTGGCACGTAGTTAGCCGGTGCTTTTTCTGCAGGTACCGTCACTTTCGCTTCTTCCCTACTAAAAGAGGTTTACAACCCGAAGGCATTCATCCCTCACGCGGCGTTGCTGCATCAGGCTTGCGCCCATTGTGCAATATTCCCCACTGCTGCCTCCCGTAGGAGTCTGGGCCGTGTCTCAGTCCCAGTGTGGCCGGTCACCCTCTCAGGCCGGCTACCCGTCGTCGCCATGGTGAGCCATTACCTCACCATCTAGCTGATAGGCCGCGAGTCCATCCACCACCGATAAATCTTTCCCACAACAGGCCATGCGGCCATTGTGCATATCCAGTATTAGACACCGTTTCCAGTGCTTATCCCAGAGTGATGGGCAGGTTACTCACGTGTTACTCACCCGTTCGCCACTCATCCACCAGAGCAAGCTCTGGTTTCAGCGTTCGACTTGCATGTGTTAAGCACGCCGCCAGCGTTCGTCCTGAGCCAGGATCAAACTCTCCGTAAAAAACGATTGCAAACACGCTCACCGGAATAAGGCAAAGACGTGCTGCGAGTTCAACCTGACAAAAACAAACATCAATACTGACGTTCATATAATTTGTCCAAAAGGAATCGCCATCAACCAAACCAAACGGCTTGGCGACGGGATATAAAATTTGGCATTTGACAATTTTCAAGTGCACACTATTGAGTTCTCAAGGACCAGACACTCCCCGTACCAGCCGAAGCCTCCCGAAGAGTTACTGCCATCCACACCACCAAAAACCGTGGTGTTTACCGCAAGCTAATTCAGCCGGCCCGCTCTGCGGCCCGGCTTCGTTGCGGCGACAAGAGATAACATTACGCA
>NZ_JBTJER020000027.1:0-1400 GCF_054456695.2 Leucobacter faecis
AGTCGCTGTGAGTATTAAGTTGGCTGGTCTGGGACTGGCTGGCAGGCTAGGCACTGGCCGTTGATTCTCACTCCCGAGTGTGACCCGAATAAGTCGCTGACCCCCTCTGGGGTGTCTTGATTCTGATATGTCCGCCCGGGAAGGAGAACCGCGGCCGGTGCCTACCTGCCCACTCCAATGACTTGATTAGAAGAACACCCACCATTACTGGTGTGGTCCGTCACAGTGGTGTCTTGGCGTGATTTCCCCAGGCTGGCGCCGGCCGCGTAGCGGCCGACCCATCCTGAAAGAAAGGCACTCACCGCATGTCTATTGTGGCGCATAATCACCCCTTCGTGGTGGGAGTAGACACCCATGCCCGTACCCACACGTACGCGATCGTCACCTCCGCGGGCGTCGAAGTCGACCACGAAACGTTCCCGTCGACCTTGCCCGGCATGAAACGCGCCCTCGCCTGGCTCACACGCCGTACCGGGGGCGACCTCTCAACCCTGCTCGTGATCGAGGGCATCGCCACCTATGGCGCGAAGCTCGCCCGCCTGGCGGCCGAGGCCGGGTGGGAACAGATCGCAGAAGCACCCGCTACCCCGCCCCGCACGCGCGCGGGCCGGGGAAAGAGCGATGCCCTGGACGCGGTCTTGATGGCCCGGGCCGCGCTCCCTATCGCGCTGACCGACCTGCGGCGCCCTCGCGCCGACGCGGGTGCACGCGCCGCGGTACGGGTGCTGTTGACCGCGCGCAATGACATCGCCGACGAGAACACCCAGAAAATGAACGCCCTCATCGCGTTAGTGCGCGTCCATGAGCTCGGCGTCGACGCCCGTACCGGCCTGACACGCGCCCAGGTGCGTGAGATCAGCCGGTGGCGTCACCGGGACGAACTATTGGAAGTGAAAACGGCGCGGGCAGAAGCGGTCCGCCTGGCCGCCCGCCTAATCGTCCTGTTCGCGGAGCTCGACGAGAACCGGCGTACGCTGCGTGAGCTGTTGCTGACCACCCCGGCAGCGGGGCTGCTGGACGAGGCTGGGATTGGTGACATCACCGCGGCGCGGTTGTACGAGGCGTGGTCGCATCTGGGGCGGTTAAAGAGCGAGGCCGCGTTCGCGTCGCTTGCAGGAGTGAACCCGATCCCAGCGTCATCGGGGAACACGGTACGGCACAGGTTGAACCGGTATGGCGACCGGCAGCTGAACCGGGCCCTCCATTTGATCGCGGTGACCCGGGCACGGTGTGACGAGGCTACGCGCGCGTACGTGGAGCGGAGGCTTGGTGAGGGGCGGACACTGAAAGAAGTGCGTCGCTGTTTGAAGCGGTATATTGCACGTCAAGTGTTTCGGCAGTTGAACGCCGCGGCCGCCCCTCAACTGGCGAGTTGACAAACATAGAAGAATCAGAATCCA
>NZ_JBTJER020000028.1:0-847 GCF_054456695.2 Leucobacter faecis
TGGTGGAGTCGTTGTTGAAATACCACTCTGGTCATATTGGATATCTAACTACGGACCCTGATCGGGTTCTGGGACAGTGCCTGGTGGGTAGTTTAACTGGGGCGGTTGCCTCCTAAAATGTAACGGAGGCGCCCAAAGGTTCCCTCAACCTGGTTGGCAATCAGGTGGCGAGTGTAAGTGCACAAGGGAGCTTGACTGTGAGACTGACAGGTCGAGCAGGGACGAAAGTCGGGACTAGTGATCCGGCAGTGGCTTGTGGAAGCGCTGTCGCTCAACGGATAAAAGGTACCTCGGGGATAACAGGCTGATCTTGCCCAAGAGTCCATATCGACGGCATGGTTTGGCACCTCGATGTCGGCTCGTCGCATCCTGGGGCTGGAGTTGGTCCCAAGGGTTGGGCTGTTCGCCCATTAAAGCGGTACGCGAGCTGGGTTTAGAACGTCGTGAGACAGTTCGGTCCCTATCCTCTGCGCGCGTTGGAGATTTGAGAGGATCTGACCCTAGTACGAGAGGACCGGGTTGGACGGACCTCTGGTGTGCCAGTTGTTCTGCCAAGGGCATGGCTGGTTGGCTACGTTCGGGATGGATAACCGCTGAAAGCATCTAAGCGGGAAGCCGGCCTCGAGATGAGATCTCCGTACACCGTATGGTGTGTGAGGCTCCCAGTAGATTACTGGGTTGATAGGCCAGATGTGGAAGCATAGTAATGTGTGGAGCTGACTGGTACTAATAAGCCGATGATTTGACTTCACCCCCCCCGTTTTGGTGGGTGGGGATGCATAAGCATGAATGTGTGTGTAACGATGTTCGCGTCTACTTTGTGGTTCCCAACGGACGGCCACACCCA
>NZ_JBTJER020000029.1:0-834 GCF_054456695.2 Leucobacter faecis
AATACGTTCCCGGGCCTTGTACACACCGCCCGTCAAGTCATGAAAGTCGGTAACACCCGAAGCCGGTGGCCTAACCCCTTGTGGGAGGGAGCTGTCGAAGGTGGGACTGGTGATTAGGACTAAGTCGTAACAAGGTAGCCGTACCGGAAGGTGCGGCTGGATCACCTCCTTTCTAAGGAGCACTCAACAGCATTGTCTGTTGCAGATTGCCCAGATGAAGAACGAATGTTTCTTCCTGGGTGCTCATGGGTGGAACATTTGACATAGAGGTTGTGGTGCTGTCGCTGATGTGAGTACGCGGGTCTTTGGGCCGGTGGGAAAGCGTGGGTGGTGGTGTCGCAGTCTTGCTTTTTGGTGCATACTATTGGGTCCTGAAGGCCCAGCCGGCTACACGCCTTTATGGTGTGTGGGTGTCTGTGTTTTCGGGCTCACGCTTATCACACGTGTTGGTGGTGGGGGTGGGATCGACCGTACGTTGAGAACTACACAGTGGACGCGAGCATCTAACAGCCGCACATGAACTCTTTCGGGGGTTCTTGGTGGTTGTTGATACTTTATTTATATTTTCATTGGTCGCATCTGAACATTGTTTGGGTGTGATTTTCTGATACTTATGTGATTTCAAATCTTTAAGAGCAAACGGTGGATGCCTTGGCATCTGGAGCCGAAGAAGGACGTAGTAATCTGCGATAAGCCTCGGGGAGCCGATAAACGGGCTGTGATTCGAGGATTTCCGAATGGGGAAACCCCGCCAAGGCGCGTGCGTACTTGGTGACTCCCGCCTGAATATATAGGGCGGGTAGAGGGAACGGGGGGAAGTGAAACATCTCAGTA
>NZ_JBTJER020000030.1:0-825 GCF_054456695.2 Leucobacter faecis
AGTCGCATGTCCTAGACCCGAAGCGAAGTGATCTATCCATGGCCAGGCTGAAGCGTGTGTAAGAGCGCGTGGAGGGCCGAACCCACTTAGGTTGAAAACTGAGGGGATGAGCTGTGGATAGGGGTGAAAGGCCAATCAAACTTCGTGATAGCTGGTTCTCTCCGAAATGCATTTAGGTGCAGCGTTGCGTGTTTCTTGCCGGAGGTAGAGCTACTGGATGGCCGATGGGCCCTACAAGGTTACTGACGTCAGCTAAACTCCGAATGCCGGTAAGTGAGAGCGCAGCAGTGAGACTGTGGGGGATAAGCTTCATAGTCGAGAGGGAAACAACCCAGATCACCATCTAAGGTCCCAAAGCGCGTGCTAAGTGGAAAAGGATGTGGAGTTGCTGTGACAACCAGGAGGTTGGCTTAGAAGCAGCCACCCTTGAAAGAGTGCGTAATAGCTCACTGGTCAAGTGATTCCGCGCCGACAATGTAACGGGGCTCAAGCACGCCACCGAAGTTGTGGCATTTAACGTATAGACAAGCCTTCGTGGTTCAGTCCGTTGGATGGGTAGGAGAGCGTCGTGTGGCGAGTGAAGCGGCGGAGTGATCCAGTCGTGGATGCTACACGAGTGAGAATGCAGGCATGAGTAGCGAAAGACGGGTGAGAAACCCGTCCTCCGGAAGACCAAGGGTTCCAGGGTCAAGCTAATCTTCCCTGGGTAAGTCGGGACCTAAGGCGAGGCCGACAGGCGTAGTCGATGGACAACGGGTTGATATTCCCGTACCGGCGGTAAACCGTCAAAGACCTAACTGATAGTGCTAAGCAAACCAATGCTTA
>NZ_JBTJER020000031.1:0-792 GCF_054456695.2 Leucobacter faecis
CGGATCCTTCGGGTGATGTGTGGGTGGCGGCTGCGAACCCGATGTCAGGGTGGTGAGCGTGTGGTGTGACGCAGGAAGGTAGCCTGTGCCGGGCGATGGTTGTCCCGGTGTAAGTATGTAGCCTGCCGCTTTTTAATAGATTGTGGTGTGAAGGGTGAGATACGATGCGGACCCGTTTTGGGGAAGCAGGTGATCCTATGCTGCCGAGAAAAGCATCGACGTGAGGTTTGCTGTTGCCCGTACCCCAAACCGACTCAGGTGGTCAGGTAGAGAATACTCAGGAGATCGAGATAATCATGGTGAAGGAACTCGGCAAAATGCCCCCGTAACTTCGGGAGAAGGGGGGCCATCCACTTATACCAACTTGCTTGGGAAAGGGTGTGGTGGCCGCAGAGACCAGTGGGGAACGACTGTTTACTAAAAACACAGGTCCGTGCTAACACGCAAGTGGATGTATACGGACTGACGCCTGCCCGGTGCTGGAAGGTTAAGAGGAGAGGTTAGACGCTTTGGTGTCGAAGCTTTGAATTTAAGCCCCAGTAAACGGCGGTGGTAACTATAACCATCCTAAGGTAGCGAAATTCCTTGTCGGGTAAGTTCCGACCTGCACGAATGGCGTAACGATTCCCCAGCTGTCTCCACCGTGAACTCGGCGAAATTGCAGTACGAGTAAAGATGCTCGTTACGCGCAGAAGGACGGAAAGACCCCGTGACCTTTACTACAGCTTGGTATTGGTGTTCGGTGTGGCTTGTGTAGGATAGGTGGGAGACTGTGAAGCTGGCACGCTAGTG
>NZ_JBTJER020000032.1:0-669 GCF_054456695.2 Leucobacter faecis
CGTCATAATGCGCCACCCACCATTTGCAGCTCCACAACTACGGATGGAAGATCACCCGCGACGGGCGCGGCCCCTTCATGCTCCATCCACCACCCGGACCTGAGGGGACAGCTGCGCCCATTCCTCTCGGCGAACCAGCAACACCAGCAACAACAGCACCACCTACCCCACCAGACGTGACTGGGCGACCTGAGCTCGGGGCAGCAGTTACGACCCGCGCGGCAGCACGCACTTTCGAGCTTGCGCAGACCGAGCTCGCGACACCACTTCCCATCACCTACGCGATGCGAGCTGGCGCCCCACGCGCTAGACGGTTCAAGCCAGCCGAGCAGCGAGCTTTCATAAAATCCAACGGCTTCGCGTAGACGCGAACAGGCTTGCAGACACGTTGGAACATTAGACCGCATCGCGCACAGGCTGGATCCTGCGAGTCGCAAGCTCCCGCAGGATGACATGGGTAGTGTGTGCAGGATGACGTGGATGGTGTGTGCAGGATGACATGGGTGGTGTGTGCAGGATGACGTGGGTGGTGTGTGCAGGATGACGTGGGTGGTGTGTGCAGGATGACGTGGGTGGTGTGTGCAGGATGACGTGGGTGGTTTGCGCAGGATGACGTGGGTGGTGTGCACAGGATGACCTGGGTGGTGTGTGCAGGATGACGTGGGTGGT
>NZ_JBTJER020000033.1:0-607 GCF_054456695.2 Leucobacter faecis
GGAGACATTCATCACAGCGCACTGACCGCATCTACCGACGCGGTCCTGACCTGGATCTCAGAGATCACCCAACCAACCGATGACATCGCGGTGGCATATGAGGCTGGACCCACCGGGTTCACCCTGGCACGAGCACTCACCGCTGCTGAAATCGATGTGGTGGTAGCCGCCCCGTCCAAGCTCCTGCGCCCCTCAGGCGACCGCATCAAAACAGATGCCCGTGACGCGCTGCTCTTGGCGCGGCTCCTGCGTATGGACGAGCTCACCGCCGTTCGTGTGCCCACTCTGGCGGAAGAAGCGGCACGTGACCTCGTACGTGCCCGAGATGATGCCCGACGAGATTTGATGGCAGCCCGCCACCGCCTTTCCAAGCTACTGCTGCGTTATGGCCTCGTCTATCCGACGGGCAAGACGGCGTGGACAAAGACGCACGACTTGTGGCTCCGACGACAACGGAAAGAGTTCTTTGCCGAGGCGGGGACAGGCACGCTGGCCGCGTTTGATGCCGGCTACGACGCGGTCACACAAGCGTTAGCACGTAAGGACCGGTTGGATGCGTCGATTCTGGAGTCAGCGGCCACGAGCGAGTTCAGCGAGGTCACCAACA
>NZ_JBTJER020000034.1:0-600 GCF_054456695.2 Leucobacter faecis
CGCGTGCGTACTTGGTGACTCCCGCCTGAATATATAGGGCGGGTAGAGGGAACGGGGGGAAGTGAAACATCTCAGTACCCCCAGGAAGAGAAAACAACAGTGATTCCGGTAGTAGTGGCGAGCGAACCCGGATGAGGCTAAACCATGCGTGTGTGATACCTAGTAGGGGTTGCACGTGTGGGGTTGTGGGACATGCCTCGAGAGGCTACTACCTCTCGGACGTGAGAGTGAAGCTATAGGAGAACCGCTTGGAACGGCGGACCGGAGTGGGTGAGAGTCCCGTATCTGAAATGGTTTTACCGCGTGGTGTGGATCCCAAGTAGCACGGGGCCCGAGAAATCCCGTGTGAATCTGTCAGGACCACCTGATAAGCCTAAATACTTCCAGATGACCGATAGCGGACTAGTACCGTGAGGGAAAGGTGAAAAGTACCCCGGGAGGGGAGTGAAATAGTACCTGAAACCGTTTGCTTACAAACCGTCAGAGCATGCTTGTTCATGTGATGGCGTGCCTTTTGAAGAATGAGCCTGCGAGTTAGCGATATGTGGCGAGGTTAACCCGTGTGGGGTAGCCGTAGCGAAAGCGAGTCTGAATAGGGCG
>NZ_JBTJER020000035.1:0-529 GCF_054456695.2 Leucobacter faecis
GTTAGCACGTAAGGACCGGTTGGATGCGTCGATTCTGGAGTCAGCGGCCACGAGCGAGTTCAGCGAGGTCACCAACCGGCTCGCGACGCTCCGAGGGGTGTCTGTGCTCACCGCGTTCGCGCTCGCGGTAGAGATCGGGGACTGGCATCGATTCACCGGGCGCACGATCGCTTCTTTCTTGGGATTGGTGCCCTCGGAGCATTCCTCGGGCCAGACCCGTTCACTGGGCGCAATCACGAAGACCGGGAACACGCACGCCCGAAGGCTGCTGATCGAATCGGCTTGGCACCACAAGTCCACCTACACCCCCAGCGTCGCATTACGCGCCCGCTGGGAGCGTGTGCCCGCGCGAATAGCAGCCCGCGGTGACGCGGGCAACCGTCGCCTGCACCACCGTTGGGAAGTGCTGGTAGCGCACAAGAAAAAGCATACGACCGCGAACACGGCCGTAGCCCGCGAACTCGCGGGATGGTGTTGGTCATTGGCCGTTATGGAGTGACCTTTGAAAGCTCGTTCATCGCCCCGCGGG
>NZ_JBTJER020000036.1:0-456 GCF_054456695.2 Leucobacter faecis
CATGTCGTGCGCGATCTGCGAAGCGATCGGCCCGTACCCCACGAGTTCACACACCTGCCGCGGGGATGCGGCGCTGGCGTCGGTGGTGAGGTCTGTGGTGGCCGGGATCGAGGCGATGGGCACCAGCACCTGCACGTGCGCGAAGAACCCACTGGGCACCTGCGCTGCTTTGCTGCCGTCGTTCACATCAAGCTCGGTGTACGGGTTGCCGTTGAGGAGCAGCTCGGCGAGGGTGTCGGCGCGTACCTCGTCGAGGGTGCGCGCTGGTGCCACTTGATCGGCCAGGCTCGGCGCCGGCTCTGTCGCCTGGCCTGCTTGGTCAGCCTCGCCCGTCTGCTCAGCCGCTTGGGTGGCAGCAGCCCGCGCGGATGCTTCGCGCGCGGCGGCCTCGCGGGCGGCGTCTTCACGTGCGGCGGCCTGCCGTTCAGCCTCGACCGTGACGACCTCGACGGTCCA
>NZ_JBTJER020000037.1:0-400 GCF_054456695.2 Leucobacter faecis
GGGGTGGTCGCCTGGTACGAAGACGGCCTCACCATCACTTCTGACGCGGTCGTCGCCAAGCAGCGCTGCAACGCCGGTGTCGTGTACGTCACGGTCGACGAAGACTACAACCCCCTCGACGTGGGGCGCGAGCAGCGGCTCTACAACGGGGCGCAACGCATTGCCCTCGCCGCCCGTGATGGCGGGTGTCGTTGGCCGGGCTGTGATCGACCCTCTTCGTACTGCGAAGCGCACCATATTGACCACTGGCACTCCGACCAGGGCCGCACCGACATCGATCGAGGGATCGCCCTCTGCGCCTTATGCCGACGTCGGCATAACTTGCATTATGACGACCGGTGGATTATGCCGACTCGGGGCGCATTGGCCTTGTAAACACCAGCTTCCCGCGTCTCGACGG
>NZ_JBTJER020000038.1:0-385 GCF_054456695.2 Leucobacter faecis
CCGCCGTCTTCTGCGGCGACCGTGTGGTCGATGTCGCACCGGTAAATCGGCAGAGTACACCCCGGGAACCGGCAAGATGTGTCTCGCGCCGCCAAATTCCGTTTCAGGTGGGCGGGCACCCGGTAACTATCGACCGTGAGAATGTCACCGACGGTGGTGTTGCCGCTGTTCACGGTGCCGCAGCTGCCGCAGATCGTCGTGTCGGTCGCACCGGTGCTGGTCTCGCCGGTGGACTGGCCGCTGGCCTGGCAGGTAGTGCCGGGCAAGCCTGTGTCGGCCCCTGCTCCGGTGCCCGTGTCAGTGTCGAGGCTGGTCCCTGTTCCGGTGCCGTCGGTGACGGTGATGATGTCCCAGCTGGGAGTGTCGTGCAGGATTCTTACCGCGG
>NZ_JBTJER020000039.1:0-383 GCF_054456695.2 Leucobacter faecis
GCCGCATCCCCGCGGCAGGTGTGTGAACTCGTGGGGTACGGGCCGATCGCTTCGCAGATCGCGCACGACATGCTTGCTCTCTCCCGCAACGTCTCACGCGTGGACGAAGACGAGTACGGTAACGTGCTGTGCGTCGACCGCTATAAACCGACGAGGGCGATGCGCAACCTGTTGTGGGCGAGAGACCGCAGGTGCAGGTTTCCGGGCTGCACCCGGCTCCCCATAACCTGCGACATGGACCACACGATCGCGTGGGAACACGGCGGTCCCACCACCACAACTAATTTACAACTGCTGTGCAAAGCGCACCATTCCTTGAAACACGGCACGGATTGGCGGCCCGTGCAAGACCGCACGGGCACGGTGACGTGGAAGAGCCCGAC
>NZ_JBTJER020000040.1:0-350 GCF_054456695.2 Leucobacter faecis
ACGCGCGGGTTCCAGCCCGAGCTCGTGGGAGTCGGCCCCATCGACACCGACACCGCGGTAAGAATCCTGCACGACACCCCCAGCTGGGACATCATCACCGTCACCGACGGCACCGGAACAGGCTCCAACGCCAACACCAACACCGACACGGGCACCGGAGCAGGGGCCGACACAGGCTTGTCCGGCAGTACCGGCCAGGCCAGCGGCGAGAGCACCACCGGCCAGACCAGCGGCCAGTCCACCGGCCAGACCGGCACCGGCCCCACGGATACAACGATCTGCGGTAGCTGCGGCACCGTGAACAGCGGCAACACCACCGTCGGTGACATTCTCACGGTCGATAGCTACCG
>NZ_JBTJER020000041.1:0-345 GCF_054456695.2 Leucobacter faecis
CCCGCGAACTCGCGGGATGGTGTTGGTCATTGGCCGTTATGGAGTGACCTTTGAAAGCTCGTTCATCGCCCCGCGGGTGGAACGCATGCAGCGTAAGGAGCAAACCAGCGAACATCCTGTGAGTACCCGTTTCACGACGGCCACGCTCGATCGCAGACCAGCTCGATTGCTCTCACCGGAACAGGGTCCTGCGGTAACCAACCCGCGCATATCAGACTGACTACGCGTCACAAGACACGCCGCACCCGCCCCGGGAATCGATGAACGATGAAACGCCGCTAGGCAGCCAGTCTGGCGGCGTTTTCCCCTGCCCACTTGACAAATCGATCTCCATATCAGGATGAC
>NZ_JBTJER020000042.1:0-329 GCF_054456695.2 Leucobacter faecis
TCACCGCCGGACATCTTTTAGTGGGGGTTGGTTCACAATTGTGTGAACCAGCCCCCTTTTTTTATGCCCAAAAGGGCACGCACGCTATCCTGCACGTCGGCCCCGACGTCATCCTGCGCGTCGACCCCCACATCTCATCCTGCGCGACGAAGGAGTCGCAGGATCCACTTCACCTCACCTAGCCGGCGGCGGAGCGAATCAGGGAGCCGTGTGGTCAGCGGCGTCCCAAATCTTTGATAGGCTTATACCAACGTTACGGTGGTTATAGCGTCAGGGAAACGCCCGGTCACATTCCGAACCCGGAAGCTAAGACTGACTGCGCCGATGGT
>NZ_JBTJER020000043.1:0-311 GCF_054456695.2 Leucobacter faecis
TGGACCGTCGAGGTCGTCACGGTCGAGGCTGAACGGCAGGCCGCCGCACGTGAAGACGCCGCCCGCGAGGCCGCCGCCCGGGCTGCTGCCCCCCAAGCGGCTGAGCAGGCAGGCGAGGCCAGCCAGGCGGGCCAGGCAGACCAGGCGGCAGAGCCGGCGCCGAGCCTGGCCGATCAAGTGGCACCAGCGCGCACCCTCGACGAGGTGCGCGCCGACACCCTCGCCGAGCTGCTCCTCAACGGTAACCCGTACACCGAGCTTGATGTGAGCGACGGCAGCAAAGCAGCGCAGGTACCCAGTGGGTTCTTCGC
>NZ_JBTJER020000044.1:0-286 GCF_054456695.2 Leucobacter faecis
AGCATTGTCTGTTGCAGATTGCCCAGATGAAGAACGAATGTTTCTTCCTGGGTGCTCATGGGTGGAACATTTGACATTGAGTGATCGTGCGCAGTCTTGGATGAGTACGCTGACCTTTGGGTTGGTGGGAAAGTGTGGGGTTGTGGATGGTGGCTTGCTTTTTGGTGCATACTATTGGGTCCTGAAGGCCCAGCCGGCTACACGCCTTTTGGTGTGTGGGTGTCTGTGTTTTCGGGCTCACGCTTATCACACGTGTTGGTGGTGGGGGTGGGATCGACCGTACGTT
>NZ_JBTJER020000045.1:0-279 GCF_054456695.2 Leucobacter faecis
GTTGGTTGGGTGATCTCTGAGATCCAGGTCAGGACCGCGTCGGTAGATGCGGTCAGTGCGCTGTGATGAATGTCTCCGCGGGGAGAAATTGCGTAGGCGTGAATACTTCGAGCGTGCACGTCTAGACCAATACAAGTACGATCTGTAAACACCAGGGCCTCCGTTGACTGTCGGCACTCCAAGCCACTCTTGGGGTGATCCACGTATTTTCACCGTGGGGCTCTGGCCTTACAAGGCTTGTAATCGATTATTTATAAACCCCACACTCATAGGGTCTGC
>NZ_JBTJER020000046.1:0-273 GCF_054456695.2 Leucobacter faecis
GTGATGGCGTGCTTCTCGAGGGCGGTGAGCCGGTCGCGTACCGTGAACCCGCTGTGCCAGGCTCTGCAGTCGGTCGCTTCGTCGCCGGTCGCTTCGCTGCTGCGAGCCTCATCGCCCGTGCCTGCGTCATTGCCGTCGGTGCTGTCGGTGTCGTCGGCAGTCACGAACCTCACCTCGCGCTTGGGTGCTGTGGTGTCTGCTGGGGTGGTGTCTGCTGGTTTTGGGCGGTCTGCTTCCGTACTCGCTTGGCGCCACCACAAAAACTCGCTGAAC
>NZ_JBTJER020000047.1:0-273 GCF_054456695.2 Leucobacter faecis
CAGGTGATGGCGTGCTTCTCGAGGGCGGTGAGCCGGTCGCGTACCGTGAACCCGCTGTGCCAGGCTCTGCAGTCGGTGGCTTCGCTGCTGCGAGCCTCATCGCCCGTGCCTGCGTCATTGCCGTCGGTGCTGTCGGTGCTGTCGGTGTCGTCGGCAGTCACGAACCTCACCTCGCGCTTGGGGCCTGTGGCTGTGCCTGCTGGGGTGGTGTCTGCTGGTTTTGGGCGGTCTGCTTCCGTACTCGCTTGGCGCCACCACAAAAACTCGCTGAAC
>NZ_JBTJER020000048.1:0-268 GCF_054456695.2 Leucobacter faecis
CAGGGATCGTGGAGCCCAGTGTTTACGGGCTCATTGTGTCCCTGGTCGGCATAATCCGCCGGTCGTCATAATGCGCCTTATGCCGACGTCGGCATAACTTGCACAGAGCGATCCCTCGATCGATGTCGGTGCGGCCCTGGTCGGAATGCCAGTGGTCAATATGGTGCGCTTCGCAGTAAGAAGAGGGTCGATCACAGCCCGGCCAGCGACACCCGCCATCACGGGTGGCGAGGGCGATGCGTTGGGCCCCGTTGTAGAGCCGTTGTTC
>NZ_JBTJER020000049.1:0-259 GCF_054456695.2 Leucobacter faecis
CTCTCATCCACGAAATTTCCTTGTAGAACTTGTGCGTCTTCGGAACATCCACAAAAGGTGACAAGGCCGGCGGAGTGAAGGTCGGCTTGTTTGCGAAGCGGTATAAGAATGCGGACATGGCCTCGCGCGTTACCGCAGTACTCGGCTGAAATTGTCCAGCCGAGTTTCCCGTAGTAATCCCCTTAGCTCTCATCCACGAAATTTCCTTGTAGAACTTGTGCGTCTTCGGAACATCCACAAAAGGTGACAAGGCCGGCGG
>NZ_JBTJER020000050.1:0-222 GCF_054456695.2 Leucobacter faecis
GTGCCGGGGGCGTGGTGTGAGGTGCATCATGTGACGGGGTGGGCGGCAGGTGGTAAGACGACGACGGAGAATGGCGTTTTGTTGTGTTGGTGGCATCACCGCAGTGTGGAGGCGGGTGGCTGGCATGTGCGCATGGTGGCGGGGTTGCCCGAGGTGCGGGGGCCGAGGTGGTGGGATCCCGGTATGGTGTGGCGGCCGGCCAGGTCGGTGTGGGCGGTGGCG
>NZ_JBTJER020000051.1:0-215 GCF_054456695.2 Leucobacter faecis
TAGCGGGTGGCGAGGGTGTGGGCGAGGTCGAGTTCACGTTCGACCGCGTGTTCACTCACGTGTAGCGCGGCCGCGAGCTCTGCCCGGAGGCAACGCAGCCCGAGCTGGGCGGGGGAGCGGTCATGTAACGCGACCGCAACGAGGCGGGCGTATTCGTCCATGCGGTCGCGGTCGATGCGCCGTTGCATGCGCGTGAGTTCTTCAACATAGGTGAC